>CAIYOY010000327.1 GCA_903927905.1 uncultured Verrucomicrobiales bacterium | reverse complement strand
GCCGAGCAGAAGGTTGTGGAGTTATTCAAAGCGTCTTTACAATTTCACGCTGCTGCGGGTCACAGACCCGCGCTCCGGCCGACGCCAAAATGCGTTTCCATTTGACCTTCCGCCCGAAACTTCGTGAAATGCACCCAGCAATTTAAACATGATCACCGACCAAACGACTCAACCCGACCCGGCCAAGGCCGCCCCGTGTCTTTGCGTGGTCGTGCCGGTCTATAACGAAGGCCCCACCATCGCCAGCATGATCAAGACCGTCCTGGCCCAGCCGCTGGTGCAGGAAGTGGTCATCGTGAACGACGCCTCCAGTGACAATACCTGGGAAGCGCTTCAACCGGTGGCCAAAAGCGACGCACGGGTAAAGTTGTTTCAACATCAGGTCAACCAAGGCAAAGGCGCGGCCTTGCGCACCGGTTTTTCTCACGCCACCGCGCCGATCGTTCTCGTTCAGGACGCGGATCTCGAATACGACCCGACGGAATATCCCATCCTATGCTGGCCGATTCTCACCGGGAAGGCCGATGTGGTTTTTGGGTCGCGCTTCATCGGTTCCACCGCCCACCGGGTGCTGTATTACTGGCATTCCCTGGGAAATAAGTTCCTGACCACGCTGTCCAACATGGCGACCAATTTGAACCTCACCGACATGGAAACCGGCTACAAAGTGTTCAAGCGCGAGATCATTCAACAGATTAAAATTGAGGAAAACCGTTTCGGTTTTGAGCCTGAAATCGTCGCCAAACTCAGCCGCCTCAAAGATGTCAGGATTTATGAGGTGCCCATTTCCTACTATGGCCGCACCTACGCCGAGGGCAAAAAAATCGGTTGGCGCGACGGCTTCAGCGCGCTCCGCTGCATCTTCAAGTATAATTTTTTCCGATGAAGAAAGAGCGTCCGAATGAGGCGGCTTCAACGGCGAGTTTTGAATTTGATGCGCTGAATGAGGCGGTCAATTATCGCCGCGCCCTGGTCAAAGAATTTTCCCCGACCCTCAAGGGCCGGGTCATCGAGATCGGCGCGGGCATCGGTCAAATGACCCAAATGCTGCGCACCGTCCCGGGCCTTGATTATCTTCAATCGGTGGAGCCGGATCCCGCTTTCTGCCACCAATTCTGCGCCGCCCTCCCCGGCCACCCCTTGATTGAAGGCACGATTGCCGACATTCCGGGCGGAACGGATTGGAACGGGATTTTGAGCATCAATGTTTTGGAACACATCCGCGAAGATGAGGCGGAGTTGCTGAGCTACCACAAGCTGTTGCACAAACAGCATGGCCTGTTGAATCTATTCGTCCCCGCGCGGCAGGAAATCTATGCGCCGCTGGACAAGGACTTTGGCCATCACCGGCGCTATTCAAAACCGGAATTGCGGAAAAAGTTGCGGGACGCGGGCTTTGAGGTGGTGCGGTTGCGCTATTATAATTGGGTCGGTTACTTCGCGTGGTGGGCGAATTTTTGCGTTTTGAAAAAGCGCGGGTTTAGCGTGGGTTCCGTGCGGATGTTTGACCGGCTAATTTTCCCCGCAGTCTATGGGATGGAAAGCAATATCATAGCCCCTCCGTTTGGGCAGAGTCTGCTGGCGGTGGCGCGGGCGGTTTGAGAGAAGAAAATTTGGGCGACTGTGGGAATTTTAACCGCGAACCAAACGAACCACGCGAACGCGGAAAAGGCAAAATGATTGCTGGCTGTATTGAATATTTAATGCAATCGGAAGAAAACAGCGCCGGACGAATTGGTGATGATGAATCCGCTGATAGGAATGGCGTTGCTGACCGTCACCCAATTGGTCGTGTTCAGGTCGGTGTTCATTTGTAGTACAAAATTCGTGCCGGTGGCCGTGGGGAAAAACACTGCTGGCTGACTGCCGTAGCTGCTGATGCCCAATTTGGGTGCAGGGGGTAGAATGGCTGAGGTTGGAATGCCGTCAAATGTGGCACCCCAACCCACAGTTCCAAGCAAATAGTAAGCAACGGCATTGGCGTCAAATTGAAAAACACTTGTGTCATTATTTGGGATTGGCGCGTTGCCTCCGAAAAAGATGCTGGTCAGACTGGTGCAACCGGAGAAGGTGCCGACGTTCACGGCCCCATATCCAATATTGGTGACGCTGCCGGGAATCGTGATCGTGGTCAGACTGGTGCAATTCCAGAACGCATAGTAGCCGATGCTGGTGACACCGTTACCGATCAAAATGTTGGTCAGGCTGGTGGCGTTGGCGAACGCATCTCTGGCTATGCTGTTAACGCTGTTGCCCATCGTCACGCTGGTCAGATTTCTGCATTGCCAAAATGCTGTTTCCGCTATGGTGGTGACGCTGTTGGGAATCGTGTAGCTGCCGGCCAGACCTCCGGGACATTCAATCAACGTGTCCTGGTTTTTGTCAAATAAAACACCAGCCACACTGCTAAAGACGGGATTGTTTGTCGCCACCGTTATCGCAGTCAGATTGGGACCATCAAATAGAAGCTGTGCGATGCTTGTTACGCTGCTGGGAATCATAACACTGGTCACATTAGTCTCAGAAAACGCCACGTTCCCGATGCTGGTGACCGGATAGCCATTAATCGCGCCGGGGACGGTCACCGCACCACTGGAACCGGTGTAGCCGGTAATGGTGATGGTGCCATTATTGGTCGTGTAAGTGAACGGCACAGGCGGTGAGACTGTGGTAATAATAATCTCGCCGTTGGGTGAACCATCGGGGCTGGCGATGCCGGAAACCTCGGTGAGATTCGATATGGAAGATGAATCAATGATGGAACCACCGCCGCCGCCACCGGCACCGCCACCAGACGGGCTCCCGCCGCCACCGCCACCACCGCTGTAGCCACCACCGCCGCCACCGCCGTAACCACCACCGCCGACGTAGCCGCCACCACCACCGTAACCGCCACCGTTGGCACCGCCCACCCCTCCGCTTAAGAAACTGTTGCCGCCGATACCACCGTTGCTGCCGTTGCTGCCATTGCTACTATAGCCGCCGCCGCCACCACCACTGCCGTGGCCACCGCCACTACCACCGCCGCCGCCGATACCACCATTACCACCAAAATTGCCACCACTGGCGCCGTTGCCACCGTTGGTACCGATTAACCCAGATCCGCCACCGCCGCCAGCGCCTGCACCGCCACCGCCGCCTGCTATGACCAGCGGAGTGCTGCCATTGACCACAAAACTACCGCCGCCCCCGGCACTGCCGCCAGAAGCGCCGCTGCCGCCGACCAGCAGGGTGAGCATCGTGTTTGTTTGGAAGGAAAATTTGGCGCTCATCTCGGCTCCAAGGCCGCCGGCCAAGGCACCATTGCCGCCCTGAGCGCCGTAGGCAGTGATAATGTAAGTGCCGGGGGGCAGAGTGATATTCGTCTCCGACCCGCTAAACAGAAAGATGTTCGTCTGCGCGGTGGAGGACAAAGTGGTTTGTGCAGTGTAAATGCCGCCCCCGTTGACCGCCGCAACCAATTGGGTTCCATCAGCTGACGAAGCAATGGACGACCATGACGCATTAGGTGCTCCGGTCTGCTGAATCCAGTTTGCCCCGAAATTGGTTGAAATCCAAATGCCGCCGCCGCTGACCGCTGCCGCCAATGTGCTTCCAGCAGATGATGAGGCGACTGAAATCCAGTTCACGTTGGTGGGCGCGCTGCTCAATACCCAACTGGCTCCCGAATTGGTTGAGGTGTAAATTGATCCAGGGACAGGAGAATTTTGGTTGTTAAACGGATTAACCTTATACTGTGCAGCCACCATTTTGGTTCCATCTGCGGAACAGGCGCAACTGTTCCAAACCCCGTTAATCTCCGCATTAAACCATGTGTTTCCAGAATTTGTAGAAATCCACATTGGATTATAATATTGCGCAAAAAGTATGGTTGATCCGTCGGCCGAGGTGGCTATCGCTCCGGTTGCGCCAGCAGGACTGGCAAGTGGGTTTTGAATCCAACTCACCCCTGAATTGGTGGATGTGTAAATCCCATTTAGCGCAGAGTTGTTATTGTTGTCAGATTGCGCCACAAGTTTGGTTCCATCCGCAGACGACGCGATGGTATCCCACTGCGAATTTGTGGCGCTGGATAAATTCCAAGTGGCACCTGAATTGGTGGAAATGTAAATACCACCAGCGTTGATTGCTGCCGCCAGTTTGGTGCCGTCCGAAGAAGATGCGATGGCAGACCAATTTGCATTGGATGCGCTGGTTTGCGTCCATGTATTGCCTGAATCTGACGAAGTGTAAATACCACCGCCGGAAACAACGGCGGCCAGCTTGGTTCCGTTCGAGGAAACGGCGATGGCCTGCCAGTTTGTAATGAGCGCACTGGTCTGCGTCCAAGTTTGCGCTGAGGCTTGATGAATGCCAACGAGCAAAGCCAGCAGGATGAATAAATGATAAAGCTTGGTTTTCATAAATGATTTATAGTTTTCATTTTACTGCGCACGGACGTGCTTTATCGCCCACGAATACTGTTTTTATGCCTCGTTCGGCCGAATTGCAATGGAAATATGCTTGTTTGCGAGCTGTGATGGGGTGCTTAAAAAGCGGGTGAAGTCACGCCTATAGCAACAGCCCCAAAGCAACGCACGATTATTGCTCTGGGGCTACGGAGGCGACCACAGCCTCACCCACTTCTGATCAAGATGCTGCGACTCACAGAGTCGCGCTCTGTTTTCCTCCTGGCTTACGCCGGCATGGGATCCAGTTTGTATTCCGTCTTGGTGATGATGCCAGGCTCCGGCTTCGGATAACGGCCTTCCGCGTCGGATTTGACCGGCGGCGCGCTGTTCAGGTTCCAGTTTTCCACGTCCGGCGCGTAAACCGCAGTGCCATTCATCGCCTCATCAAAAGTGACTTCCTGGCCGGTGTGCGCCGCCATGCGGCCCATGGAGGTGGTCACGCTGGCCATGACTCCGCGCTCGACTTCGTTGTGCGGCTTGTCATTGCGGATGCAGTCAATCAAAACATTCCATTCCTTCTGGTAACCGACCGGATCGGTCACGCCGGGGATTTCTTTCGATTCCCAAAGGAGACCTTTCTTGCTCACGCCTTGCGTTTTGAAAATCTGGGACGGCGGAGCGCAATCGCCATTATGAGCGAGGACGGCCATGCCCTTGGTGCCATGGGCGTAACTGGAATAAATATCGTTGCAACCCGCCACACAGCGTCCATCCATGATGAATTTCGCGCCATCGGCGAAGGTGTATTCCACTGAGTAGGAATCAAAATTCTGGTCCACGTAAAGCTGGCCTTGCGGATTGGTTTTGTAATGACGACCGCCCAGCGCCTGGGCTTTCACCGGCCAGGAATTTTTCATCCAACTGCAATGATCAATGTGATGGATATAAAAATCACTGAAGCACCCGCCGCTGGCCCAAATGAAGCTGTGGAAACGGGAAATCTGCCAAAGCAATTCGCTCGGCTGGCCCGGCCATTTTTCCGAAAACGCCGTGGCCAACGGACCGGCCATGCGGTAACCACGCATCAAAATGATATCCCCGATCGCGCCGTCTTGGATGCGTTTATGAGCTTCTTCCATGTGATCGGCGTGACGAGACATCAGGCCGACGCCCACTTTCAAATTTTTCTTTTTGGCTTCTTCCGCCAGGGCCAGCATTTTGCGGGAGCTGGGGCCGTCGGCGGTCAGCGGTTTTTCCATGAAAACGTTGATGCCTTTTTCAATGGCATAGGTGAAATGCACCCAGCGAAAAGCCAGCGGAGTGGTAAAAATCGCCACATCGCCGGGTTTGAGGCAATCCATCGCCTTTTTGTAGGCGTCGAAGCCGATGAATTGACGGCCTTTCGGCACATCCACTCGGTCGGGATACTTTTGCGTTAGAGTATTGTAAGCGCCAGCCAAACGATGTTCAAAGACATCGGCCATGGCGACCAGTTTGGTGTTGCCCTTGGGCACCGACAAGGCGTTGGCCGCCGCGCCGCCGCCACGTCCGCCGCAACCGATCAGGGCGATTTGAATTGTTTCCGAAGAAGCGGCATGAACATTGGGAACGCCTCCGGCAAAAGCCGTGGCAGCGGCAAAAGTGCCGGTGACTTTAAGAAAATCGCGACGAGTGACGCTATTGGTGCTGTCTGTGTTTTGGCTCATATGTATGGTGATGTTCTGGACGATTGTTGGGGAATGTCAATTCAAGATATTTTGCGATAAAGTTTGAGCGCGTTGGGATAGATGATGCCATTACGCTCCACGTCGAAGGTTTTTTCGAGGGTGAACACTTCGGGATGGGCTTCGATGGTTTTTTGCAGGACGACGAAATGTTTGGGACGATTTTTTTCGAGGAGGGAATCATCGAGAATGAAATAGCCGATGGAATCTTTCCGCAGGAAGGCGAGGAGTTCGTCTTCGGTTTTATATTCCTGGCCGGTTTTGTCGGAGGGCTTGACGGTGTACATCATGTGGTAGGAACCGCCATTCCAACCGCTGCCAGCCAGTTTTTTGCTGGCGCGTTGGACGATGTGGCCGGGACGTTTTTCATGCAGGGCGACTTCGGAGATGAACATCCCCTCCCCGCGCGCATCGGAGGCGACAAGGAAAGAAACATTCTTGGCCCGAGCATCGTTGAGGAGCGTTTGTGCGACCGTCCCAAAACCAGCATAGCCTTTGTGAGAAAAATGAAAAACTTCCAGGCCGAACAGCAAAATGGCCAGACCAAAGGTCATGCCAAACGCCGCTTTGTGGTTCATCCCGCGATCTGCCAGCCAGCCTGCAATCCAATCCGTTCCAGCCCAGGCAAAAAAGACCACCGCCGGCAAAGCCGCAATCAGGTGACGCGCTTCAAATCCGGCTGGCACCAGAACGTTCATTGAGAAGATGCAGACCAGCAACGCGCCAAACGTGGCGTAGCTCGGTTTGATTTTCCGCCGGATCAACAGTTTGATAATAAATCCGAAGGCCGCCAAAAAAAGCAGCGCGATGCCTGCGTGCAACAGCAGCTTGTTCGCGTAATACGGAATGGCCTTGTGGGTGAAAGCCCAGCCCCAATGTTCCTCCACCAATCCTTCGCTCGCGATTTTCATGGTCGCCACTGTCCACAACCCAGCGGGCGGGATGACAATAATTGCCGGCAACCAAAAGGCGAAACGCTTGAACAAATAAAATCTTCGGCAAAGAATCACCGCCAACGGCGGCAGCAAGCCCAGCGCGTAACCGGAAAATTTTGTCAGAATAGCGGCCAGAGCCACCACGCCAAAAGCGGCGGCATCAAAGGTTTTTTCATTTTCCAGAAAGCGGATGAAAAACACCGCCGCCAGCAAAAAGAGAAACATCATCGGTATTTCGGTCATGATCGCTCCGATAAAATCCTGCACCAACGGAATCCCCAGCAACACCGCCACCCCCGCTAGCGCCCGCAGTTCCCCAAATTCCGGGACAAAAACATGAAACAACGTCGTCGCCGCCAGCGCCGTCAGAAACGCCATGAGCAATAAAACCGAAGTCTTCGACACCCCGAAGAGCAGTGTCCAACCCGATTGCATCAAATAAAAGCCCGGCGGCCAATGGCCGAGCGCGACTTTTGGATACTGATCATAATAATCCCGCGCGTAATGCAGCGGGTTCCCCGGAAGATGCGCCGCGACATAATCCCGCAGCACCAATCCCG
>CAIYOY010000326.1 GCA_903927905.1 uncultured Verrucomicrobiales bacterium | reverse complement strand
CCAAACAAAGCCAAGCCGTTCCCAATCGCGAATTTTTGGAGACGAGCCTGGCCGAAATCAAAAAGAAGCATCCGGGTGAAGATGTTCCGCTGCCGCCTTATTGGGGTGGCTACGTTCTTGCGCCTGAGACCATCGAATTCTGGCAAGGCCGCCCCAATCGTCTCCACGATCGTTTCCGCTATACGAAACAGATTGAAGGCTCATGGCTGATCGAACGTCTCTCTCCCTGATACCATGAAAATCAAATCACTTTTATTGCTTGGATTTTTCGTCGGCGTCATTGCCGCATTTTCCGGATCGGCAGAAACTTTCCGGGTCATGACCTACAACATTCAGCACGGCGAAGGTCTTGATAAAAAAATTGATATTCTGCGCATTGCCGAAGTCATCAAGCGCGAACAAGCCGACATCGTCGCCCTCGAAGAAGTGGACAAAGGCGTCCGTCGCACCGATAAACGCGATCTCACCGCTGAGCTTGCCGAACTGACCGGCATGACCGGCGTCTTTTTCAACAATCACCCTTATCAAGGTGGCGAATATGGCAACGCCATCCTCTCCCGTTTTCCGGTTCTTACCCAGACCAATCTTCACTATCAAATGCTGCACACCAACGAACAACGCGGCGCGATGCAACTCACCCTTGATGTGCGTGGTCAAAAAATCTTCTTCGTCTGCACGCATGTGGATTTCCATCCCGGCGAAGAAGAGCGCCTCCTCAACGTCACCGAACTCAAAAAAATCGCCGCCGACCACCATGATCTCCCGACCATCGTTTGCGGCGACTTCAACTCGCGCCCTGACAGCCCCACCCATAACGCCATGGCCGAATTTCTCACTGATGCCTGGCCTCTGGTCAACCAAGATCCCGGCTTCACCTTTCGCTCAGACAAACCCGATCGCCGCATAGATTACGAATGGATCACCACCAACTCCATCACTCCGCTGAAAGCCTGGGTGCCCAACACCGATGCTTCCGACCATCGTCCCGTGGTTATCGAATATAAATTTAAATGAGCGCGCCGGAAACAAATTGGGAGGAACGGTATCAGACGAAGGACATGCCCTGGGAAAAGGGCGAGCCTTCCCCGGGGTTGGTGGATTTTCTGGCGGCGCACCCCGATTTGACTCGTGATGAAGTGCTGGTACCGGGATGCGGCACGGGGCATGACGCGCGAGCCTGGGCCAAGGCTGGTTTCAAGGTGACGGGCGCGGATTTGGCCCCAAGCGCGATCCGTTTGTGCCAGGAGCGGACGGCAGCGGCGGGGTTGAAGGCTGATTTTATCACGTGCGATTTTCTGGCGGATAAACCGTTGCGGAAGTTTGATTGGGTTTTTGAGCACACGCTTTTTTGCGCGATCAATCCGGATCGGCGCGAGGATTATGTGCAGGCGGTGCTGCGGTGGTTGAAACCGAAGGGACAATATTTGGCGGTGAATTATTTGATTCCAGACACGGATGGGCCGCCATTTGGGACGACGCGGGATGAATTGGTGAAACGTTTCTCGCCGTATTTTGATTTGCAGAAGGAATGGGTGCCACGGTCTTATCCGAATCGGACGGGGTTGGAGTTGATGTTGTGGTGGCAAAAGAAATAGGCAACACGCCGAACTCCGGGTTGGTGTTCACTCTTTAGCGTGCGGGGTGCCGGACAATCTGAAGATTGAACACCAACGAAGACACGCCGAATCGGAGTTCGGCGTTCCAACTCAGTATTATACCCCATTTGACTGATTTGTTCGACGAGGTATGTTCGGTCAGAAATGCGAACCAAAATTAACAGGGTCTTTTTAAACATCGTTGTCTTCGCCGTGGTTCGTTTAAGTTCATTATCCCTGTTAGCTGCACCGCCCGCTCTCGCCGCATCTTTGCGTCCCTTTTACATCATCGGTCACAATGCCGATACCATTCCCGAGGTGCGGGAATATTTGGCTTTGGGCGCCAATGCCTTTGATGCCGATGTGAATGTTTCCAAAGCGGATACGAATGAGCTTTGCATCGGTCACGGGCCGGACCTCGGCACGGGACCTTCATCCGCCAAGGCCCCCGCGTTGTTTGACTATCTGAAAGAATTGCGCGTGATCGCCCTGGAAAACACGAACCTTGCCTTGATCTATTTCGATTGCAAGGCCCTCGTTGCCACGCCAGAAAAGGGGCGCGAATTATTGCAGGCGATCCGCACTTATTTGATTGGAACCGGGCCGGATAAGATTGATTTGAACGTGATCATCACCTCGGGGACGGTCAAAGATCGGGCCATCTTTGATATCGTGGCCCATGAACTCGGCGCGCACGAAGCGGCCATGTTCGACTACGAGGATCATCCGGCGGCGGCATCGGAATATTTTTCCGAGGTCGGAATCACCAATCAATGTTACAGCAACGGCACCGGAGTGTGCAATTTTGCGCAGTGGTTGTTCGCCCGGCACGTTTGGCCGTCCATCAAACAGGCCTGTGCCTTGCGCGACAACGAAGGGAAGATTCGCCTGGTCATCACGTGGACGGTGAACAGTCCCCGCTTGATGAAGCGTTACATCAAGCTCGGGGTGGATGGCATGATTTCGGAAAAGTCCGGGCATTTTTATAATCCCGGCCGTGGGATAAAGAGTTTGGTCACGCTCGTTGGAGAGCATGGGGAAGAACTGGGAATTCGCAAAGCGACGCGGGCGGACAATCCGTTTTATACGCGACATCATAATCAACCCGCGCGTTGAGTCCCGATTCACCGCGTGCATCTTGCCATGGCGACGTAGCGCCGCCTGGCAGTCTGCTGTATCGCCAGTTTCTACCAAGCAGCATTCCTGTCGGCAGTGATGTGACTGGCCAAAAACGCGTGAAATTAACCCGAGCCGTCAACTCCTCGATATTATTGCCTCTTGACATAATGTAACCACTACATTATTGTTTCGGCATGAACTGGGCTTGGGATGAATCATCGGGCGGGGACAATAAAAATCCCTTTGCCTCTCCGTGCCTCTGTGTCTCCGTGGTTAAAACTCTTTCTTTGTCTTTCCTAAACCGCATCAAAACTGGTCTCGCCAACCCTAATTTCCTCCTTCCCAACCTGCGTTTAAGCTTTGCCAGGCCCTCGACAAGCGACGCGAAACTAGAGCTAACGACACCAAACTCGAGTCAACGCGACCTAACGGCACTCATTTTAATAATTTCGCCAGTTTCGCCTTTTTCGCGGGCAAAAAATCCTTTTGAAAAATTAAGACAAATTCAGGTAAATAAAGGTAAATTAAGCCAAATCAAGGTAGATCAAGGTGCGCCCGTGGGAAAATTTTCCTCCACCAAAATCCTGAATGAAACATTTGACCGACCGTCAGATTGTTGTAAGCTTTTTTTCCTAACTCCGTGACTGAAAATTTTTTATGAATCAAAACGAAAATAATCGCATCGAAAGTGCCGAAACTCGCCGTCAATTCCTGAAGAAATCCACCCTCGCCGCTGCCGCGGTCGCAACCAGCGCCAATCTTTTCAAGACGCCCGTTTATGGCCAGAACCAGGCACCGTCCACCGGCAAAGTCATCGGTGCCAATGACCGCATCAACGTCGCCGTGGTCGGGGTCGGCACCGGCATCGGCATGAACCATTTCAAAGGCATCCATGGCAAGGCCGCCGACAACAACGTTGCCCTTATCGGCGTTTGCGATCTCTTCAACAAACGCCGCGATGAAGCCAAAGATTTCGCCAAACTGACCGCCGACCAGGCCTATTCCGACCACCGCAAAATGCTCGAAAATAAAGATATTGATGCTGTCGTCGTCGCCACGCACGACGTCTGGCACGCGCCGATCTCCATTGATGCGATGGAAGCCGGCAAGCATGTCTATTCCGAAAAACCGATGACCCGTTATTTGGGTGAAGCTTTCCAGGTTTATGACACCGTAAAAAAAACCGGCAAAGTGTTCCAGGTCGGTTCCCAGGGCAGCTCGGCGGCGGGCTGGCACAAGGCGGCGGAACTCGTTAAGGCCGGCAAGATTGGCCAGTTGGTTTGGGCTCAAGGTTATTATTGTCGCAACAGTATTGGTGGCGAATGGAATTACAAAATTGACGAAAAATCCACCCCGGAAAATATTAATTGGGAACGTTGGATGGGTTCGATCAAAAATAAAATTCCCTTCAGCGCCGATCATTTCCATCGCTGGCGCAAATATTATCCTTATTGCGGCGGATTGCTCGGCGATCTCGTCCCGCATCGTCTCCATCCTTTGATGGTGGCCTCGGGCAATCCCGAATTTCCCTGCCGCGTGACTTCCATCGGCACCAAAAATGTCCACGCCGACAAGAACACTCCCAACACCCCGGAGCGCGATGTCTCGGAACACGTTCAATTGCTGGCCGAATTCCCCAGCGGCTACTTGATCACCATCACTTGCAGCAGCGTCAACGCCAAGAGTCCCGGCTTTGTCGTCTATGGCCATAAAGCCACCTTGAACATCGGCAACATGGGCGAAAAAGTGGAACTCGTGCCGGAAAAAGAGTTCAGCGAAGAAATTGACGGCGCCTCCTTCGATGGTTTGACTCCGCATGAAGATATTCGTGTCCACGAGAAAAACTGGTTCGATTGCATCCGCGATGGCAAGATGCCCAACGCGGGCATTGATCTGGCCATTCGCACCCAGACCATCATTTCGCTCGCCGAAATGTCCAATCGGATGAACATCACCTGTCTCTTCGACGAAAAGACGCGCAAGATCACCACCGGCGATGGCAAGGAAGTCCCGGCCATCACCTACGGCACGCTGCCGATTTCCTGATCGAGAAAATTCTTCCGACCGGAGTTTCGCCCCGTGCGGAACTCCGGTTTTTTGTGAACCATGGAAACTGTCACGCTCGCCCGCAATGCGATGGCCACACGATTCGAAATCGTGTTGCACGGGGAGCGTCCCGCCGCCTTGCGCGCGGCGGGGGAGGAAGCACTGGACGAAATTGACCGGCTCGAATCGCGCTTGAGTCTTTACCGGCCCACCAGCGAAATTTCCCAGATCAACGCCCGCGCCGCTCGCGAACCGGTCCGGGTCAGCCCGATGGTTTTCTCTTTACTGCAACACGCGCAACAACTCCATCGCGAAACCGGCTGCATGTTTGACATCACCATCGCTCCCTTGGTGCGTTGCTGGGGTTTCATGGGTGGCACCGGTCATCCACCTGATCCGGCGGAACTGGGTCGCGCCCGCGAACAGATCGGCATGGAGCATGTTTTGCTGGATTCAGAAAGTTTCACGGTGCGATTTGATCGTGAAGGCGTGATGCTTGATTTGGGTGCGATCGGCAAAGGCTTCGCGGTTGGTCGCGCGGCGAAACTTTTGCGCGAAGCTGGCATCACCAGCGCTCTCATTCACGGCGGCACGAGTACCGTGTGCGCCATTGGAAAACCCTCGGATGCTGATAGCTGGAAAATCGCCATCGAATCACCTCCCGAAACCGCGCAAAAAAGCGAACCCATTTTTATTCCGTTGACCGACGAAGCCTTGTCGGTTTCCGCTGTTTGGGGGCGCTCATTCAAAGCAGAAGGGCAAACCTTCGGCCACGTCCTAGATCCCCGCACCGGCTACCCCGTGGCCAAAGCATTGCTCGCGGCTGTTGCCCTGCCTTCCGCCACCGAAACCGACGCCCTTTCCACCGCCTTGCTTGTAGCCGGATCTGATGGGCATGAAGCTATCGTATCGCTTCGACCTGGGATTCGGACGATGGTTATCGGGACCGATGGCCGTCTTAAATCACAAGGCATCGGCAGCATTGATTAACGCGACGAAAAGAGTTAAGCTCCTTTGCGATGTTGGATGAACGTTCATACATGCGGACGCCGCCCAAGCAATACTGGTCCATGACCACGATATTGCTCATCAGTCTCGTCGCCTGTTTCGCGCTCCAAGCGCTGGTTGGCCCGCAAGCCGAAAGACTTTTGGGTTTAAGCGTTCAAGGTCTGAAAGAAGGGAAAATTTATCAACTGCTGACGTTTCAATTCCTGCATGGTGGCTTGTGGCATTTGGTGGGAAATCTGCTCGGACTTTATTTTTTTGGACACGCGGTCGAGGAATTACTCGGTGGAAAATCCATGCTGAAGCTTTATCTGCTCAGTGGAACCATCGGCGGCTTGATTCAAGTGGGTTTGGGCTTTTTTATTCCGCGCCTGGGTGGTGGAGTAGTGGGAGCCTCGGCGGGGGTCTTTGGTTTGATCGCGGCCTTTGCCACGCTGGCGCCAACGCAGCAGATCACCATGCTGGTATTCTTTGTCCTGCCGGTGACCTTTCAGGCGAAGATGCTGCTGGTGGTTGAAGGCGTGGTTAGTCTGGTCGGATTACTTTGGGACAAAGGCAACATTGCTCATGCCGCGCATTTGGGTGGAATGTTGACGGGCATTGCTTTCGTTCGCTGGGCATCTCGTCCAGAAGCAGAATCATGGCGGCCTTACGAACGTTCACCGGTGGAAGTGTTTCGGGCCGCCCGCAACGCCCGCCGCAAGCCTGCGGTGCAGGAAGAGGAAGTTTCGCCGGGCGAATTCATCAGCCGCGAAGTGGACCCCATCCTTGATAAAATTTCCGCCCACGGGATCCACAGTCTGACCGATAGCGAACGCCGCGTCCT
>CAIYOY010000325.1 GCA_903927905.1 uncultured Verrucomicrobiales bacterium | reverse complement strand
CTTCCAGAAATCCGTAAAGGCTTTCCACGATCCATTCCCAAAAATTCTGCGCGCCCTCGGGAATAAGCTTGGCGTTACGGGTGGCGATCTGGGCAAAAACAATCAGGAACAACGCCACGATCCAAGTGACCACCATCGAATTGCTGACGGGCAGCGGGCCGACATGGAAGAGAACGACGGAATTAAGCGGCAAGCCTTCTTCGGCCACTTTTCCAGCGGCGGCGTGAACCGCTGCCTGGTCATGACCAGCAGACAAAGTCACCGGTTCCTCTGCAACCGAGAGGAAAACCGACGCGACCAACAAAAATAATGCGGCGAAAATTGGTTTCATTTCACTACTAAACAGCTTTGGGGACAACTCCACCGTTAGTACAACAGGGCATCAACCGAAAGCGGGGCCAAAATTGCCTCATCGTGAAATTTTTCACAAGCGTTTTTTTTGGTTTTTTTGAGACCAGCTAAAGCCAGGGATTTAGAACGGGAACTCGAATGTATTTCAAGTCGTCGGTATTGCGGGTCACAAAAGTTAAATGGTGCGTCAAGGCTGTGGCCGCAAGAAAGGCATCTACCGCAGGCAGGACGAATCCGTTTTGCTTGGCCGTTGCCTGTATATCCCCCCACTGCCTGGCCACGTTGATATCAAAGGAGAGGATTCGGCCTGCAAAACGGATCAAAAGGGATACGATGGCCCGTTCTATTCGATTTTGTTTTTCCCTATTGGCCAACAACTTAAGCCCTTTCTGCATTTCACCGATGGTTAGCGCGCTGATAAACAAACTTGATTCCGGTTGAGCGTCCAGCCATTGGATCACCCTGGGTTCAGGCCGGAGCTTGTCCACTTCCGAAAGGACACACGTGTCAAGCAACCAGCTCACAACTCGACATCCCGGGCCGGGCTTTTGTCGCGTTCCAAGTCCAGTTCAATCCCGTGTGAGGGCAAGCTGGCAAAAAATTCCGAGAGCTTTTGTTTTGGTTGACTGATCTTTTTGAACTCCGCCGTGGAAATAACCACCACCACCGGTTCGCCATGCCGGGTAATGGTCTGCACCCCTTCCGCGATGGCTTTGTCCACCACGGTGCTCAACTGGTTCTTCGCTTCTTGCAATTGCCAGGTTCTTTTCATGTCCATACTATCCAATAATAATTCTAGCTTGTCTAGCCAGAATTTAGGAGTGGGGACGGCTCGTCCCCATAGTTACCTTCAATTTTTTTGTGGGGACGAGCCGTCCCCACTCCTTGCGTCACTTACTTCAAATGCACCAACACCCGCAATCTTGCGCTCTTATAGGAACCGGCGTTGGCGGCGAAGGTCCAGTCGGGATTCCCTTTGGATTGATTGCCGATGCCGAGGTCGGCTTTGGCACCTTCTTTCCAATGGTTTAAGGCAAAGAGCGTTTGCTTGGCGGCGTGGTTGTGGATCTGCATGGAGCCGTAGCCGTCGGCCGGATCGAAGGGTTGATCGCCGAAATCGTAGATGGTCGCGGAGGCGTTGGGGACTTTGGCACTGTTGGCTTCGCCGTAGTTGTTGGGCCAGAATTCGATGTTGCCGCCTTTCATGTTTGTCCCGGTGATGATGCCTTTGACGTTGGAATAGACGGTCAGGTTTTTGATATTTTGCTGGAAATGCGCGCCGGATTGGACGGTGGGGATGCCGATTTTTCCAAGGTCATCGGTAAAGGCATCCATCGAAGCATATAGATATTGAGTGGGGCCGTTGGCTTCTTGTAGTTCCAAGAAATAGGCGATGCGGTCGTAGGGTTGGTGGAGTTCGGCGCGGTGGTCGGCCTCGTATTGGATATTGGCACCGAGTTTGTTCAGGTCGAGATCGAGGGCGAGTTGATAATCTTTCGCTTCGGGCACGTGCAGGGTGAGGAGGTCGCGCTTGGGGGCGTTGCCGGCGCGGAAGGCGCTGCACGGCAGACCGGCGGCGTTCATCAGGTTCGGCTCGGCCAGCATGTTCCAGGCAAAACGCATGGCAACGGGATGTTTCACTTCGGGCGCAGACAGGACGATGGATGAACCGTCAATTTTCGCTTCGGCTTTCATGAAGCCGCCTTCGTCGGCGTCAATGATTTCGAACCAGGTCAGCGGCTTTCCGTCGCGACTGGCCAAGCCATCGGCGTGATCGAAGGTGACGCGGATTTTGTCGTCTTCAATGGTCATGGCTTTGAACGTAGGGCCGGAAAATTCCAGGCCGCTTTGGCCGTAGGTTTTCGACAGCGCGAGCAAGGAGAGGCGGCGGGCGACTTCCTGTTTGTTTTTGGGATGGATGTCTTTGGTGTTGCCGATGTCGTTGATGACGATCATGCCGGTGTCGGGAATTTGCTGCGCGGCGGCGGTTTGCGCTTCCCAAAGCGGGCCGATGATCTCGGGGTCGCCACCATAATTATAGGGCGCGATCTGGACGAAGAAGAACGGGAACTCAGACTGTCCCCAAATCTCGCGCCAGCCGTTGATCAACGCTTTCATTCGGGAACGGTAAAGATCACCATCGTGAAGGTTGGATTCGCCTTGATACCAAATCGCACCGCGCAAGGTGTAATGAACGAGCGGATTAATCATGCCATTATATAATGCTGTGTCTTGTTGCAGATCATGCGGGAATTGCAACTCGGCCGGAACAACGGGGAGCGCTGGCACCTCGGTTTTATCAGCCTTGGCGCGGCGAGCATCTTCGAGCCACTTCTCGGTTTCGGTGATCACGCTTTGGAGACGTTGCTGATGGACTTCGGTGCGCGGGTCACCGAGTTGGACGAGTTCGTATTCGTGCTGCAACGCGGGGACGGCGGCGAAGCCTTCGGGCGGCGTCCACGATTCGATACGCGTCCCGCCCCAGGTGGAGTCAATCACACCGACGGTGACGCCGAGTTTTGCATTTAGTTCACGCGCGAAGAAATAGGCCGTGGCGGAAAAGCCCCCCCACCCTCCTTCGGCGATGGTTTTTGGCGTGCAAAGTTTCCATTGGCCGTTGATGCCGTCAGCGACGATGTTGGTTTGCGGTTGGGGCAACCAGCGATTGGCCACCATGAGAAGGCGGACGCCGGCATTGGTGGCGGCGGCGATTTCGTTGGTGGCATCGTTGACCATGCCGATGCCCATTTCCATGTTGGATTGGCCGGAACAAAGCCAGACTTCGCCGATCATCACGTCTTCGAACTGGATTTTGTTGGAGCCGGTGACGGTCAAAGTGTAAGGGCCACCGGCTTTCATGGCGGGGAGCGTGGCTTTCCATTCGCCGGTGGCGTTGGCGGTCGCGGTCACGGTGGTGGTATCGAGCTGGATGGTGATGGCCTCGCCGGGGCTGGCCCAGCCCCAGATGGCGATCGGTTTGTCGCGTTGCAAGACCATGTGGGAGGAGAAGATGTTGGGAAGATGGACTTCGGCCTGCGCGGCGCACAGGGAAAGGAACGCGGTGAGGGCGAGCAGAGTTAATTTTAATTTTCGCATAATGGGATATGGAAAGTATTCGGCGACGAAGCGGGTGGCGTCAAGTGGAAGAAATTTTTTCCGTGGACGAACCTTGTTTTGCCTTGTTTTACCTTACTTTGGCTTGTTCTACCTTGTTTTGCCTTTTTGAGGATTGGAATTTTTGCCCGTGAAACACGCGAAACATACGAAATTATCGAAATAGGTTTCGTTAGGTCGCGTTGACTCGAGTTTGCTGTCGTTAGCTGAAGTTTCGCGTCGCTTGGGGAGGCCTTGGTGAAGCTTACAAGCAGGTTGAGAATGGGGAAACTGCCGTTCAGTGAGTTTAGGAAGGAGGCGAGGCGGGCGAAGTGTTTTTGATTCCCGGCCCGATTCTGTGTTACAGATTCCATTGTGTCCCATTCCATGTTGCGGGCAAGGTAATGTAATCACTTCATTTTGTCAAGAGGCAATGCTACCAGGCAAAGGACACCACTCATCCAAAGCGCGATAAATATGACAATACCATCAACCGACCCCTTTCTGGACGCCACCGAGGCCGCGGAAGTCGCCCTCGCCGCCGCCCACGAAATCGAGTTCGTCCTCGAAAAATCCACCGACCTGGCCATCCGCGCCAAGGTGAAAAACTGGAAAACCCTGCCCGGTTATCCCGCGTCCGGCAGCGAAGCCGCCCTCCGTTTAAAGGGCGCCGCCGGAGCCTTCGATCACAACACCTACAAACCCGTGATCAAAGTGTCGCAAGAAGCCGACGTCATCAAAATCGCCTTCACCAAGAAAGGCGTGGACAGCATGGCCATCTATTCCCGGCTGCGCGGCACGTCCGCTTGGAACAAACTGGCGGTGGAGACGACGTCGCCCTACTTCGACAGCAGTCCGCTGGCCGCCCCCGGCGTGGCCGAAGCGCGTGAATACATGGCGCGCGGCGTGTTGAGCGATGAGGAAATCGGCCTGACCAGCGACATCGCGAGCATCACGTTCGGCGGATAGGAAAACAACGCCGCGGGCGACGGCGCTTGGTGGGATCGCCCAAGTTTTACTAAAAATTGGAAAAATTCTTTCTACCCTACTCTGCTTTAGCTTTTAAACGCTCTTTGTCGTCTGATTCGTCTGGTTCTAATAATGCCAATTGCATAGGCGGTAACTAAAGGCGAATAAATGGACAATATGACAACTCTTCGCGTGGGCGCGGACAGCCAATCCCATGGCCACAAAAGATAAGCCATTAGCCATAACGGCAATGATGCCACACCACACCATAAAAAAAGTCCTAACACTCGGCCTAGGCGGAAGTCAGTTTTGCCGCGCCGCGCAAGCAGCCATGTTATTGAGAGAACTGCGGACAATACGAAAACAACCAGCAAAACCGTTCGGCCTAGGCCCAATGGAAAAACCGGATCATCTGTTTGCATGGCTAACAGTTAAACCAATTATTGTAATTGGCACATTACAATTAATAGCCGTTTTTCTCATTCCCTGAGCACTTCGTCTTTGCACTGCCCGACGAGGCAAAAGGTTTTCTCGCCGCCAACTGAGAACTTTCTTTCTGCGCTGCATTAGCTGATAAAACCTGGCCGGCACCGAATACGGCACAGGCAGCTCGCGCGATTGGGCCGCCAAAGGCACCCGCCTCCTCGGCATCAAAGT
>CAIYOY010000324.1 GCA_903927905.1 uncultured Verrucomicrobiales bacterium | reverse complement strand
GTAAAAATTTTTAAACTGTAAGCCATGTCTTGGCGCTGGCTGTAAGCGATGTCTTGGCACTGTGCCTGTGACCCGCAGCAGCATCGCCGGGCAGAAGGTGTGGAGTTATTCAAAGCATCTTTACCATTTCACGCTGCTGCGGGTCACAGACCCGCGCTCCGTCAAAATAGCCGACTACCATTTTCTGCCGATAGGATGGGAGCGCGGCATAAATGCCGCGCTCCGTTCGCTGATTGACCATCAATTTTGAGCGCCCCCATTTTTCCTTTGCAGTGATGCTGCCCGCTTATATCGTTTCCCCATGCCAGCCGAACTCCAAACCCCGAGCCAGGAGCGATTGATGTCGCTCGATGTTTTCCGGGGCGGAACCATCGCCGCCATGATGCTGGTCAACAACCCCGGTACTTGGGACCATATTTATGCCCCGCTGGATCACGCCGAGTGGCACGGTTGGACGTTCACCGATCTGATCTTCCCGTTTTTTCTCTGGATCGTCGGGGTGGCGATTCCGTTGTCCATGGGCAAACGCCTGGAGGCCGGAGAAGCGCGGGGAAAGATGCTTTGGCGAATCGCCCGGCGGTCGCTGATTCTGATCGGGCTGGGGTTGTTGTTGAACGGGATTTCATACTGGTTTTTCGACAAGGCACGAATTCCCGGAGTATTGCAACGCATCGGGGTCTGCTATTTTTTTGCCAGTGTGATTTTCCTGAACACAAAGATTCGCGGCCAAATCATCGCCATCGTCGTTTTGCTGGCGGGCTATTGGCTGGCCATGGCGTTTTATCCGGTGCCGGGATTTGGCGCGGGCCGTTACACCGAACACGGTAATTTTTGTGAGTATGTGGATCTATTGGTGCTCGATCATCACACCGCCGGTGGGAACTCCTGGGACCCGGAAGGCGTGTTTAGCACCCTGCCCGCCATCGCCACGGTTTTATTCGGGATTTTAACCGGCCACTTATTGCGCGCGCGCAAGAGCATGGAAGAAAAGACGGCGTGGCTGTTTGTGATCGGGAATGTTTTGTTATTCGTCGGCAGCGTGATGAATATGGCACTCCCGATCAACAAGAAGCTTTGGACCAGCTCCTATGCGGTTTTCATGGCGGGAATGGCGATGAATATTTTTGCGGTCTGCTACTGGCTGGTGGATGTGAAGCAGCATCGGTCCTGGGTGAAGCCCCTGGCCATTTACGGTATGAACGCCATCACGGTTTTTTTCCTGACCGGCTTGCTGGGGCGGATCATTTTGAAAGTGCAAGTCCACGGGGTGACGTTGCAGAAATGGATTTACGACACGCTCTTTGCGCCGTTGACGTCGGATCCCAGAAACAGTTCTTTGCTTCATGCCATTGCCTGGACGTTGATGATGTACGGGGTGGCGTGGGTGATGTATCGGCGGAAATGGTTTGTGAGGTTTTAAATATGAAAACAAATAAATATATTCTCTATATGTTCGTCGCGCTGATATTGAGCGCGAATTCCATTCTCAGTGCTAACAAACCAGATTTTACAAAGGCGGCGGCGGTCTTGGAGGCTGGCATTAAAGATGGAGCCTATCCGGGTTGCACTGTTGTCGTGGGCAATGAAGATAAAATTCTCTGGTCGGCGGCTTTTGGTCATATGGAATATTCCGACAAGGAGCCAGTGACGAAGGAGACCATGTATGATCTGGCCTCGCTCACCAAAGTGACGGGAACGACCTCGCTTTACATGCGTCTGGTGCAGTTGGGGAAGGTGGATATCCATGCCCGGGTGAGTCAGTATTTGCCGGAGTTTTTGGAACGGGCTCCGAGCGAGGCCGAGAGGAAAAAACGCAAGCAGATCACCGTGGAAAATTTGCTCACGCACACTTCCGGGCTGCCATCAGGGCGGCCCCTTTACAAGACGACAAAAAATTACCAGGAAATGATTCAGGCCGCTTGTCAAGTGCCGTTGGAATCAGATCCCGGGGCGGTTTTCCGTTACAGTGATCTGAATATGATTCTGGCGGGAGAAATTGCCGGACGCGTGGGCGGCAAGCCATCTTGGCAACTGGAGCGCGAATTGGTCTTTGATCCGCTCGGCATGAAGGACACGATGCGGAATCCGCCTGCGAGCCTGATTCCACGCATCGCGCCGACGGAGTTTAAGGTGGGTACAGAAACGCCCTGGCGCGGCATCGTGCATGATGAAAATTCGCGCGGCGGCGGAGGCATCACGGGCCACGCCGGATTATTTTCCACGGGGGAAAGTCTGGCCAAGTTGGCGACGGAATTGCTTTTGGCGCTGGATGGAAAAGGCAAGATCATGTCGCAAAAAGTGGTGGCGGATTTTGTCCGGCCACATGTCATCGGCCATAATTCCGATCGCGGCTTGGGCTGGGGATATACCGAGCACAAGGATTACGAACCGAGAAGCCCTGATCAGCGGCCGCTTTATCACACCGGCTTTACCGGGACGTCCTTCGAGATTGATCCGGTGCGGAAGATTTACATCATCCTTTTGACCAACCGGGTTTATCCGACGCGGGACAATCAGAAAGTCCAGTCCGTGCGCCATCATTTGCCGGAAGAAGTTTTGCGGGCGTTGGACGAAGCGGCCAAACCGTGAATAAGTTGGCCAGCTCGCCGCAATTGAGCTAAAAGAGAGGCATGAATTTAGAACAAGCATCTGTCCTGATCAAAAAATACGCGGACAAGATGAACGACATGTATGGCAAGGTGGTTTTTGATGAATGGGTCATTTTAACTTTCGCCGGCGGCAAGGGGAATCTGATCCATTACATGGGGCCGCGCAAAGAGCACTTTCAACAAAATTTCAGCGTGGACGTGGAGGAATTGCAGCCGCGTTTGTTCAGCAACCGGTATTCGCTCGGCGATTTTGAATTTGCGCGCTACGGGGCTGGGACGCGGTTCGAGGCCTTCATGGTAATCGGTGTCGGGTTATATCTGATCTGCAATAATACCGGAGCATCCATGGAAGGTATTTCCAAAGACCCACGCTGGCTCAAGGCGCAGGAGTCGTTCTTGGAATTGACGGATATTTTCCGCAAGGATGCGCTGGTTATTTGATCAGCCCTTTGTAGAGAAACACGCCGTACGCGGCGGTCAGAATCCAGCCAACCCATTTCGGCAATCGCCCAAACAAGCCGACGAACAGCAAATGGATGATCGTGGCGCCGCACAGGATCAGCACGCCGGTTTGGAAGAAGGGCGGCACGACAATCGGTTTGTATAACGCAAAAATCCCGATGCAAAGCGGAATGCAGATGTGACCGTCACCGACTTGCGAGGCGTAAACCACTTCCGGCTGTTTTTTCCACGCGTAATAAAAGGCGAGCAGCGCATTGGGCAACACATCCAACCAGCCGCTGAGCCAGCCGATTTGTTTGGCGCTGATGAAACCGGTTTTGATGCTTGAGACCCAGTCAACCAACCAGTCGGTGCTGAAATAAACCGCGTAGGAACCGGCGGCCAGCAGGAGCAGATCAATGACCACCATGAAGCCGAAGGATTTATTTTGCTGCACATTGTTTTTCAGCACTTCAAAAACGTGGATGCACTGCCAGAACAGAAACAGCCCCACCAAAACCATGCCATCGCCGCGACTGATAGTGCCGTCGTTGCCCAGCGCCCAGGTTGCGCCGGTGAAGAAGAGGACCGCGAGGAGTGTGAGAAGCAAGGAGAGGCGATTGAGTTGTGGTTTGAAATTGCGCCCTTCTTTGCCTTTCTTCTTTTTTTTGGCGGCCGGTTCTTTTCCGGGAATGATATTCATGCCCCAGAAGATCGCAGGGAGTCCGATCAGGAGCGTCAGGTTGGTGACATTATTGACGAGGCAATTGGTCAGCACTTCCGCCCCGGAACCGCCTTTCATGCCAAGGATGAAGGCGAATAACAAGTTGCCGATGCCCGAACAATAAGGCATGACCAGCGTGCCGAGGACAGTCCCTTCCATGCCGTTGGCCGACATGGATTCCAGCCGCCAGATCATCAGCAAGGATGCCGCCATGAACACGGCCAGGAAAAACCACGGCGTGGCCAGTCCGGCATGTTGGATGATCGGCAAAATTTTCAATGCGAGAATTAAACAGCAGGGCGGGGTGAAAGTGAACAGGCAAAATTGCAGGAAAACAGGCACAAACCTATTTTTGCCTTCCTGCCAAACTTTGTAACAATTGATACAAAGTTTGGCATACCAACAAAGCGGTCAAAAAGCTCGGCAAAGAAAAATACCCTTATACAATCGCCGGATGCGTTTCAGTCTTCGGCATTTTCTGCTACTTGTTCTGCTCGGCTTCACCGCCCGCGCAGCAGGCTTGCCACCCATCCCCGTCGGCCTCGATGCCTACCGCCAATGGGAAAAATGGCCGCAACAACGGATTGGGGTGCGGGCTTATATGCGGAGCACTTACGATCGGCGCGGCGGCAATGAAGGGGCGGATGCCAGTCATTTTCTTTTTCAAAAGGCTGATGATTTTAATGTGACGCTGGATGTCGCAGGCGAAGGAATTTTGTATTTTGCGCGATATAACCATTGGCATGGCAGCCCGTGGCATTATGTGGTGGATGGCTCTGACCATATCGTGCAGGAAACGAGCACCGCGACCCCAACGAAACCAGTGGAGCATTCGATTTTCCTGCCGGCAGAAGCGTTTCCTAATCCGCTGGCGTGGACGTGGTCAGACACACACGGCGCGGATTTAACTTGGGTGCCGATTGAATTTACGAAGTCATTTCAGATGGGGTACTCGCGGACGCATTATGGGACGGGATATTATATTTATCATCAGTTTGTGCCGGGGACGAAGTTGTCGCAGCAAATTCACTCATGGAACGACAAAACACCTCCAGACAAAGACGTCCTCGATTTAATTTCCCGGGCTGGAACCGACGTCACGCCAAAATCCAACGATGACGCGGAGCTGGATATTGTCCTGAAAACAAATATTACCATAACTCAATTAACTGAACCGACCACGCTTCGCCTTTTGGAATTTTCCGTGCCACGAGCGGAAGCGATTGAATTTGGCCGCGCAACATTGCGCGTGACTTGGGATGAGTTGAAGGAGCCGTCCATTGAAGCCCCGGTCGCCCTTTTTTTCGGCGCGGGAACTTTATATAACCGCGACAACCGCGAATATCTGGTAAAAGCTTTTCCAGTGAATATCCGTTTCGACCAGGCGCGTGTCTATCTCTCCTGTTATTTCCCCATGCCCTATGAAGAATCAATGCGCGTCACCCTCGTAAACCAAGGAACAAATGAAATTTCAGGACTCCATGTTAAGATTCGCTCTGAGTCCCGCCACCAGCCGATGTCCCAACTCGGCTATTTTCACGCTACCTACAAAGACCACGGCACACCCGAGACGGGCAAGGATTTGATTTTGCTTGATACACGCAAGACCGAAGGCGGCGGTGATTGGTCGGGGAGTTTTGTGGGGACGTCATTTATTTTTTCAGATCGTGGGTATCTCGGCACCCTAGAAGGCGACCCGCGATTTTTCTTCGACGACAGCCAGACGCCGCAAGCCCAGGGAACCGGCACGGAGGAATGGGGCGGTGGTGGTGATTATTGGGGCGGACGCAACATGACCATTCCGTTTGCCGGACATCCGACTGGCGCGAAGTCGGAGAAGGAGGCGGTTTGCGAAGAAGATAAAATTGAATCAACCTATCGTTTTCTACTGGCAGATCTGATGCCGTTCGGAAAAAACGCTGAGATCCACTTGGAACACGGTGGCAACAATGATTCCACGGAACATTATCAGACCGTGACATATTGGTATGGTCTGCACCGCCCGTCACTCGTGCAGACGGACCGGCTGCAAATTGGAAACGATGAAAGCGAAAAGGCTCATCACTATGTCTCGCCCGATGCTTCTGAGCCTTATGAAATCACCTCCCGCTATGAATTGGGCGTGGACACTGTGCAAGGAAAAGAAATCTATCCAACCACCACCGACACCGGACGCACCACCACGACGACCTCCGAGTTTTCCCTGAAACTGAATCCCAAAAACCTCGGCGTCATGCTCCGTCGCAAACTCGATTACAGCTTCCCCAACCAACGCGCCGAAGTCTTTATCGCCAAGGCCAATGACAAAGGAGAAAAGAAATCCGATTGGAAACCCGCTGGCACTTGGTATCTGGCTGGCGCCAACACGTGTGTCTATTCCAACCCCAAAGGCGAACTTGGCGCCTCCGAGCATCACCTTCAAACTTCCAACCGCCGCTTCCGCGACGATGAGTTTCTCTTGCCGCTTGCTTTGACGAAAGGCCGCTCCAACATCCGCGTGCGGGTTAAATTTACACCCGTAGAAATTCCATTATACCCAAGTCAACCAGTCGCCAAATTGGCTTGGAGCGAAATCCGGTATGACGCCTATTGCTTCGTCTCACCTGAAACCAAATCCCGGTAGTATCGCTTTTTGCCTTTGTCCTGAAAGGACGGTTGAATCACGCCCCATTCAATGTATGGACATATTATCCACGTTTTCCGGAGCTTTCATGGAAATCTCAACGTCAGCGATTCCTGGTTCTGTTAAAAAGTTGTCGGCGCGGAAATGAAAGTGACCTGTGCTACCGCTTTTCAAGCTCATGAGGCGCTCAATAAGTTTATCAATTTCAACCGGGTTGAGTTCAAAGGATATTCCAACCCATTTGCTTTCATAGATTTCATGATGGCTTCGCAAAAAATTAATTAATCAACCCGCGTTTCCGCAGCATCGCCTCCATCACTTTATCCATTTGCAATTCGGCCAATGGTTTTGTCACTTCATCGAGCGCGGCATTAGCAGATTTTAACTTCGCCGGGTCGCCGGTTTTGGTTTTGGGATTTTCGGTGCCGAAGGCTTCTTCAACGGCGTGCATGGCGGACTCGACTTTGACTTTGTAGTCGGCGTCGAGTTCAGCAGCGCAATCGGCCAGGCCTTTGCGGGTGGCGTTGAGCGTTTCTCCGGCGCGGATTTTGGCTTCGATCCATTGGCGGGCTTTAAGGTCATCGAAGGCGTGTTCGACAGATTCTTCCACCATTTTTTGGACATCGGCGTCGGCGACATCCACGGCGGATTTCATTTCCATGATCTTTTGCTGGCCGGTTTTGATGTCGCGGGCGAGGACGTGGAGGATGCCGTTGGCATCAATCTCGAATTGCACGCCGACGCGCGGGACGCCTTTGGGAGCGCGCTCGAATTCCAGCGTGAACCGGCCCAGACTCCAGTTGTGCTGTGAGCGCTCGCGTTCGCCCTGGAGGACGTGGATGAGCATGTTGGGCTGATTGTCCACGGCGGTGGTGAACATTTCGCCGGCTTTGATCGGGATGGTGGAATTGCGCGGGATGATGACGTTCATCAGGCCGCCAAACGTTTCGATGCCGAGCGAGAGCGGAGTGACATCCAGCAGGAGAACATTTTTGAAACCTCCGGAAAGAATTTCGGCCTGAATCGCTGCGCCGAGGGCGACGGCTTCATCAGGATTTTGCGAAGTGTTCAACTGCGGGCCGGCCGCCTTGTGATACTCTTCACCGAGGCGCAAATCTCCGCGCGATTCGGTAAATTCCGCGCAGCCAAAAATTTCCGAAACCATTTTCCGCACCAACGGCATGCGGGTCTGACCACCGACCAGAATGATTTGATTCAGGTCTTTGGCTTCCAACTTGGCATCCGAGAGAGAACGCAAGCAGTGTGGGCGAGTCCGCGCAATAATGTCGCGGGTCAAATCTTCGAGCTCCGTGCGGGTGAGCTTGTAACTGAAATTAAAAGTGGATGTGAGAAATGGGAGGCTGATTTCCACCGTTTCTTCCGATGAAAGCCGGATTTTGGTCTGCTCGGCGGCTTCGCGGATACGCGAAAGCATGGGCAAATCTTTTGTGGCATCCGGACCGCCGGTGGTTTTTATTTTTTCGACGATAAAATCAATCAGGCGTTTGTCGAGATCATCGCCGCCGAGGCGGGTGTTGCCATTGGTGGAGAGAACTTGGAAGACGCCATTGTTCAGCTCGAGAATGGAAAGGTCAAACGTGCCGCCGCCCAGATCGTACACGGCGATTTTAGAATGTTCTTTTAGTTTATCCAAACCGTAAGCCAACGCGGCAGCGGTCGGTTCGTTGACGATGCGTTCGACAGTGAATCCGGCGAGTTCGCCGGCTTTCTTGGTGGCGTTGCGCTGCGCGTCGTTGAAATACGCCGGCACGGTGATAACGGCGCGAGTGACCGGTTCGCCCAAAGAAGCTTCGGCCGCCAACTTCAATTTCTTTAAAACCTCGGCGGAAACCTCCTCCGGAGTATAAGCGCGCCCATGGATTTCCACCGTGACCGGTCCCGCACCCTCGCCTTTGACCGGATAAGTCAGCAACATCTCTTCGCGTGGAATTTCCGAGCCGCGCCGGCCCATGAAGCGTTTGATGGAATAAACTGTTTCCGCCGGTTTGAGCGCGCGAACGCGATTGGCTTTTTGACCAACCACGGGCGCACCATCGTGGCCGGGAAAGTGGACGACCGAAGGCGTCAACCGTTGGCCATCGCCATCCGCGATGACAAAAGGAATGCCCGAATCCACCGTGGCGACGAGTGAATTCGTAGTGCCCAAATCTATGCCGACAATTTTACTCACGGAGGGAGAATAAAGGCTAAAGGCTGAAGGCTAAAGGCTAAACAAAGGGGACTTTAAACTTCGCCGGTTACCCCTTAAACTTGGCTCCATGAACTGCATCGTCACGGCCGGGCCAACTTACGAACCTCTGGATGAGGTGCGCCGTTTGACCAATTTTTCAACTGGAACGATCGGATCGCATCTGGCTAATTTCCTGACCGAGCGCGGGCATAAAGTGGAACTTTTATTAGGTCATTATTCGACTTATCGCGGCGAGCAAAAGGCGCGGCGAGTCCGGGTTTTTACGACCACTTCTGATTTGCGCGAACAGTTGAAAGCGCGCGGCTCCTCGAAAATTCACGCGGTATTTCACGCGGCGGCGGTGAGTGATTTTGGTTTTGGAAAAATTTACACGCGAACGGCGGATGGAAAACTGAAGCCAGTCAAAGCTGCCAAACTATCCACCCGTGGCCCCGCCCTGCTTGCCGAATTGAAGCCGACGCCAAAGATTCTCAAGGAATTGCGCGGCTGGTTTCCCGAAGCTTGCATCGTCGGCTGGAAATATGAACTGGAGGGCGATGTCATCAAGCGCGCCCTAGAGCAAATCCGCGAGTGCCGGACTAACGCCTGCGTGGTCAACGGCAAAGCTTACGGCAGTGGGTGTGGATTGGTTTTGCCGGACGAATCGTTGACTCATTATCCCCGGCGGCCGCAACTTTTCGCCGCTCTCGAAAAATTATTTTAAAGTTCAAACCCTTCCACGCGCCGCAGTCCCAGCCGCAGCGGCACCCATCCGATCAGGACGGAAAGCAAAGCGAAGATCACCCAGCTTCCCAAAATCCAGCGGATGGAGGTTTCGCCGTGCCAGCCCCATGGCGATCCCATGGCCAGCAAAGTCACGGAGCCGACGATGTAAAGAAAACTGACCACCAGACAAAGCGTCCCGCCAAAACCGCTGACGATTTTCGAGGGATTGTCCTCGCGAAAATTCGGATAAAGCGCACCCAGCCCGACCGCCAGGCCGGTCAAAGCAAAAGTCATGGTGGCAATAATCAGGCCGAGATACAACGTGCGATCCAGCGGCATTTGCAGCATGTGACAGGAGAGCAGAATAAGTCCCAGAGTCAACAAAAGCGACGCCCGGCTGGCCAGCCAGA
Source organism: uncultured Verrucomicrobiales bacterium (assembly GCA_903927905.1). Taxonomy (GTDB): domain Bacteria; phylum Verrucomicrobiota; class Verrucomicrobiia; order Limisphaerales; family Palsa-1400; genus CAIYOY01. The sequence goes on along the minus strand of CAIYOY010000324.1, from coordinate 6,158 downwards.
ATTTCGTGCGCAACACCTGTTTCAAGCCCAGCGGGGCCATGCCAATGATCCACAAACGTTTTCCTTCCAGCGAGAATTGCGGATAAACAAAGCGGGTGGTCAGCGTGGCCAGGTTCAGCGCACAGGCACCGAGATTCAAATAGCAAACCAGATGCACCCAGAACGGATTAGTCAACTGCTGGGAAAAATGACGCAGATTGATGACATAAACGCCGAGCAAACCAAAGAGCACGAGCGATTGGCCCCATTGCGTGGTGTCGCGCCAGAAAGTGCGCGAATCCTTGACTAGCAGCGCCAATTCATCGGATGGGCCGCCGCTCACAAAGTGAAAGATTTTTTCCAGCCCGCCGATGGGGTAATCAAATTCCGGGCGGCGACCGCGCCAGCGTTGAAACCATGCCCAGCGCACAAAAATACTTTCCCGGCTCTGCACCGCAGAAAAAGATTCATAAAAGAAATCCCCCAATCGAGTGAAAGAAAGATAACCAAAGAAAAGAACGTGGCTCAACAGGACCAGCAAAAAAAACAGCGACGAGCTTAAAGCGCCTTCGGACCATTGGATGACACTATTGGTCAGCCAGTAACTTGGCAGCCAGGGCGATTCGGCAAAATGCGTCCGCAGCAGCAGCTTGTCCAAGGTGGCCAGAACGCGGGTATCGGTGTTGTCGTCGGTCAGTTGTTCGGGGCGGAACCAGAAAGCCATCAGGAGCAGAACCACCGCCATGGTCACGACGGCGACCACTTGAAAAGCGCGGCGATCCAGGAAGCGGGCCAAGTTCAACGCTGCCCAAGCCCCGGCCACTCCGGGCAGCACAATGAACATGGCGATGGCCACCAGAGTCATAAAATAAAAATGCCACGGCACTCCGCGGCTCAAGCCATAGGCCGCCAACAGCGGTGCGATCAGAAAAAGGAAAGCCCAGGAAGCCAGCAGCGCTGACTCCAAAAATTTCCAATGAAAAACAGTTTGGGCCGGAATCGGCAGCGAGATTAAAAATGAGGTTTCCCGGTTGCGGAAAAAATTGGTGTAACCGATGACCAAGTTGCTGAAGAGCAGAAGAATGAAAAGAAAGGCGAACAGCAAAAAAAATAACCGCTCCGTCAGGATTGGGCCGAGCGCCGGAAAGTTCATCAGAAACTTCAATCCCCAGCTAAAGAGAAAGAAGGACACCGTCAAGTAACTGACCATGAAGAGTCCGATGGAAAACGACAACAGCCGGGATTGTGCGCGGATGGCTTTCAACCGCCGCCAGTTCTGCCGGAGATTGACCCGCACGAGCAGAAGCAACGGAGGCGTGGGTTTGAAAGCAGCCGGACTCAACGACATGGCGACATTTTTAATCCATTGCAGATTTTCGCAAGGGAAAAGCGTTCCAAGCTTGAGTCAGGGCCATTCTTCCCCGCAGAATGGGCCGAATGCGCCGCATTCAAATATTGTCCGCCAGCCTGTTGCTGACCCTGGCCGGGTGTTCTTCGACGCCGAAGTTCACCATGTGGGACGGCGGCGGGATGGACTCGGCGCCACCGCAGAAACCAACACAACCATCCACTCAAACCAATCGAGTGGTGGTGCCGCCAACTCCGCCGCCTAAAGCGGTTACAAACGCTTCAACTATTCCTGCCATTTCCACGGCTCCGGTCGTATCCAGTCCGAGCAGCGACACATGGATCGCTTTGGGGATCTGGTGTCGGACGACCGGGTTGGCCAAACTGACGCAATTGCCAGGCGAAAAACCAATCAGTTATCAATTGGAAAATGCCGCCGGGAAAATTGAATTCACCATTGGCTCGCAAGTGGCCCGGTGGAACGGGATGAATTTCATGCTCAGTTTCGCGCCGCGTCTGACGGAGCATCACCCCTGCGTTCACCATCTCGACTTGGAAAAAAGCTTGTTACCCATTTTGAATCAGTGCGCCGGAGCGGCCTTCACCAATAAAACCATTGTGCTTGACCCGGGGCATGGTGGAGAACAAACCGGCACTCGGAGCGTCATCGGGAATCATTTTGAAAAGGAATACACGCTCGATTGGGCGTTGCGTTTGCAAAAGATTTTGGTGAACAAAGGCTGGAAAGTCATCCTGACCCGGAGCAATGATTTCGATGTGGCCTTGTCCAATCGCGTCGCTTTGGCGGAGCGTTCGGCGGCGGACGTTTTTATCAGCCTGCATTTTAATTCCGCCGGATCCGAGCAATCCGGGCTGGAAACTTATTGCGTCACCCCGCTCGGTTTGCCCTCGAATTTGACCCGGGATTACCCCGATGACCCGGCGCGGATCGTGCCGAACAACGCCTTCGATCTCAGTAATTTTTGCCTGGCGTTGAAGTTGCACCGCTCCATCCTCAAGGAAACAAAGGAATCGGACCGGTCCGTCCGCCGGGCGCGTTTCATGACGGTGCTGCGCGGGCAAAATCGTCCGGCGGTTTTGATCGAGGGCGGCTATCTTTCCAATCGCAAAGAAGCCGGATTGATCGCCACCGGTGAATACCGGCAAAAACTGGCCCAAGCCGTGGCCGATGCGTTGCCATGAAAAATAAGCCTCATGTTCTGGTCACGGGAGGAGCTGGTTTTATCGGTTCCCATCTGGTGGAACGGCTGCTGACGGATGGAAAATCGGTCACGGTGATAGACGATTGTTCCACCGGAAAGCTGGAGAATCTGGACGCGGTTCGGAACCATCCCGACCTGACCGTCGTGGAGCAAAAAATCTCGAAGTGCGCGAATCTGGCCGAACTCGCGGGCCGGTCAGAGTCCATTTATCATCTGGCGGCTTCGGTTGGCGTGGAGAAGATCATGCAATCCTCGCTGCAAGCGATTGAAAACAACGTCCAGGAAACCCGGGCCATTCTCGATGCCGCCAGTGTCAAACAAACTCCCATCCTGCTAGCCTCGACTTCCGAAGTCTATGGCAAGAGCCTGAAGCCAGCCTTTTCGGAGGAGGACGACCTTCTGATCGGCCCGCCGCATTTGAGCCGGTGGAGTTATGCCTGCTCGAAATTGATGGATGAATTTTTGGCCCTGGCCCATGCCAAGGAAAAAGGAACGCCCGTGGTTATCGCGCGCCTATTCAATACGGTTGGTCCGCGTCAAACCGGCCAATATGGCATGGTCTTGCCCCGTTTTATTCAAGCGGCCCGGCAAGGTCAGCCATTGAAGGTCTATGGTGACGGTCAGCAGACACGCTGTTTCTGTTATGTCCAAGACACGGTTGAGGCGTTGATCCGATTGCAAAATAGCGCCAGCGCGCGCGGCCAGGTATTTAACGTGGGCAGTTCCGAAGAAGTGACCATTGGCCAATTGGCCGAACTGGTGATCGAAATCCTCAAATCCTCCTCGCCAGTGGAATTAGTCCCCTACACGACGGCCTATGCCCCCGGTTTTCAGGACATGTTGCGGCGCAAGCCCATTGTAGAAAAACTCGCCCACGCCACGGGCTTCCGTCCGGCCACACCCCTGCGCCGGATCATCGAGTTGACCGCCGGATTTGGGCGCTAAAAAAGGCACCCTTGCGGGTGCCTTTTCTAGGTTAAGTTAATTAACTGATATTCGATTACGGGAACATCAGATGGATGCAACTGGGGTTAGCCCCGTTACCCGCATCGCCGGAAAACATGAGATAATCGGAACGGAAACGGGCCGAAGAGACCTGCTGCACGCTGGCGTCGCCCAAAAGGATATTACCGGCACCAGCGGTGTTACCGGCAGAGTGCAGTTTGAGGGACCAGCAGACAGTCGGATCATTGGTTTTAAGGAAGGTCACGTTAAAACCACCATTACCCGTTGAAGGCGACCAGCCATAATAAGGATAACCCGCATCCGCCGTGCTGGAGCACAGGTTGCGATCACCACCGAGAATAGACTGCGGATAGGTGTCACCCGCGCCCACGCCGACGAAATAGGAGATGAAGGTGTTATCCATCCTGGAGTTGTTGAAGTTCGTCATGGCGACGCGATCGTCGGAAGGACACATGGCAACTTTGGGCGATTGCCCGAGTTCATTGGCCATGATGACGTAGTTGGTGTAGGTCCATTGGGCCTGACCGGTGGTCACCCCTAAATCCTTCCAGCCTGAGCTGTTGGTCGCTTGGGCGGCCGGGAAAAGATCCCCGTTGTCGTTGGCCCAAACTTTATAGGCAATGCCGATTTGTTTGAGATTGTTGACGCAAGAGATACGTTGCGCTTTTTGTTTGGCCTTGGCCAAAGCAGGCAACAGCATGCTGGCCAGAATGGCGATGATGGCGATGACGACTAACAACTCGATCAGAGTGAAAGCCCCTGACTTCTTATTCCATGTTCTTTTCATAAACTTTTTATTTTTACTTTTGTTATTTTGGCTAAGGAGCGCGCACTGTCGAACATTTTGATGTCAGTGTCAACTCGGTTCAGGATTGTGTTAGCAAAGATGATGCCACATGGTTAAACACCCTAAAAATCACTTCCCCGGCTGCTTTTTCACCAAATTTTCGAGCAAAAACCACGTTGCGTAAAATTTACACGCGCAATGCGTGGGGATAACTCCGGTTTTTAGCGTAAAATTCCCGCATTTATGGAGTGTTGGCCACTCACACGTTGAATTTGAAGAGCAGGACATCGCCGTCTTTGACGATGTACTCTTTGCCTTCCATGCGGTAAAGCCCTTTTTCCCTGGCTGCCGCCACCGAGCCGAGTTTGACCAGGTCATCGTAGGCCACGGTTTCGGCTTTGATGAAGCCGCGCTCGAAGTCGGAATGGATGACCCCGGCGGCTTGGGGGGCGGTGTCGCCAGCGTGAATGGTCCAGGCCCGGACTTCCTTTTCGCCGGCGGTAAAGTAGGTGCGGAGGCCTAAGAGGTGGTAGGTTCCGCGGATCAAGGCCCCAACGCCGGATTCGGACACGCCCAGTTCTTTAAGGAATTCGGCGGCTTCGGCGGGGGCGAGGTCAATCAGGTCGCTTTCAATCTGGGCGCTGATGACGACGGTTTCACAGGAATGGTGGGCTTTGGCGTATTCCCGGACTTTCATGACATAAGGATTGCTATCAGCTTTAGCCAAGTCGCCTTCTTTAACGTTTGCGGCGTAAATTGTTGGTTTATCGGTCAACAGGTAGAAGCCTTTGGCGATGATTTTCTCTTCTGGAGCCAATTCAAGGGTGATTCCGGGTTTGCCAGCGTTGAAGTGGGCTTGGAATTTTACGAGCACCGCCGCTTCGGCCACGGCGACTTTGTCGCCCCGTTTGGCATCTTTGGCCCCTTTTTCGATCCGCTTGGTCACGGCTTCCAAATCGGAGAGGACTAATTCAGTGGTAATGGTTTCAATGTCCCGGACCGGATCAATGGAGCCGGCCACATGATGGATATCGGCGTCTTCAAAGCAGCGAACCACTTGGACGATGGCGTCCACTTCGCGGATATGGGTCAGGAACTTATTGCCAAGTCCTTCGCCCTGGGATGCGCCTTTGACCAACCCGGCGATATCCACGAACTCGACCGCCGCCGGGATGATAACGGTGGTTTTGGCGATTTTTGAAAGGACTTCGAGCCGCGCGTCGGGAACGGTGACGATGCCGACATTGGGATCAATGGTGCAAAAGGGATAATTGGCGGCTTCCGCCTTGCGGGTGCGGGTGACGGCGTTGAACAGGGTGCTTTTGCCGACATTGGGGAGACCGACGATTCCAGCTTTGAGCATATACTTATTTGGCCGTGGAGGCCTGGCGGATGATTTTTTTGAATTTATCGAGACCCTGGTCGAAGGCGGCCGAAATGGGCAGCACATCTACCTTGCGGACTTTACGCTTGAAGGCCTTGAGATTTTGTTCGGAGGCGGGTTCGTCCATTTTATTGGCGACGACCAAGCGTTCCCGTTTCAAGAGATTGGGATCATACAATTCCAATTCCTTGAGGAGCTGTTTGTAATCGTCCCAGGCATTCCGGCCATCGGTGCCAGCCATGTCGAGGAGGATGACGATGATTTTGCAGCGTTCAATGTGGCGGAGAAAAGCGTGGCCGAGGCCGACGTTGCGATGAGCGCCTTCAATCAAACCCGGGACATCACAAACTGTCAGGCGGAAAAAATCAGGATACTCGACGATGCCGATCTGCGGATGGAGCGTGGTGAAAGGATAGGGCGCGACTTTGGGCCGGGCTTTGGAAATGGCAGTGAGCAAAGTGGATTTGCCGGC
>CAIYOY010000323.1 GCA_903927905.1 uncultured Verrucomicrobiales bacterium | reverse complement strand
TCGACATCACCTCCGACCGCTTCTTCTTGGTAAAAACGTCAGGCTTTTCAAAACTGAAAATTTATGTTTTGAATATTCCATGCTGTACAAGATTGAGATGCTTTACACCTCCGGCTGGGATGATGCCGAGTGGACGATAGAAGAGAATGGGGAACCTGAAAAACCAATGCGATTTCACACCATCAATGAAGCTGAGGAGGAAATTAAAGAATTCCTAGCTGATGGGAAAGTAGCGGTAGATGCGGGCGATATGGAACTCGGACACAGCCGCGACGAATACAGAATCGTCGAGACAAAGGATTAAATTAATATTGTAGGAGACGAGGTGACGAGGCTCTAACTCGATTGCCATTCATAGGAAAAATTAGAGTCTCGTTACCTCGTCTCCTACACGGGTATAGAAAATATCGGCGTTTCCGGGAATTCCACACCCGGAGCAATTTTCTGAGCCAGACGCAAAGCTTCCGCGTAAGTCCGACGGTCGGCAATGTGTTCGAGTAATCCATCATCGCTCATACCGTACAATCCAAAATACGGAGCGCCGAAATTATCATCAAATGCTTCATCAGCGGCAGTAAAGGGCACGCAAGTCCCGTCCTCGACTGAATCGCGTATCGTTTGAATGCGATATTTCTGAAAACCCGAGCCGCCCAATGGGTTTTGCGCAACTACATCTATTGGCAATCGAAGGCCATCGTCGAGATTGATTAGGAGCTGCAAACGTATGGCAACCCGGAGACAATCATCGTCCTCGAATTGCGCCAATGTAGTTGGCAGAATCACTGCCAGACATGCTTCCCCGAATTTGTCCTCCAAAAGGTAAGGCCAAACGTCATTCGTCTGGTCGAAGTTTATATGCGCACAAGCCCACGTCTCAAACAGGTTTGCCACCCGCATCACTTCTCGCATGAACTGATCCACGCCGTTGTAGCTTTCGCTAAAGTTAATTTTTTTATCGGCGGAGGCGTGCTTTTGACATTCCTGCCAAAGTGAAAGCGCCGATGCAAATACAGCGGCTGGGTCAGAGAGGTCGGGTGTGGATTCGGTTCCAGTTTTCATAACTGGCATATACACCTGGCCAGGTTTGCAAATCTTGGCAAGACCAAACTTGCTCATCATTCAAGAATAGGGCTTAATTTGAAAAAACGTCATGCCAGAAATTTGGTCACAAGAAGAAGTCGAAGCCATCGTTGCCGATTATTTTGCAATGTGGGACAAAGATCTTCGTGGTCTGGATTATAACAAAGCTGAACACAATCGTCAGCTTCGCCAACTTATTCCAACACGCTCCCGCAGTTCAGTGGAAAATAAGCACCGGAATATCAGCGCAGTCTTGTGGCATTTAAACTGCCCCTACCTTTCCGGATATAAACCACTTCCAAACTATCAGAATTTATTAGCCGAGGTTGTGCTGGCTCATTTGAGCGGTACATCTGGATTAAATCAAATAGTCACAAAAGCAGTTCAAGAACACGTCAAAACCGTGCCGCCTGTTCAAAATATCAAGGCGGTTCAAGTTTCTCCTCCGAATCGCAGAGAGATTGAATCGTTACTAACTGATGAATCGCGGAGGAAAGTGCGTTTTGCTCCGCGAAATTATCTGGAAATGGAAGCCAATAACCGGTCTTTGGGGCTGGCTGGCGAAGAATTTGTTCTGCGTTTTGAACGTGAGCGGCTGCGGCGTATCGGAAAGCGTAACTTGGCTGACCGGATAGAGCATGTAGCCCGAACAACAGGCGATTATTTGGGGTTCGATATTTTGTCTTTTGAAACCAATGGCACCGAGAGATTGATAGAGGTAAAAACTACCCGTTACGCAGCGCTAACTCGTTTCTTTGCTTCTGCAAATGAAGTGGATGTTTCACGCGCACGAAAGGACGAATACCACCTCTACCGTCTTTTCAATTTCGATAAAAAACCAAAGTTTTTTGTTTTGAAGGGCTCCCTTGGCGATACATGCCAACTCAAGCCAGTTAATTTTGCAGCAGTGCCGAATTAATTTTATCTTTCCTCACTTCGCCCCCTACGCTCGCCCCGTTCGGGGTCGGGGCGGGAAATGGCTGAAGGTTGAGGATGGGGAACGGGGAAAGAGCGAATGGGGACGAGCCTTCCCCGCTCCATTTTTGGGATGATTTGAAGGTTGAACTTTGGGCTTCTAACTTTAGACTTGGGCCACACGTGACACGTCAGGGTTAAGGAATGAGTTTTCTCTCGCCAGCAGCTTTCTGGTTTGCCGCCACAATCCCTGTGGTGGTGGTGTTCTATTTACTCAAGCGCAAACGGGTGGTCAAACTCGTTGCCAGCACGCTTCTCTGGCAGAAATTCATTTCCGATACCCAGGCCAATGCCCCCTTCCAAAAGCTGCGGCATAACTGGCTGCTGCTCCTCCAATTGTTGTTGTTGATCTTGGCGATCTTGGCATTGGCCCGGCCTTATTTTTCAGGGCATGCGACGACGAGCGGATTGCGGGTGGTCATCCTGGATGCGTCGGCTTCGATGCAGAGCAAGGATGAGGAGCCGACGCGTTTTGAAAAGGCGCGCGCGGAAGCGCTCAAGATTGTCGATAGCTTGCAGGATGGGGAAGGGATGTTGATTTTGCAATCGGCCGCCAACACGGAGGTGAAGCAATCGGAAACGACGAGTAAAACTCAATTGCGGCGCGCATTGCGGGAGTGTCAGCCGACGGATTCGCCGACGCGGCTGACCGAGGCGCTGAAGCTGGCGCAGACTTTGATCCGTAATAAGAAGGACCCGGAAATCCATCTATTCAGTGACGGCGCGGCGGGGGATTTGAGCGAGTTTGAAAACAAAGGTTTGAACGTGATTTATCATCGCGTCGGCAAAAGTTCGGAAAATTTGGGCATCACGACGCTCGATATCCGCGAGAGCCCGGAGAACCGGCAGGAGCGGGCCATCTATACGAGCGTGGCGAATTATTCGAGCAAGGAGCAGCAGACTGACTTGGAACTTTTGTTTGATAATCAGGTGGTCAACGCGCGGTCGCTGACGATTCCGCCGGGGGAGACTTCGCCGCAGGTGTTTGTGGCGTCGCAGTTGCGGGACGGGATTTTTACGGTGCGCATCAATGCCAAGGACGATCTGGCGGCGGACAATCAGGCTTCCATGGTCAGCCTTCTGCCGCAGCCGGTCAAAGTGTTGCTGGTCTCGAAGGGAAACCGGTTTCTGGAAAAGGCGTTGAAATCGCTGCCGAATGTGGATTTGACGGTGGCCATGCAGTTGACTGATGCGGCCGAGTCTTCGGATGTGGTGGTGCTGGATGATGTGATGCCGGCGGTTTGGCCGAAGCCGAATGTGCTGGCCATTCATATCGCGGCGACCAACTGGTTTGAGGGGGTGGGCAAGGTGGAGTCGCCGGCGATTGTGGATTGGAAATCAACTCATCCGCTTTTGCGTTACATCAATCTGGACAATGTGCAGATCGCGGAGGCGATGGCGGTGAAGACGCCGAGCTGGGCGTTGCCGTTGGTGGAATCGCAGCAGACGCCTTTGCTGATGGCCGGTGAGTTGGCGCATCAGAAAATTATTTGGATCGGATTCGACACGCTGCAAAGCACCTGGCCGTTGCGATTTTCATTTCCGATGTTCACGGCCAATGCGGTGGATTGGCTGAATCCGGCCTCGACGCGCTCGGATCAACTGATGATCCATGCGGGCGAGCCGTTTCGTTTTGGTTTTGCCCGACCGATCGGGACGGCGGAAGTGGAATTGCCGGATGGGACGAAGAAAACGGTGAAGTCGGAGAATGGGTTGGAGGTGGTTTTTGGAGACACAGGCAAACAAGGCATTTATCATTTGCACGCCGGGACGAATGAGGTGGAATTTTGCGTCAATGTCCTCGACGCGGCGGAGAGCAACACCAAGCCGCGCGAGGAGATTCAATTCGGCAAGTTCAACAAGGTTTCCACGACGGAGCTTAAGCGGGCCAATGTGGAATCGTGGCGGTGGATCGCGGCGCTGGCGCTGGCGGTGTTGATGTTTGAGTGGTGGTATTATCATAGGAGGACGGCGTGAAGAAGTGGAGAGTGAGGAGTGAAGAGTGGAGAGTGATGGTGGCGCTCGCGCTTTTATTGGCTCTCATGGGATGTTCGCGGCCGGAGACGGTGGTGGTTTATACGTCGCAGGATGAGGTTTATGCGGAGCCGATTTTGCAGGAATTCACTAGGCAGACCGGGATCAAGACTTTGGCGGTTTATGATAGTGAGGCGGTGAAGACGGTTGGGTTGGTCAATCGGTTGTTGACAGAGAAGGATCATCCGCAATGTGATGTGTTTTGGAACAATGAGGAGTTGCGGACGCATCAACTGGAAAAGCAGGGTGTTTTGCGTGAGACCAATGGCTGGGTGGCGTTCGGTTTTCGGACGCGGCGTTTGGTGGTGAATACGAATCTGATGGCGTTGACGAATGCGCCGAGGCGGTTGTCGGCGCTGACGAATGACACGTTTCGCGGACGCGTAGCGGTGGCGTATCCGCTTTTTGGCACGACCTCAACGCACTTTTTGGCGTTGCGTCAACGCTGGGGGGAAGTGGCGTGGGAACAGTGGTGCCGGGCGTTGGCGGCGAACAAACCGTTCCTGGTGGATGGAAATTCCGTGGTGGTGAAAATGGTGGCGAAGGGGGAAGCGGTCGTGGGGATTTCGGATTCGGATGATGTCATCGCGGGACAGCGCGAAGGGTTGCCAGTGGATTCGCTGATCTTGGACCCGGATGGTTTGGCCATTCGCAATACCGTGGCGGTGATTCGTCGAGCGCCGCATCCAGAGGCGGCGCAGAAATTATTGGATTATTTGCAATCGGACGAGGTGTTCAAAAAATTAGTGGAAGCGGGGGCGGTCGAGGTTGTTTCGCCGAATCGCGATGATCATTTGCAATGGGAGGACTTGTTGAAAAATCAGGAACGCGCGGTGGACATTTTGAAAAAGGTGTTCCTGCGATGAACTGGTTCTTGTTAAGCAACAGTCTGTTGGTGACCAGTGGAGCCACTTTGTTGGCGGTGGTTTTTGGGGTGCTTGCGGCTTTGGTGGCGGCGGGATTGAGTCCGCGCTGGCAAAAATTATTTGGCGCAGCGGCGGTCATCGCGCTGGTGCTGCCGCCGTTTTTGGTGACGAATTGTTGGATTGAATTGCTGGGGGAAACGGGCGTTTGGCGGCGATGGTTGCCATTTAATATCTATTCGCTGGGCGGGACGATTTGGCTGCTGGCGTTGTTGACGTGGCCGATCTCGTTTTTCTTTGCGGGCGCGGCGTGGCGTCGGGTGGAGCCGTCGCAATTGGAAGTGGATCCGATGTTGCGCGGTTCGGCTCTGTTGCGGTGGCTTTTGTTGCCGATGGCGCGGACGGCCCTGGTGCAGGGAGCGGTGCTGACGTTTGTTCTGGGATTCAATAATTTTGCGGTGCCGGCGATCTTGCAGGTGAAGGTTTACCCGGCGGAATTGTGGGTGGATTTCAACACGACCTTCGACAACATGGCGGCCTTGCGCATGTGCTGGCCGCTGTTGCTGGTGCCGATGTTGTTGCTGTTTTGTTTTCGCGGGAAGGAAGTTGGGTGGTCATGGCGGACGAATGGCGTGACAGCAGCGTTGTGGCGCCGGCAATTGGGCGCGTCTTGGTGGTGGGGAAGCGCAATCATTTCGATGATCGCGATTGTTTTTTCCGTCTGCGTGCCGGCGTGGCAGTTGGTCGGCAGCACAAGGACGTGGCACGAATTTGGCACGGCGTTCGCCGCCGGACAATCAGCTCTGGGACATTCGCTTGCGTTCTCGGTCATAACCGCTTCCTTGGTCGCGGTGTTCGCGTTGGTGACGTGGCGGGTGAAATTGGATTTCTTTTTGTGGACGGCGTTTTTTGTGCCGGGCGTTTTGTTGGGAATTGCGCTGATTAATATTTTTAACCGGCCTTTGCTCGGCGCCATTTATCATGGAACGGCCATTGTTCTGATCGCCTATTTTATCCGTTACGCGGCGCTGGGTTGGAATACGGTGGCTGGCGCAAAACGAAAGCTGGATCGGAGCTTGAATGATGTGGCGCAATTGGAAGGTGCGTCGCGCTGGCAGATGTTGCGATATGTTCATTGGCCGCAAATTTCCGCGCCGGTGGCGGCGGCGTGGTATGTGACGTATCTGCTTTGTTTGTGGGATGTGGAAACCATTGTGCTGATCGTTCCACCGGGGGGCGAGAATCTTTCGTTGCGCGTTTTTAATCTTTTGCATTACGGGCATAATTCGCAGGTCAATGCGTTGTGCCTGTTGCTGCTGGTGTTGGCTTTGGTGCCGTTGTTGGTGTGGAATAGCTTCCGAAAATTTTTACCGGCCCTGCTGGCTTTGACATTAGTCGGATGTTCCCCCGGAGATTCCAATCGCGCGGTTCTTGCTAGTAAAATTTTCAGCCAATCCCAAGTCATCGGCGGTCGTGGCACCGGGGTTGGGGAGTTTAACAAGCCGCGCTCGGTGGCGGTGGATGGGAAAGATAATCTTTATGTCGTGGATATGACGGGACGCGTGCAGAAATTTTCTCCCGAAGGCGTTTATCTGTCCGGCTGGCAGATGCCGGAAACAGCCAAGGGCAAGCCCAAGGGGATGTGCCACGATCACGCGGGAAATATCATTCTCGTCGAACCGCATTATTCACGTGTCAATGAATTTACACCCGAAGGAAAACTGATCGTGCAATGGGGTGTGCATGGCACGAATGTTGGACAACTTGGCATGCCGCGCAGTGCGGCGGTCAATTCGCGCGGGGAAATTTTTGTGACGGAATACACCTTGTCCGACCGGGTTCAGTCGTTCACCGCTCGCGGCGACAAGTGTCTCAGCGCCTTTGGCCAGCTTGGGGAGAAGCCCGGTGATTTCAATCGCGCCGAGGGGATTGCCATTGACGCAAAGGACCGGATTTACGTCGCGGATTCCTGCAATCATCGCATCCAGATTTTTTCACCGGACGGCAAATTTCTCCGCGCTTACGGCAAAGCGGGCAATGGGGTGGGGGAATTGAGTTATCCCTACGACATTCAGGTGGACGAGGAGGGGCGGCAATATGTTTGCGAATTTGGCAACAGTCGCATCCAGGTTTTTGACGCGAACGATCATCCGATTGAAATCATCGGTGAAGCCGGCGGCAATCCCGGTCAGTTGAGCAATCCCTGGAGTATTGCGCTTGACTCAAAAGGCAATCTTTACATCGCCGACGCCATCAATCATCGCGTGCAGAAATTTTTGCGAAAGGAGAAGACGGGCTAAAGCCTGAGCTCCGAACCATGAACCTCCAATTCACCAATCCCATCTGGCTGCTGGCGCTGCTTATCGCGGTGCCGTGGGTGGTTTGGTTGTCGTGGAAGTCGGATGTGCAGATCGGCAAATGGCGGCATTGGACGGCTTTTGCCGTGCGCTTGATTATTGTCGTTGCACTGGTGCTGGCCATCGCCGGTTTGCAATGGAAGAAGCCGCTCGAAGGGATGAACGTTTATTACCTTCTCGACCGTTCTGAAAGCATTCCCTCGCCGCAACAGGAAACCGCGCGGATCTTTGCCAATGAAACGGCCAAGGAAAAAAAGGCCACTGACCGCGCCGGTTTTCTGGTTTTTGGCACCGATGCGGGAATTGAATCCACGCCCAACGCGCAACTGGATGTCCGCCAGATTCAGGCGGTTGTCGGCGTGGAGAGGACAGATATCGCGGGGGCAATCCGTCTCGGCACCGCCGCTTTTCCTGAAACCGGCCAAAAGCGGCTGGTGCTGATGTCCGATGGCAACGAAAACATCGGCGATGCCATGGCCGCGTTGGAAGCAGCGAAACCCCTGGGCGTCACCGTAGATGTGCTGCCGCTCGGGGTGAATCGCGGCAATGATGTTTCGGTGCGAAAACTTTCTGTTCCCAGCACCGTGAAAAAAGGCCAGACGTTTGACGTGAAGATTTTCGTGCAATCCGACACTGCGCAGACAGCGACCATCCGTTTGTATCAAAATGAGGGTTCACTCGGTGAACAAAAGGTTCAATTGACTCCCGGAAAAAACCTTTTCACTTTTCCACAAACGCTTACGCAACCGGGCTTTTACCGTTACAATGTTGAAGTTGACGCGCCGGGCGATACCTTGCCGCAAAACAATAAAGCCGCTTCGTTCGTCAGTGTTCGCGGCAATCCGCGGGTGCTGATCGTTTCCAGCGCGCCCAACGAAGATGGAAATTTGGCGGCCGCGCTTCAGACCGGGAAATTCGACGTGAAACTCACGGACAAATTTCCCGGTACGCTGGCTGAAATTCAAAGTTATGACGTCATTTTCCTGTGCAACGTTTCCGCTGGCGACCTTGGGCCGGATGCGATGCGGTTGCTGGAGAGCGGGGTGCGGGATTTTGGCGTGGGGCTGGTTTGCATCGGTGGCGACCAGGCGTTTGCGGCGGGCGGTTATCGTGGGACACCCTTGGAAGCGACGTTGCCGTTGGAGATGGAGTTGAGCAGCAAGAAAGTTTTGCCGAGCGGCGCGTTGGCCATCGTCTGTCATGCCACGGAATTTCCGAATGGCAATCAATGGGCGCGCGACATCGCTTTCGCCGCGTTGGACGCCCTCGGCCCGCAGGATGAAATGGGCATCGTCTTGTGGGACGGTACGAGCCACTGGCTTTTTCCGCTGGCCAAGGTTGGCGATAAATCGGAGATGGGGCGGCAGATCTCCGGCATGAATCCCGGCGACATGGGCGATTTTCAGGGGCCGATGCAAATGGCTTACGACGCTTTGAAAAAATCCACGGCGAATCTCAAACACATGGTCGTCTTCAGCGATGGCGATCCCGCGCCGCCGCAAAAAAGTCTGGTGCGTAATATCGTCGCCGACAAAATCACCATCTCCACCGTGATGATCGGCGGCCATGTCGCGCCCGATACGATGTCCTGGCTGGCGTCGGAGGGACGTGGGCGTTTTTACCCGGTGGATTCGGCGTCCGATCTCCCGCAAATCTTCATTAAGGAAGCGAGCGTGATTTTGAAGTCGGCCATTTTTGAAGAGCCGTTCACGCCGCAAATGCAGATTTCCAGCGAACTGGTCAAAGGGATCGGCCCGAAGGAATTTCCGATCTTGCGCGGTTACGTTTGCACGACGCCCAAGGCTCGCGCGGAAGTGCCGTTGTTGACACCAAAGGGCGATCCATTGCTGGCGCATTGGCAATACGGTCTGGGCCGCTCGGTGGCGTTCACTTCGGACGCGAAAGCCAAGTGGGCCAGCGACTGGCTTACCTGGAACAAATACCAGCAATTCTGGTTGCAGATCGCGCAGTGGACTTTGCGTCGGGTGGATGTTTCCGATTTCAGCACCGAGGTTGCCGTGGATAAAGGCGAAGGCCACATCAACGTGGAAGCGATTGATGAGAAGGGGAATTACCGCAACTTCCTCAACCTCGAAACTCTCGTGGTCAGTCCGAAAGGCCAAAAGCAAGTCGTGCAACTGGAACAAACCGGTCCCGGTCATTATGAAGCCAAATTTCCCACCAAAGACGTCGGTTCCTATCTGATGAATCTGACGGATCGCGCCACGGGCAAATCGCAACCGCTCGGTTTGAGCGTGAATTATTCCCCGGAATTCGACGACCCCGAGCCGAATCTAAATCTGATGCGTCGCCTGGCCGAAGCGGGCGGCGGCAAGGTGCTTGATCCGCAGGTGGACAATCCGTTTTTGCATGATCGCCAAAAAACATTTCAAGCAATGGATTTGTGGGAATGGCTTT
Organism: uncultured Verrucomicrobiales bacterium; assembly: GCA_903927905.1. Taxonomy (GTDB): domain Bacteria; phylum Verrucomicrobiota; class Verrucomicrobiia; order Limisphaerales; family Palsa-1400; genus CAIYOY01. Next base: position 13,254 of record CAIYOY010000323.1, on the reverse strand, counting down.
TGAAATTTGCCATCGTTTTGTTTCCGTTGGACGTGGCCATCCGCCGCATCCAACTTGATCGCGCCGAATGGCTCAAGGCCACGAAAACGTTGCATCGCTGGATTTTCTTCTGGAAAGGCGAGCCTCGTGCGAAGGAAGCGGACGAGTCCTTGTCGGCGTTGCTTAATCGTCGTGACCGGGTGCGGTCCAGCCGACCGACCGCTGTGGCTGCGCCGAGTCCAGATTTGTTCAAGCCGGAAAAGGAGGCCGTGATTCCAGAAACACCTGGTGCGGAAGTCGGCAAACCGATGACTTCCATGCCAGTCCCGGAAGAAAAAACGGCCACGGTCACGGAACCGGTCAACACCACCAGCCGCCTCCTCGACGCCAAGCGGCGGGCCAAAAAACGCACCGGCCAGGAGTAGGTCAAAATCCTGCCCAAAAATGGAATTAGGGATTGCTCCCTTTGGCTGTCTGTGGCTTTATGATATGGTTTTACGGATGAGCAGAGTGCGCGTAACGAATTTTTATGCCGGTCGAGTCCAGGGCGTCGGATTTCGTTATTCGGTCAAGACCCTGGTGATGGGTTTTGAAGTCACTGGTGCCGTGCGCAATCTGCCCGATGGCCGGGTGGAATTGATCGTTGAGGGCGATAAGGCTGAACTGGAAGCCTTTTTGCAGGCGATTCGCGAGTCGGATGTCGGCCGGTTCATCCGCCAGGAACAAACAAACTGGTTTGAAGCAAAAAATGAATTTCGCGGTTTTGAAATTACGCGGTAGATTAGGGCAGGTCAAAAGATGAAGTACGCCATTATAGCTGATATTCACGCCAACTGGGAAGCATTCCAGGTGGTGCTCGACGACATTCAAAAGCAGAAATGCACCAACATCGCCTGTCTCGGCGATGTGGTCGGCTACAACGCCAATCCCAAGGAATGTCTCGACCTCGTCCGCTCCATGAACATCCCCTGCGTCAAAGGCAATCACGACGAATATTGTTCCAGCGAGGAAGAACTCGAAGGTTTTAATCCGCACGCCGCCGAAGCCGTCAATTGGACCCGCAAACAATTGACCGAAGACGACCGCAAATGGCTGCGCGACCTGAAATACGTCCGCCTCGCCTCCAGTTTTACCATGGTCCACGCGACCCTCGACGGCCCGCAGCGTTGGGGTTATGTGTTTGACAAACTCGCCGCCGCCGCCAGCTTTACTTATCAAAACACACCGGTTTGTTTTTTTGGCCATACCCATGTGCCGGTCGCTTTTATCCGCGACAGCGTGGTGCGCGGCGGGACGTATTCCAAGTTCAAGGTCGAACCGGGCCGGAAATATTTTGTCAATGTCGGCGCCGTCGGGCAGCCGCGTGATGGCAATCCGAAGTGCGGTTACGTCGTCTATGACATGGACGAAGGTTCCATCGAATTACGCCGGCTGGACTACGATATTGCCACGACGCAGAAAAAAATCCTTGAGGCCGGCCTGCCGCCACGGTTGGCGGAACGCTTGAGCGTGGGCAAATAGACCAACGCCCGCCGTTGAAAATTCTTATCCTCAAGCCAAGCTCGCTGGGTGATGTCATCCACGCGCTCCCGGTCTTGCGGTTGCTCAAGCAGCATTATCCCAAAAGCGAAATTCACTGGTGGCTGGATGTTAACCTGAAACCCTTGCTGGAGGGCGATCCTGATCTGGCCGGCATCTTTCCCTTTCACCGCAAACGCTGGATCGCGCCGCATCATTGGGCGGAAATCGGGTCGAGCATTCACGCCATGCGGGCGGAGCGATTTGATTTGGCGATTGATCTGCAAGGCTTGGCCCGCAGCGGCCTGTTCGCCTGGCTGGCCAATGCGGACTTGCTGGTCGGCTTGGATAATTTGCGCGAAGGCGGAAGGGAAGGGGCGCGCGGATTTTATGATCTGACGCCGCCGCGTTCCCCGGATGGCACTCACGCCGTGGACCGATACCTTTCCGTCCTGCCGTTGCTGAAAGTTCCAGTTCACCAAAACTTCGAATGGCTTCCCAAAAGACCCGCCATTGCCGACCAGGTTCAGGAAAAATGGAATCTCGGCACCGGTCCGTGGATCGCGCTCCTGCCCGGCGCGCGCTGGGATAACAAACGCTGGCCCGCCGAAAATTTCGCCGCTCTTACCCGGAGCATGGCCGAAAATCCCGAGGCCCGATTCGTCATCCTTGGTAGCGCCGACGAACGCGCCCTGGGTGAAACCATTGCAGCCGCCAACCTCGCGCGCTGTCTCAATCTCTCCGGCCAAACCACCCTCTGGGAAATGATCGAGTGGATTCGTCTCAGTCGAGTGATGATCACCAACGACACCGGTCCGATGCACATCGCTGCGGCCTTGAGAAAACCGGTGGTCGCGCTTTTTGGTCCCACCGATCCGGCCAGCACCGGTCCTTACGGCCAGTTAAAAAACGTCATCCAAATGACCGATCTCCCCTGTGTCCCCTGCATGAAAGGTCACTGCACCTGGCGTGAGCCGCTTGCCTGCCTGCATCAAATCAAACCCTCGATGGTCTGGCAAAAGGTCGGCGAGATCATTTGATTTGTTGACGCCACGAACGATCTTGGCAACCCCAAAGAAAGTATTTTCCAAAATACAGGTTTTGATTTTAAAAATACGCTGCCCTCATTGCTTTGCCTCTAATGAGGGCAGCTTAAATTACTTTATTCATACTGTCAAGAATGGATAAATCGACGGGTGCGATTTTAAGTGCCGGTCACGGAGTGCGGACATTCCTGTCCGCAGCAGCGTGATGGCTTAAGTGATATTGGAATTAACTGGAACCTACCGTCCACGACAGCCGCCTTTTTACAGAATAGATCAACGGAACGCTCCACCTTGCTGCGGACAGGAATGTCCGCTCTCCGCCGGAAATTGACCGGCACTTTTAATCGCACCCTAAATCGACGGCTGTTGGAATTTGAAATTTTATTTTATTTGCACCACGAAATTCGTCTCCCCCGTCCCATGCCCGTCAAAACTCAACTTCACCTTCCACTCCCCGGACATCTGCGGCACCACGCTGGCGCGATATTGCCCCGGCGTGCTCGTCCGCATCACCTTGCTGATCGTGTGCATGACCATCCCCGGCATATTCATGCCCATCTCCAATTGCACCTGGCCGACGTCCGCCGCCGCGTTGTTCATATCGCGGAATTCAATAAACACATCATTCCCCGCCGCCCGCAGCGCATTGCCACTTGTGAAAAAATTCGCGGTCAGCCCATTGATTGGTTGGGAAAGGAACGGTGCGCCCGACATCACATGCACCGGAGGTCCTTTCGCTGAAAATTTGTTCCACGCCATAAACCCGCAAACTCCCAGTATAAATATGACTGGCAGCACGTAAAAAATTTTCAAGAATGTCTTCATTTTAAATCATGTCGAACTGCGCTTGCGTTATGGATTGCGACCGTCCTCTGCCGCTTTTCTTTTGGATCGTAAGCAGTTCGGCCCTCCCTTACATGTTGAACGTTCGACGTTGGATGTTCAACGTTCCTTTTCCCTGTTTCGTTGCGGCTTTCCCTGGATGTTGCTTGGCATTGGCTATGACTACTTTCGGATTGCTGATTGAGGTGAGCGGGGGTTAGTTTGGTCAATATGAACGGTGAACCTTTAACGTCCCCAAAAACAGGGTTCGCTCGCTTTTTGCAACAGGTCAGAGGAGTGAATCCTTTTGGCGGCGACTGCCTGCCGACACCGGTCTCGCTATTCGGGTTTGGACGACCGACATGGCCGTTTCCTCATCTCTGGAATTATAAAAACCCAATTAAGATATTTGAGACCTTTTACTGGGATGCCGAAAAGGAAACAGGATCGGGAAAGCATAATCGCTATCTCTACTTGGCAGGATTGCCGCCCGTCTTGCTGACCCGCGAGCCGGCCGTAATTAAGGCAGTGCTCTCCGCCACCGGCGAAAAGCCCGGCCAGTTTGACCGAGATACCAGCCCGATGGAAGGAATCGCTCGAGCGACCGGGAAAGATTCGCTGCTGTATTCAAATGGCCCGATCTGGCGGAGACAGAAAAAGATGTCCGCTGAACCGTTCAGTCGAGCCAATCTGTTTCAGCCGGAAAAATTTCATGGCTTTGAGCAAACCTTCCGCAAGACGGTCGCGGAAAGACTCGAGCTGCTCCGCTCCCACCAGCAGGCCAGCGGCGAGAAAGTAAGCCGGATCCGGCTCGAGCCCGAAATCAAAGTCCTGATGCTTGAGATGCTGGTAAACAATTTTTTTGGCGGCAGCGTTTCCGAAAAGGAACTGCGAAATCGCTTTGTTCCCGCTCTCGAGATGCTGATCGATCATATGGTCAGCGACAAGGTTGCCCCGGTTACTCTTGCCCTTTGCAGAAAGCTTACGGGGCGCAACGCAATTCTAAAGAAAAACATGGCCGACTATGAGGCCTTGACCGACATCGCCCTTTCCGGACGTGCGGAAGGCTTGGGCTTATGGAAGCAGTTCAAGTCCGACGCCACCGATGACGCACTTCGCAGCAACATCCGCGTATTTCTCGCTGGGGCCATGGAAGCCACGACTTCATTCGCCAGCTGGGCGATATCACATTTGTCCCATGCACCCGATATCCAGAATCGGATATATGCGGAGGTGAAGGATATGAATGTCTACGACCCCGATAATCTGGCCAGTGCTGTGACTCTCAACCGAGTGCTCGAAGAGACGTTGCGTCTGACCCCGGCGCTTTATTTTCTACCGCGCAGAGCCACAGTGGATACATGGATCGAGACAACTGACCACCGAAAGATGTTTATCCCAAAAGGGACCCAGCTTCGACTTGATGTATGGCATGCCAACCGGTGCGAGGAGTTCTGGGGTAAAGCAGTGACCGGTTATCCCGCTGAAACGTTTGCCCCGGACCGATGGGAGGTTCTTGCCAAGAAAGGAATCACCTCGAAGGACATGCTCCACTTCGGGTTCGGACATGGCCCGCGTTTCTGTCCGGGAAGATACTTGGGGCTCATGGAGGTCGGGTTGGTGGTGGGTGCAGTTGTAAAAATGTTCAAATTCACTGCTGTTGGCAAAGAAACGCTGGCGAAAGCCGGTGTGTCAGCAAAACCGGCCGACGATGTGCTGGTTGACTTGGAACTCAGGATGTGAAGAGGTGTGCCGCAAGCTATCGTGACCAAGCCATCAAAATTTTATGCGGCCACGATTTCAGTTGCCTTGTCACTGCTGTTCACGGCGGTCTATGGTGGTTGCAGTTGGATTACGGCTCACCGTTCTGACGTTGGAACTTGGTATTTCTCATGGGAAAGCTTCATTCCGTTTGTGCCGCTGATGATTATTCCCTATATGTCCATTAACCTGTTCTTCGTCTGCGGGCCGTTTTTGTGCCGGAGCGGGAACGAATTACGCGTTTTGGGCCGACGAATTGCTTTCGCCATCCTTGTTGCCGGCGCATGCTTCTTGCTGATACCCCTGCGGTTTTCGGGCGTGCGTCCACAACCCGGCGACTGGACGGGTGCAATTTTTAGATTTCTGTACTTCTTTGATCAGCCCTATAACTTGTTTCCTTCGTTGCACATTGCTTTTCGCACCATTCTCGCTGATTTTTACGGCAAGCACACCAAAGGCATCGTCCGTTTGGCCACTCACGCGTGGTTCGTTTTAATTGGTTTTTCAACGTTACTGACCTATCAACATCATTTTGTTGATATCATCGGCGGCTTTGTGCTCGCCGCGATTTGTTTCTACCTCTTCCGTTATGAAAATGAGCGGTTGCCCGCGCCTTTGCGTTGAAAAAATCCGTATCGATCCGTGCCATCCACAGTCAAAAATCTCCCGTTTGTTTTTATTCCTGTCTATTCGGGGTTAAATGCCTCTTCCTCCACAACACATAAATCACCGGATACAACAGCAACTCTAAAATCGCCGAGGTCACCACTCCGCCGATCATCGGCGCGGCAATCCGCTTCATCACATCCGCGCCAGCTTGGTATGTCGGCGACCACATGATTGGCAGCAGCCCGAACAGAATCGCGCAGACGGTCATCACCTTCGGACGAATCCGTTGCACGGCCCCTTCAATCGTCGCTTCCCGCAAATCCGCTGCCGTCTTCATCCGTCCTGCCGCGACAAATTTGTCCCACGCATGATCAAGGTAAAGCAACATCACCACGCCGGTTTCCGCGTCCAATCCGGCCAGCGCAATGATGCCCACCCAAACCGTCGGACTCAGGTTATATCCGAGCAAATACAAAAACCAAAAAGCGCCGACTAGCGAGAACGGCACGGCCAGCAGGACGATCATCGTTCGCGCCACCGATTTGGTGTTCAGATAAATCAGCATGAAAATGATCGCCAGCGTGAGCGGAATCACCATATAGAGCCGCTGCTCGGTTTTTTTCAAATACTCAAATTGCCCGGCCCATTGCGTGTAATATCCGGGCGGGAATTTCACCTCCTGCTTGATTCGCTGGGTTGCTGAGTGGACGTAACTCTCGATATTATCCGTCGTGACATCCACGAACACAAAGCCGACCAATTGTCCGTTCTCATTGCGAATGGACGGCGGGCCGGTTTTGAACTGGAGATCGGCCAGCGCCGAGATGGGAACATGTGCGGCGGACATCTCATTTTTTTCCTGTCCTTGAACTTCGCGGTTCATCGGCAGGGGAACCAGCACGCGTTTCAGGCGGTCGAGGTCTTCGCGAAAATCCCGCGCGTAACGCACACTGATGGGATAACGCTCGCGTCCTTCCACCGTCGTGGCGATGCTTTTGCCGCCGATGGCCGTCTCAATCACGTCATTCACTTCGCCAACGGTCAGGCCGTAACGCGCCGCCGCCTCGCGCCGCACCGTGAAATCCAGAAAATAACCGCCGGTCGTGCGTTCGGCAAAAACGCTACGCGTGTCCGGTTGATTGCCCAGGGCTTTTTCAATTTGCACGGCAACGTCCTGAATGCCCTGCAAGTCCGGCCCGAAAACTTTGATGCCGAGCTTGGTGCGGAAGCCGGTGGTCAGCATGTCGGTGCGGGTCTGGATCGGCATCCAGAATTGATTGGCCATGCCGGGGATTTTGAGTTTGGAATTGAGTTCTTCGATTAATTTTTCCCAGGTCATTCCGCCGCGCCATTGGTCATGCGGTTTGAGTGTGACCACGGTTTCAAACATGGAGAGCGGCGCGGGATCGGTCGGTGTTTCGGCTTCACCAGCTTTGCCAAAAACAGTCAGGACTTCGGGCACTTGTTTGATGATGCGATCCTGGATTTGCAGGATGCGACTGGCTTCGCCGATGGACATTCCCGGCACGGCTGTGGGCATGAAGAGAATGGTGCCTTCATTCAGCGGCGGCATGAATTCGCTGCCGAGCTTGCGGAACGGAACAATCGTGGCCGCCATGAGACCGACGGCCAACAACAGCACCAGCCAGCGGAAGCGCAAAACAAAATGCACCAGCGGTTGATAAAGCCAGATGAGCAGACGATTGATCGGGTTTTTGTTTTCAGGAGTGATTTTTCCGCGCACCAGCCAGACCATCAGCACCGGCACCAGAGTCACGCCGAGAATTGAAGCGAAGAACATGGAGAACGTCTTGGTAAATGCGAGCGGTTTAAAGAGTCGTCCGGCCTGCGCTTCGAGGGAAAATACGGGAATAAAACTTACCGTGATCACCAACAAGGAAAAGAACAGCGGACGTCCGACGCTCTTCGCTGCCGCCACGATGCCCGCCGTCCGCTCCGCGCCCAGCGGTTCACGACCATTTTCCTCACGGAAATGCTCTAGGTGTTTGTGCGCATTTTCCACCATGATGATGGCCGCATCCACCATCGCTCCGATCGCAATCGCGATTCCTCCCAATGACATGATATTGGAAGTCAGCCCGAGCCAATACATCGGCAGAAACGAAAGTGTGATCGCGATCGGCAGCGTGATAATCGCCACCAGCGCGGAACGGATGTGCCAGAGAAACAGCAGGCAAACCAGGGCCACCACGATGCTTTCCTCGATTAATTTCTCGCGCAACGTTTTGATCGAATCATGAATCAAATCACTCCGATCATAAGTGGTCACCACCTTCACGCCTTCCGGCAAGGACGGCTTAATTTCCTCCAATTTCTTTTTGATATTCTCGATGACCGTGAGCGCATTCTGCCCATAGCGCATCACCACGATCCCGCCCGCGACTTCACCTTTTCCATCCAATTCTGCCACGCCGCGTCGAAGGTCTGGTCCTAAATGCACAATGCCGACGTTGCGCACATAAACCGGTGTGCCATTGACCGACTTGAGCGGGATATTTTCAATATCGCCTACGCTTTTTATATAGCCTCGTCCGCGCACAAAATATTCCGTCGAACCCACCTCAAATATTTTCCCGCCCACATCGCCATTGGACATCTGGATTTTGGCGATCACATCGGAGAGTGGAATGCCGTAGGCCACGAGTTTGTTGGGATCGAGATCAACCTGGTATTCTTTGACAAAACCGCCGACCGCCGCCACTTCGGCCACGCCCGGCACCGATTCCAGCGCATACCGCAAATGCCAATCTTGCAAAGATCGCAACTCCGCCAGATCATGTTTCCCGCTCTCATCCACCAGCGCGTATTCATAGACCCAACCGACGCCCGTCGCATCCGGCCCGATCACCGGATTAACTCCCTCCGGCAAACTGCCGCGTACGGAATTCAGATACTCGATCACCCGGGAGCGAGCCCAATAAATATCCGTGCCATCCTCGAAGATCACATAGACGAACGACTTTCCGAACATGGATTCACCGCGCACAAACTTCACTTTCGGCGCAGCGATAAACTTCGTCGAAATCGGATAGGTGATCTGATCTTCCACCAAATCCGGCGAGCGTCCCTCCCAATCCGTATAGACAATCACCTGGACATCGCTCAGATCGGGGATGGCATCCAATGGCGTCCGCCATAACGCCCAGAGTCCGCCAGCAATGCCGAACGCTGTTAGCATGATGACTAGAAACTTATTGCGCGCGCTCGCTTCAATAATGCGTTCGAGAAATGGTGTTTTTGTTTCCATAAATCACCAGGATTTCAATGCGCCTTGCACCTTGGCTTCGGCATCAATCAGAAAGTTGGCGCTGTTGACAATTTGGTCACCTTCCTCAAGACCCGATTTAACCGCGTAAAAATCACCAAACTTGCGGCCGACTTCGACGTAACGCGGCTCCAACTTTCCATTGCCTTTATTTACAAAAACCAGACTTCTTGTTCCGGTTGGAACAACGGCACTCACTGGAATGGCCAAACCTTCGCCCTGATCAATCTGCAATTCCGCATCCACATACATGTCAGGGCGTAATTTGAAATCGGGATTTGGCACGTCCAATCGCACGCGAATGGTGCGGTTGGCGCTATTGACCCACGGATCAATCAGACTGATTTTGCCAGTGAATTTGTCTTCGGGATAAGCGGTCGTAGTCACCGTGACTTCGCCGCCCTTTTTCAGCAACGGCATTTCCTCCTGATAAAAATCAACCCACGCCCAGACGACCGACAGGTCGGCCACGTCAACAATATGATCGCCTGGACTAACCCGCCGCCCCTGGTCCACCGGCAAATCCTGCACCACGCCTTTGAACGGCGAATAGAGCATCAGGTAAGGCTGCGGCTGGCGTGTTTTTTCCAGCTCCTGAATTTGCTTGTCACTGACGTTCCAGTAATTCAACCGCTGGCGGGCCGAGGCCAGCAACTTGCTGGCAGTTTCCGAGGGGGGCAGGGCCAGGAGGCCGACAAATTCCTTTTGCGCCACGAGAAGATCGGGACTTTCGATGGTCAGGAGCGGTTGATCTTTTTCCACCGTATCGCCGCGCGCGGAGACTTCCAGCTTGTGGACATAACCTTCCACGCGACTGACGTAATCCCAGTGGCGCTGTTTATCGTTGGCGATGGTGCCCACCGTGCGAATCGTGGTCCGCAACGGTTGCTTCGTTACTTTGGCATACGTGACGCCAATCAATTGTTGCCGCTCAGGCGCGATGACAAATTCACTTGGGCCGCTGTCCGCCATTGAGTTCGTTTGCGCGGTATTTTTCATGACCGGAACCAGGCTCATGCCGCAGATCGGACATTTGGCCTTCGGGTCCATCAAATGCACCGATGGATGCATCATGCAGGTGTAATAGGCCACGGGGTCCGAGGCCGCTTCCGTGGCGGCGCTTTCCTTTTTCGCGCACGATGCGGCGACGAAGAGGAGACAAAATAGTCCTATGCCGATGACAAGCGATGAGGTGGCAGCGCGTCCGAGCACTTGGAACTTGTCAAAACGCGGCGAATGATTCTCCCTCTCCTCGGAGGAGAGGGCCGGGGTGAGGACGAGCAATTCTCTAATTTTTGTTTTCATTTATTTTCCTCCTGCAAAGTTATTTCCGCCAGCGGCGCGCCGACGATTGCTTCCAATTCAATCAACGCAATCTGATAATCTGTTTCATGCTGCGCCAGCATGGAGGCCGAATCTTGGGCGTTTCGTTGCGCGATGAGCACCTCCATCAAACCGGCGCGATCTGATTGATACGAAGTCTGGCTGGCCTCAATCGTCTGCTGGGCCAAGGGTGATATTTTGTCCCGGAAAAGTTCGTGATGATGATGAAACGTTTCGATCTTCTTCAACTGATCCCGCACCAGCGCCCGCGTTTCCGCCTCGAGCGATTCCAAATCACGCTCGGCGCTTTCCGCGAGGCTTTTATTTTCCTCGATGGCTGCCGCATATTTTTTATGGTTGAACCACGGGAGGTTAAATGAAATCCCTCCCATCAATTCCGTCACCGGCAGGGAATCGCCGTTGTAACGGTTGGCTTCCAATCGGACATTCGGCTCGGGAATCCGTTCACGTTGGGAAAGTTTAAGTTTCGCTTTGGCCGCATCAATCCGCCGTTTGGCGGCGATGATCTCCGGACGACGGGCCAGCGCCAACGCTTCGACCGTGACAAAAGAAAATCGCGGATGTCCGGGATCACTTATCACCGGCCGGCCCAATGGCTCATTGGGCGGATGATTCATCAAGGTGTTGAGCACTGTTTGCTCGTCGGAAATTTGTTGTTCCAGGTCGAAGGCGTTTTCTTCCAGCTTGGCCAATTCCGTTTCGGCCGAGAGCACATCGGCTTCGGTTTCTTTGGCGGATTCAAAACGATTGCGACTGGTATCGGCGATCTGTTTCAGCAAGCTGGCACTGTTCCGGTTGATTTCCCACTGCGCGTACGCATTACCAAGACGAAAATAGGAAACCTGCGCGCGCGTGGTCAGATTTATCAGATGCCGACGGGTTTCTTCCGCGCTGATTTTCGCTTCCGCCCCGGCGGCATTTTCCCGAAGTTTATTTTTGCCGGTCACGGGAATGGCTTGTTCGGCAAAAATGCCCTGGTCGGTGAAAGAATCTGGCGCGACGTGGACAAAACGTCCGGCATTGAAAGTGACTCCGCCGCGCGGATCTTCCCAGTCGCGGGCTTGCGGCGCCCGCTGCTCCATGGCTCGTTGGAGGGCGCGGGATGATTTGAGCGATGGATTATTGGATCGCACTTCACCCACGACCCATTCCAAAGAAAGTGTATTCGTCGGCGCGGCAAAACCGTGATGCGGCGTATCCGCGCCCCTTGCGATGGTCGCGGCACCCATCAATAAAATGTAAAATGTTCTGATCTTCATAACTTAAAATTTTCGACAAAAGGAAAAACACTCCTTCCACACGGTTGGAGGACAGAAAAAGCCCGCAATTCGCCCCGTCAGGGCACACTACGGGTACGAAGATCGGTTCAGATCAGAAAACTGCAATCCCGCTGATAAAGCGGCACCGCAGGGCAGGAGGGCAGGGGAGCAGGAGAGAAAATAGACGACCGAAACGCAGGCGCTGGTTGTTGCAGCAAAACCAAACAAACCGCAACAACTGATTGCAGTTCTGTTTGACTGGCGCTTTTTGGTGGGGCCGAAGGTTGCGAAGATGAACCAGGCGCCGGAGCTGCGGCACAGCAACACGTCTTTTTGACACAACACGGCATCTTGGCCGCCTTGGGTGCGGCTGACACGAAAACGCACTGCGTCCAGATCAGCGTCAGGCTGAGCAGCAATGCAAAAATGGTTTTCGTGGTTTTCAAAAAATTATGATTTCGATTTCTTGTCCGACTTTTTAGCGTCGGAAATCTTCTTCATGTATTTGGCCGGTTCCTTGTTGAAATCTTTCAGGCAATCTTTGCAGCACAATTTGATTTCCTGGCCTTGGTACGTAAACGTATAAGGCTTCATGTCCTTGTCGAATTCTTCATCCGAAACGATGCAGGCCTTGAGCGGATACGGCTTGGCCTTGGCCGCTTTTTCCGGCTTGGCGTCATCCGCCTGCATGGCCAGAACGCCGCAGAACAGGGCCACCGCTGCCGCCAGAGAATATGTCAGTTTCATAGTCATTGCTTGTAACCGCTGTACATTATACGTTAGAAACCGTAAAATCACTCAAATTATTTTATGAACCGCCAAGAAACGCTCGACCTTTACTTTATGGAAGCCCGCGCCAAGCTCATAGACTTGGCTGCGTTCCTCGACCGCGTGGATCGCAGCAAAGGTCCGAACGACTTCCGCATCAAGGCTTTCCGCAAAGCGCTCGGCCAACTCAAAACCACCAAACCCGGTCGCGCCAAACGCGTCATGTTGAGCCTCAGCGACCCGACCCGCAAACCGATCAAAGCCGCCACCACCAAAGCCGCCGCCGGGGCCTGGCCGGGGAAGTAGAAGGGGAAATTATTTTCGCCGTGTTGCCATTGCGGCGGCGGGAAAATCTGGCAAACTTTTCCGATGGAATTTGATCTGACGGATTTTTCAACCGCGCAACAACAGGCGTTTCTCGACCTGTTGATCCTGGCCATGTACGCCGACGGAAATCTCTCCGCCGTGGAGGACGAGCGGTTGCAAAAACTATTGAAGGCCATGGGGCACGTGGATGAAATAGACCGGCAGCGCGAGTTTGACGCGGCGGTGACGCGGACGCGGCCTTTCGTCGAATCCATCCAACGCGCCAAGGATCAAACCCTTTTGTTGATCAAAGCATTTACCACGCGCCGTCAGCATCAGCAGGTCTTCACCGCAGTGGAAGGCTTTATGACCAGTGACGGTCATGTCTCCAGTTGGGAAGATGCGTTGTTGTCGGAACTGCGACTGAAACTTAAGGTGTGAGTGGATGGGTAATGGGCAAATTTAGTGAACGGAGCGCGGGTCTGTGACCCGCAGCAGCTTCGCCTAGCAGAAGGTCATGGAGTTATTCAAGGCGTCTTTACAATTTCACGCTGCT
>CAIYOY010000322.1 GCA_903927905.1 uncultured Verrucomicrobiales bacterium | reverse complement strand
TTCGCAGGTGTTGCGGATGACGGTCAGCGTTTTCAGCCCGAGAAAATCCATTTTCAACAGGCCCAATTCGCCGACCGGATTCATGGCGTATTGAGTGACGATGGTGCCTTCTTCGTCGGTCTTGAGCGGGAGGAGATTGACCAGCGGTTGGTCGCCGATGACCACACCGGCGGCATGGACGGAGGCGTTGCGCGTGAGATCTTCGAGGATGAAGGCGGTGTCCAACAGTTCGCGGGTTTGGTCTTCGGTGTTGTAGGCCTCCTTGAATTCCGGTGATTGTTCGAGCGCTTTTTTCAGCGTCATCTTCAATTCGTTCGGAATCATTTTGGCGAGGCGATCGCAATCGCCATAGCCGAGACCCATCACGCGGCCGACGTCGCGGATGACCGATTTCGCACCCATGGTGCCGAAGGTGATGATCTGTGCGACGGAATCACGCCCATATTTTTCACGGACGTATTCGATGACATCAGCGCGACGGTCATCGGCGAAATCAATGTCAATATCAGGCGGGTTGACGCGCTCGGGATTGAGAAAACGTTCGAAGAGCAGGCCGTAACGAATCGGGTCAACGTTGGAAATTTCGAGCAGGTAGGTGACGATGGAACCGGCAGCGGAACCCCTGGCCACACAGGTGATGCCCTTGCTGCGACCGTAGCGAACAAAATCGCCGACGATGAGGAAGTAGCTGATGAAACCGGTTTTCTCGATGACTTTCAGTTCCAGTTTAAGGCGGTCGAGGACAATTTTCAGGCCGTCTTCGCCTTCGGCGGCAGGCAGGCGTTTGGGGTCTTCGACGGATTCGACAATAAATTCTTCACCCTCCGCCCGCGCATGAATGCCGTAGCGGGTATGCAAGCCTTCAGCGAGCAGTTTGCGCAAATAACCTTCGCGCGTGTAAATCTCCGGCGGATGGAAAACAGGGTAGTGGAGCTTGCCGAATTCGATCTCGACGTTGCATTTTTCCGCGACTTCCAGCGTGTTCTTGACTGCTTCTGGCACTTCACTGAACAGCGCTTTCATCTCCTCTGCCGAGCGCAGGTAAAACTGCTCGGGCTGGTAGTGCATCCGCTTGGTGTCGCTGAGGTGCGTTTGCGTGCCGATGCAGATCAAACAATCGTGCGCGTGGGAATGTTCCTTATTAACGTAGTGAACATCGTTGGTCGCGACGAGTTTCAGGCCGAATTCTTTGGCCCACGGAATCAATATTTTGTTGACCTTGTCCTGTTCCGGGATGCCATGGTTTTGCAGTTCGAGGTAAAAATTTTCAGCGCCCAGCGTTTGCTTGAACCAATCAATGGTGTCACGCGCCTTGGACGGATTGTCCTTCATGATCAGGTCAGGAATCTCGCTGGCCAGACAACCGGACAAGGCGATGATCCCTTCCTTGTGCGCGGCCAAAAGTTCTTTATCAATGCGCGGCTTGTAATAATAGCCTTTGAGATGCGCGTCGGTGGTCAGCTTGATCAGATTTTTGTAGCCGGTCTCATCCTTGGCCAGCAGGAGGAGATGATTGTAAACATCGCGACCACTGCCGCCACTGGACTTTTTTTCCAACATGCTGCCGGGCGCAACATAAACTTCACAGCCGATGATCGGCTTGATGCCTTTATCGCGGGCTTCCTTGTAAAAATCAATTGCGCCATACATCACCCCGTGATCGGTGATGGAGAGAGAGGGGAACTTCAGCTCATGCGCCCGCTCCATCAACCGGTCCAAACGGCAGGCGCCGTCGAGCAGGGAATACTCGGTATGCAAATGTAAATGGACAAAATCGGCGTGCGACACAAAGGAAATTTAGCGTGAGAACCGAAGCCACCGCAAGATTCATTCCCTTGGGGTTGAAATATTGGGTCGTTTGCTCTCTTGACTCTGCAATCCAAAGTTGAAGTATAGTTTAAGCAGCATGAATAAGATCAGAACCGTTTTCGCCTTCGGCGGGCCGTACTTGGCCCGTTACTGGCAACGGTTGGTGGCGGGGATTTTGCTCGGGGTGGCGTTCGGGATTTTCAATGGCAGTTTCGTTTGGGCCACGAAGACGATGTTTGAACGGCTCACTCCTGCCCCGGTTGTTCAGGTGGCGACCAACAGCCCAACGGTTTTACCGGCTGAATCAGGGATGGCTCAAAAAGAACTCACGCTGCAATCCCGAATCAAAGCCCAGGCCTCGCAGTGGAAAAAATCTGTTGATCAAAGGATTGACCCGTTCCTCCCGCGTTATGGTCGGAAGCTTGATGGCTGGCAGATACTCGGCGGCTTGTTCCTGCTGCCCTTCCTGGTCGCGATGCGCGGGGCCATCGGTTATTTCAGTACGTATTGCCTGACCTGGGCCAGCCAACGCGCGGTCAACGACATGCGCGTGGATATTTTGGCCAAGCTCAACACGCTCTCGCTCGATTTTTTCCATCGCTCAAAAATGGGTGATCTGCTCACGCGCATCAATGGCGACACTTCCTCGGTGCAACGTTCGCTCAGCCTCGGTTTCGGCGATTTGATCAAGGAACCGATCACGATTGTTTTTCTTTTCATCGCCCTGCTGCTGGTCAACCCGCAATTGACCCTATTTGCCGCCTGCTTTTTTCCGTTGTGCGTGATTCCCATCGTCGTCCTTGGCCGAAAAGTCCGCCGGGCCAGCGGTCACACCCGCACCGCCAATGTCTCGCAAATGAGCCTGCTGGTGGAAGCATTGTCCGGCATCCGCATCATCAAAGCGTTTCAACTGGAGAACGATCAACTCGAACGCTTTCGCACCACCTGCAAACAAATGGTGCATCACGGGATGAAAGACACCCAGGCGCGCGGGATGGTCAATCCCATCATCGAAGTCATTGCCTTGACCGGTTTGAGCGGGATGCTGGTCTATATTGTTTGGGGAAGCGTTAAAATCGAAGACGTGATGGCGTTCCTCACTGGTATCGGTCTGCTGTTTGAGCCGATCAAAAAACTCGCCGCCGTTCATGTGTTGATGGAACAAACCAGCGTCGGTGTTGAACGCCTGATTCATCTGAAAGCAGAAAAGCCCTCCATCAGCGAACCGGTTTCTCCCAAGCCATTGCGGGAATTTAAAACTGCCATCACTTTCGAAAATGTTAATTTTTCCTATGGCGAAAGAATGGTGCTGCAACAGGTTGCCTTGGAAATCCCGCGTGGTTTCAAACTGGGCATCGTCGGCGAAAGCGGCGCGGGCAAGAGCACCATGATCAATCTCATCATGCGCTTTTACGACCCGGTGGCGGGCGCGGTCAAAATTGACGGGGTGGATCTGCGCGATCTTTCGTTCGATGATCTCCGGCAAAAAATGGCGCTGGTCAGTCAGGAGATCGTCATTTTCGATGAATCAGTCGCGGACAACATCGCGCGGGGACGAAAAGGAGCGACGCGCGAGGAAATCGAAACGGCGGCCAAGGCGGCATTTGCGCACGACTTCGTCATGCGATTGCCGCAGGGCTATGACACCATCGTTGGCGAACGCGGTCAGAGCCTTTCGGTCGGCCAGCGGCAGCGGTTGTCCATCGCGCGCGCCTTTGTCCGCAACGCCCCGATTTTGCTGCTGGATGAAGCAACGGCTTCGCTTGACTCCAATGCGGAAATGGAAGTCCAGGCGGCGATTGAACGCCTGGAGCAAAACAAAACCGTGGTCTGCGTCGCGCACCGGCTTTCGACGCTGGCGGAGATGAACCAGATCATCGTCATTTCGCAGGATGGCCGGATCATTGAACGCGGCACCTTTAACGAATTGCTTCGCGCCGAAGGCGTTTTTTCCACCATGGCCCGGCGGCAGGGGTTGTCGGCCAAAGGAGAAGCATGACCCAACAAATTACCACGGGCGCATCCTATGTAGCGCCGACTGGCAGTCGGCTGTATCGCCGATTGTTAATCGGCAGGGGCATCAAATGTAGCTGTGAACGGATGTGTCCAATCACCACCCCAACCAAGCGGCAGGCTTGCCAGCGTCAAGCGCGGAGCTTAAAATCCGCCAACTCTTAACCAAATGCATATCGCCGATTATCGCGACCAGGAAGTCGCCCAAAGATATTTTAAACCGTTTGTCCCGTATTTTCAAAACTGCCAGTCAGTGGTGGAAGTAGCCTCGGGCCAGGGGTATTTCATGGGGATGCTGCGTGACGCCAAGATCAACGCGACGGGCATCGAACTCGATACCGTGCTGGCGCAGCGTTCCAAGGAAAAAGGATTGAACGTCATCAATGCGAATTTTTTTGAATGGCTCGACCAATCGCCGCCGGGGCAATTTGACGGCGCGTTCGCTTCGCACATCGTGGAACATTTCTCGCCAAAAGAAGTCGAACAACTTTTCGCCCTGCTGGCCAAAGCGGTCAAGCCCGGCGGCATCTTCGTCGTCGTCACGCCCAACATCGCCAACATACGCCGCGCGGTCGGCGATTTCTGGCGCGACCCGACTCATGTGCGGCCTTATCCGATTCCGGTGCTGGGAAAACTTTTCAGCCGCACCGGTTGGGAAATGATCGAAGCCAAAGAATACACCGATCGCAAACCGTCCATCTTGCGCTCCATCCAATACGGCATCCGCAATATGTTGATCGGCAAATACTGGGTGGGCGATGATCTTTACGTGGTGGGCAAACGCAAATCCTGAACGCCGTGAAGGACGCGGTTTTATTTTTGCAACAACGCCCGCATCGCGCTGGAGCGCAGACCTGCCTGGCCCGGTTGTTGCGGAATAAAAAAATTCAATCGCTTAATCCTGTTTTGATCTGTTCCGAGGAGGGGTGGCTGACGAAGGCCTGCGTTGAAATGGGTGTCACTTGCATCATCGAACCGTTTCCCAGTTCCCGCTCGCTCGGGGGACGTTTATTCCAAAACACCGCTTTCGCCCGCAAGATTCAGCAACGAGTTCAAGAGCTGGGTTTGAAGCCCGCGCTCGTCCAGGCGAACGACCATTGGGAAGGACTGCTGGGCCGGGTTTTGGCCAAAGTATGTCAAATTAAAAGTTCCATGCTGCTCCGATCGCCCGGCATGACTCGGGATAATTATATAAAGTATGATTGCGCCCAGTACGATTTTCTCGCCGCCGTCGGTGATGAATTGAGGGAGCGGGCGAAATCGTGGGACCCCGGACGGGAGATCAAACTGATTTACGACGGATTGTACACCTCGGAATTTTCTCCGCCCAAATCCAAGGTGGCGGTTTTTCCAAAAAAAATCCTCGTCATCGGCTCGCCGCTGGATTGGAAAGGCTGGGCCGACCTGACTGAAGCCCTGTTTCTGCTTCAATCGAAAATGGATTTCTTCGGTTATCAATTTGATTTTACCGGGGCCAAACCCGATCCGGCATTGAATGATTTGAAATTAGAAAGAATTTCTTCCATCAAAACCAATTTTCTGGGCCGGGTGGAGAATTTTAAAGAATTGGTTTTGGGTTACGATCTGGCCATCAATCCGTCGCGCGAAGAAAGCTTTGGCATGGCGGCGTTGGAAGTCCTGGCCTTTGGCGTCCCCTTGCTCAGCAGCCGCACCGGCGTCATTGAAAAGGTGCAAACTTCATCGGCCATGCTTTTTCGTCCAAACAATCCGGCTGGTTTGGCGAATTCTCTGTCTAATCTGATGGCTAAATGGAGTTTGATCGAACCCAATGTGACCGACTGCCAAAAAAATATCATGAAACACTTTAACATGGAGGATTCAGCACACCAGGTGTTTGAGGCCTATCAGAAATTGATGGGATAGCTCGGTCAGCTTGGGTTGGTGTTTACGGAAGCGGTGGCTTTTCTAGATCCGGCATTCTGCCGTGGTCAGTGACGGAAGAAAAGCCACCAGACCAGGAGCAACATTGGGGCCATGAACGGCAAAGTGTACTTAAAAATATAGCCGAGGAAACCGGGCGTATGGACTTTTTGATGGTCGGCGATGGCTTTGACCATGAAATTCGGGCCGTTGCCGATATAGGTATTGGCCCCAAAGAAAACCGCGCCGATGGTCACGGCCATGATATAGCGGGCGGCGGACGGATTGGCCAGCAGCCAGGCGATTTTGATTTGCTCGCCGTTGACCGTTTTCGCCGCCAGTTCAGCGGGATGATAGTGTTGCAGCACAGCCATGGTCTGTTTGATTTCGGCAACGTGAGCGCCGTGAATCGTCGTCAAATTTGCGCCGGTGGCAATCAACTGTTTGATCTGCGCCACCGAATCTGCATCCACAAACGTCGCGGTAATGGCGCTCAAAAAAGCCCAGTAGGTGGGGGCATTGTCCAAAACACTGGAGAGAGCGCCTGAACCGGCATAAATGAGGGTTGGCGTGGGAGTACCAAAAGCCTGCGCGTGGGTTTGCAGCCAGTCCAAGGCCGGCATCATGGTGGCAAAGATGGCCAAAAACAGCACGGCCACTTCTTTCACCGGATGAAAGGCAAATTCATTTGACTCATGCACGGAGCGATGGGTGGTGTAATAAGAGCCTGCCGCCGCCGCGAGCATCAAGGCTTCGCGCAGGAACGGAATGCGCTCGATGAAAACCGCCATGATAATGACGGCGAGAAAAAACAGATTGCGCAAGCCGTCGAATTGCCAATGCTCATGGCCGGTCAGCTTCTCGCGCACTTCCTTGCGGGCGCGATGATAATTCTTCACGTCCAACGCATAGAACATGGCCAGGAGCATCCCGACCCCGATCACCCAAACAGGCCAGCACTGAATCGTCACCCACCAGAAAGGCACTCCCATCAAATAGCCGAGGAACAACGGCGGATCGCCGATTGGAGTAAGGCATCCGCCGACGTTGGAGACGATGAAAATGAAAAGAACAATATGATAACCGGTGATGCGATATTTGTTCATCCGTATCCAGGGGCGAATCAACAACATCGAGGCCCCGGTGGTTCCGAGCAGATTGGCGGTGACGGCGCCGATAAGCAGGAACAACACATTGGCCAGCGGTGTGGCTTCGCCTTTGACCTTGATATGAATTCCGCCCGAGACGACGAAGAGTGAACCGATGAAAACGATGAAGCTGAAATAGTTTCGCGCCGTTTCGAGGATGCGATCATGGGCGCCGAGGAAGATATAATAAGCCAGGATGATTCCGGCCAAGCCCATCGCCACTTTGATGTAGTGTTTGCCCCACCATCCAGAAAAGAACAGCGGAGCCAGCGCGATCAACGCCAGCAACAACCCGAATGGAATCACCATCCAGGGATTTACGTCATAATGCGACATTCGGTCATGGTGGAGGACAGCCTGTTAAAAAGAAAGCGCGGCGTGGGTTGCGCCACGCCGCGCTGCTTTCATTACCCCTCCTAAATTCTACACATCATAATAGAGGAAGAATTCATACGGATGCGGCCGCAGGCGCAGCGCATCGTGTTCTTTCTTCTTATGCGAAACCCACATTTCGATGAAGTCCTTCGTGAACACATCGCCTTTGAGCAAAAACGCGTGGTCCTTCTCCAAATGATCAAGGGCTTCACCCAAGCTGCTCGGCACGTTCGGCACCTTCTTCAACTCTTCCGGCGGCAACTCATAGATGTTCTTGTCCAACGGTTCACCCGGTTCAATCTTGTTGATCACCCCGTCCAAACCAGCCATCAAGAGGGCCGTGTAGCACAGGTAAGGGTTGGCCGCAGGATCGGGCGGACGATATTCAATCCGCTTCGCCTTCGGGCTTTCGCTGAACGTCGGAATCCGAATCGCGGCGGAACGATTGCGCGCACTGTAAGCGAGGTTCACCGGCG
>CAIYOY010000321.1 GCA_903927905.1 uncultured Verrucomicrobiales bacterium | reverse complement strand
TTTGTTTGGGTTGCATCCCAAGCTTTGCACCATAAATGCTATACGTTGTACATACAAAAATTAAAAAAGTTTTGCTTCAAGGCAGGTGAAATGTGGGTAATTGAAAGAACCGCTTCGCGGTTACGCAGTCCAAGACGCAAGCGTTGTCGAGGGCGTTAAAAATGGCGAAGCTTTTGGACTGCGGCTAGTCCTCTGCCGCTTTTCCGGTTGCACCCATTTATAATCACACCCGGCCCGGCCTGTTCAGATGATTCCTACGGTTTCGGCGCAGGCACCGCGTCAGCCGGTTTCGCATCCGGTTTTGCATCAGGCTTGGTGGCGGCTGGAGCAGCGGCGTTCAGTTGGGCGAGAATTGCGTCCGTCATGTCATTGCCCCCATTATTATAGAGAACAACTGGAGTGTTGTTCAGGCTCTCGCCGGCGGTGTCGAGCACCATGGTGTAGCCTTCCGTCTTGGCCTTGCCATCAATGGCCGCGCGGATTTCACTGACGATCGCATCCCAGCGCAAACGTTTCTTTTCCAGTTGTTTGGTGCGGGCGGCGCGATCAAATTCATCCACCGTTTTTTCCAGATCCTTCAACTCCAGCAATTTTCTTTCCGAAGCCTGCTTGCTGCGGTCGCGTTCTTCGGCGGAGAGAGACTGGTCGTTGGCTTTTTCGATGAGCTTTTTCCATTCATCTTCCCGCTTGTGATAATTATCCACCATGTCGGCGCGTTCCTTTTCCAACTCCGCCCCTTCATCCTTCAACGCGGCATCCGCCTGCTTGGTCTTATAAAAACCGTCGAACACCTTGCGCATGTCCACGAGGCCGATTTTGGGCTGGGCCATCGCCGGTAGGGCGAAACCGGCCAAAGAGAAGAGAACCGCCGCCAAAATACTTTTTTGAATGATATTTTTCATGAGTGCTTAAAATTCACGCTGGTAACCAACGCCGATCTGGAAACGACCGGAGCCATTGACATCTTTGTCATGCTGAATGGGAATGCCGTAGTCGAGGCGCAACGGGCCGATCGGCAGATTGAGCCGGAGGCCCAAACCCCAGTTGTCGCTGAGGAAGCGGCGTCCGGCGCCGGCCTTGAAGCTGAAAGCATCGTCGTAAACATTACCTGCATCATAGAACATGGCGAAGCGAACTCGTTCAATAATAGGCAAACTATATTCCGCCGTGCCGAACATATAGCTGTTGCCGCCGAGCGGTTCGCCGAATTGATCATGCGGCCCGATCTGGCGGTAACGATAACCGCGCAAGGAATACAGACCGCCCAAGAACCAGCGATCGTAAATCGGCACATGATGGTCGCTGCCCCAGCCGTCGATGACTCCGCCGCGACCGGCCAGTTCGATGACGTGTCCGGGGGCAAACCCTTTGAAATACCAGCCGGAACGGAGTTCCATGCTGTAAGTCTTCACATCCCCACCCAGCGGGCCACCGGAGAAATCCACATTGATTTCGGAACGCTGGCCTTTATCCGGCAGTTTCACGCTGTTGCGGGTGTCGTAGGCGATGGACGCGCCGATTTTAGAGGTCAGTTTGCTGCCGCGTTCATTATAGATGTTGGTGGAAAGATTGGGCGGGGCAGTGCCGACAGGATCAAAGACCCCGCCGTTGGACGTGTAGTTGGTGTACGGACCGGTATAAAAACCTGGATTGATCCGCAGATCCGTATTTTCGATCGTGTAGCTGACTTTGCCCTGAAGGTAGTCACTGCCCAGCGCTTTGGTCAAACTGATCGTCGCGCCGCTGTGCTGCTCGTTATACTGGCTGTTCAAACTGACGAAATCCAATTCGCGATGGAACAGATCCACCCCCAAAGCGATCTTCCGGCCCATGAACCAAGGCTCGATGAAGGTCATTTCATAATCCTGCCGTTTCAAGCCCAACTGGGTGCGGATGCGGAATTTCTGGCCCGCGCCGGTGAAGGTCGGCCAGTTGAACAGATCAAAATTTCCCTGGGTCAATTCCACGAAACCGACCACGCTGTCCACCGAGCTGAACCCGGCGCCAAGCGTGATGTTGCCGGTATTTTTTTCTTCCACGCCGACCACCAGGTTTTTGCGGTTCGGCACATCGGTTTCTTCGGCTTGGGCATCAATTTTTTCGAAGTAGTCGAGGCCTTCCAAACGGGCCTTGCTCAATTTGACCATGACCATGTCGTACGTTTCGCCGGGGGAGACGGCCAATTCGCGGCGGATGACGCGGTCTTTGGTCTTCACATTGCCTTTGATTTCGATCTTCTCGATGTAGGTCTTTTCGCCTTCTTCGATCTCATAGACCAAGTCCATCGTGCCGGTGGTCGGGTTTGGAGTCCGGATCGCGTTGATGCGGGTGGTGCCGAGTTGTTCCGCATCCAGGAAGCCGCGCGAGCCATAGATGTCGCGGATCGTGTCGGTATCCGCGTTCATGCCGACCGGGGTGAAAGTCTGGCCGGGAACCATTTTGACCTTCATGTTGTGACTGTCAATTTTGATGCCAGAGAGAAAGTCATTGGTCGTGAAAAGTTTATTCCCCTTGAATTCCAGGGTGCCGACCTTGTACTGGCGGCCTTCGGACAGGACAAAGCGAACGATCATCCGGTTTTCCGAGACGTTTTCAAATTTCACATCCTTGATCTCGAAATCAATATAACCGGCGTTCTGGTAGAACTCGGTCAACTTTTCCTTGTCGTCATCGAACTGTTCTTCCTTCAGGACTCCGGTCCCGGTGAGGAAGGAGAACATCCAGCGGCGCTTGGTCTTGAGTTCGCCGCGCAATTTCTTTTGCGGGAAAGCGGTGGCATTTTCAAAGACGATGTCTTTGATCTTCACTTTGGGCGCTTCGACGATCTCAAAAGTGACCGTGCCGCGGCCGGTGGCTTCATCAATGCTCGGAGGGCGGACGGTGACGGTGGTTTTCTGGTAGCCGGCTTTTTCGTAAATCTTCTTCATCTCCTGCGCGTCGGAGAACAACTTCTGCGCGTCGAGCGGCTGGCCAACTTTGGAAGTCACCTTTTTCTTGAGCTTGCGCAGGCTCATCTTTTTGTTCCCGACAAATTTGATGTCGGTCAGGATCGGCTTGCCCT
Source organism: uncultured Verrucomicrobiales bacterium (assembly GCA_903927905.1). GTDB lineage: Bacteria > Verrucomicrobiota > Verrucomicrobiia > Limisphaerales > Palsa-1400 > CAIYOY01. Next base: position 22,445 of record CAIYOY010000321.1, on the reverse strand, counting down.
GCAGGACGTAGGTCAGATCAAGACCTTCGGAGGTCATGCTTTCGTCCACCTGGATTTTGTAGAAAAAGCCGGTGGCATAAAGATTCTCAATGTCTTTGTCCAGGGTGGCGCGGGCGAAGACTTCGCCCGATTTGGTGCGAATATTGGCGAGGACAAGCGAATCGCTGGTGGCGGCGGGGCCGACATTTTTGACCAGGACGCGATGAACCACGGGCGGGCCTTGCTGGGCCAGGGCGGCGGGAATGATCCCGAGCAGGAGAACTGACATCAACCAACAGGCGCGTTGAATAGCTTTCATTATTTAGGCATCCGCAGGCACGTCTGAGAAGTTCACTTTGGCCGCGCTTTCAAAACGGGTGTAGCTCTTGAGGAAGGTCAAGTCCACATCACCGGTCGGGCCATTGCGTTGTTTGGCGATAAATAATTTCACAGGTATCGCGTCTTGATCGGCTTCATTGCCGTCATCTTCTCCGTCTTTGTTTTTTGATTCTCTATAAAGCAGGCCGACCAGATCTGCGTCCTGCTCGATGGAGCCGGATTCACGCAAATCGGACATGCGCGGGCGCTCTCCCGGTCCGCGTTTTTCCAGCTCACGATTGAGCTGGCTGAGGACAATGACCGGCACCCGCAGTTCCTTCGCCAGCGCCTTGATGCCCCCGGAAATCTCAGCAATTTCCTGCTGGCGGTTCTCTGCTCGCCGCGAATTAGAATGGAGCAACTGCAAGTAGTCAATGACAATAAGTTGTATGCCATGCTGCTGCCACATGCGCCGGGCCTTGGCCCGCAACTGCAAAATGGACAACCCCGAACTGTCGTCAATGAACAATGGCGCCCCCGCCAGCTTGCCCGCCGTGCCGGTCAGCTTCGGAAAATCACGTTCCGCCAGAAAACCGTCCCGTATATTCCGCAGATTGACGCGGGAACGGGAGCATAACATACGCAGGACCAACTGGTCCGCCGTCATTTCCAGGCTGAACACTCCCACCGGAAGTTTCAGGTCCAATGAAACATGCTCGGCGATGTTCATGGCCAGCGAGGTTTTGCCCACGCTGGGTCGGGCGGCGATCACGATCATTTCACCCGCATGCAGGCCCGTGGTCATCTTGTCGAAATCCGCGAAACCGGTCGAAACCCCGGTCAACATGCCCTGGTTCTTGTGATATTCCTCAATTTTGGTGATGGCTTGGTTGACCAGTTCCTTAATCGCCAGGCTGTTGCCTTCCGCCCGGGTTTCGCTGATCCGCAGGATTTCCGTCTCCACCTCATCCATCAACGCATCGACTTCCCCTTCATAATCATACGCCCGTCCGGCGATGTCCGTGCAGGTATGGATCATTTTCCGCAAAAGATACTTTTCCAGAACAATATCCAGATAATACGAAAGATTGGCTGCTGAAGGGACCATATCTGGCAACGTAGATATATATGCCAGCCCACCCACATGATCCAGTTGCTGCTTGTTCTTGAGCCGCTGTTGTAACGTGATTTCATCGATCGCCTGTTTTTCATCGTACATCTCCATCATCGCCTGAAACAGCGTCTGATGGCGCAGATCATAAAAAACCTCCTGGCCAGCCTTCAATTTCTCGATGCACTCACCCATGCAATCATTGGGCGAAAGCAGCACGCAACCGAGGACGCCTTGTTCCGCTTCGGTGGAGTAGGGGGGCAACCGGTCGATCCGGGGAGTGCCGGCGGTGCCGGAAGATTTGCGGCGGGGCTTTTTCAAGTCGGCGGTGCCGCCGCCCGATTCTGGATAAACTGCATCAATCATGTTGCCGCCAATTCAACGGCAGATTGAACTCCGTCTCAAACTCATTTTGATAAAGGTTACTCCCAACATTTTAACAGGTAGTTCACATTTTAGCTTGGTTTTGGAATTACATTCGATACGGTTTTGACCAAACCCAACGGGATTTTAACGTGAAACTGCGACCTAACCCATTTTATCTGTTCATCCGGCGGGCCTTTAAAATTCACCCGTCCTGGCAGAATCCCTGGAGCGGCATCGTCTTTCGCTCTGTTCCCTTGCAATTTGGAAAACCCGAGCAAATTGTTGATGGCATGGGCGCGGTTAAATCGGGAGGCCGGTGGAATCCTCCGGGAACCATCCGCACGCTCTATTGCAGTTTAAGCGCTGGGACTGCTGCGGAAGAAAGTCTGAGGCTGTTTGAGACAGTCGGGCTGCATCGCCGTTCCGTTAAACCACGTTTGATTGTCGGAATTCGCTACCGTCTTCATGCGGTCATTGATTTGCCGTCCGTGATGGAAGCCATATCGGGGCCGGAACTGGCCGCATTGATGACAGAGCCATGGCAGCAGTCCAACGCTCACGGTCGGGAGACGAAGGGGCAAGCGCTGGGCCGAGCCCTCTTTTCACTGAAGGTCGAGGGCTTTCTGGTTCCCTCAGCCCGCCTGCCAGACACGCTCAATTTGGTAGTTTTTCCACAAAATCTGCGATCGGGCAGCCAGCAGGAGGTTTTGGAACCGGGCGACTTAAAACGCTGGTTGAAGCAATAGAACATGCAATATTGCATATCAAATTGCTTGCAATTTAGCCCTAGCCGGCGATAGTAACAGCATGAAGACCTTATTGCCCAAAGGAAACAGACGCCGGAGCAGGGCGAGCAAACCCCATGGTCCGCGCCACCAAAGTTTAAAGGCCGCCTTTACCCTTGACCCTGCCCGCGAAGAATTTTCCGTGCGCGGGTTTTGTCATTCCTTCGGGGTCACCCAGGATTCCTTCACCCGTCTCTCCGGTTTCTCTCCCCGGGCCGTGGCCCATTGGGCCAGCGGGAAAATTCCGCGCAATTCCGCGCAAAAGCAACTCAATGAATTGGTTCGTCTCTTTGCCGCGCTTTCCGAACTGGTGGAAGCCCAAGCCATCGGTCAATGGCTCAAACGCGCCAACTCCGCATTCGACGGCTCGACTCCGCTACAAGTCATTGAGCGCGGTGAAACCGACCGCATCTGGCGCATGATTTGGGAATTACAAAGCGGCAATGCGGGTTAAGCAACGGTTGGCGGAATATCGAACTAGGGCGTCCGCACCCGATAAAACCGCATCTGCCCCATCGGCATCGGATCGGTCACTTGCATGACGCCGCCGGTCGGAGAGGTGTTCGTGACCAATGGATTCCACGGGCCTAAAAATAAATTCGTCGTCCATTGCACCCGATAAATTCCCAGCGGCGCGGTCGCGAAGGAAAGCTGCATCTTGTTGCTGACGATTTTGGAATCGGTGATGAGCGGCGTCGCCAGGCTCTGACGAATGGCCAGCATCAATGGGTCGCGCTGGCCTTTGGGTTGCGTGGAGCGGTAGCCCTGGCCCAATTCCCAGATCATCACCCCGCCCAAACCATGATTGCGCGCGTAACTCACTTTTCCCTGGCAAGCCGGTTCGTTGTCATACGAGATGAACATGTTGTTGGTCGGATTCGCGTTGGTGATGCTGAGGTAAGCCGATTGTGCATTCGATTCCCAGTGATACAAATTCGTCTGATAATACGTGGACATGATGGTGTTATAGCCTTTCCCGGTGGCGGTCGGTGCGTTGGTCCAAGTCTGGCGTGGAGCGGAAACACCGCCCCCCGAAGTGCCGCCACTGCCGCCCTGCCAGATCTCGCCATAAAAAGCGACGCCCAGTCCCAGTTTCCCCGGCGCGACTCCTTTGGCGATGTAATTGCTGATCATGGTATCAGCGCAAGGAATCAAACCACCGGTGCTGGGAAATCGGTAACCGCCATTGAATAATGGTGAATTAAACCAAGTCACCCAGCCTGAATACGGCCCGCCGATGTCGTAGGTCATGACATTGATCTGATCGAATTGATTTTGGATGCCGGCGATCATGGATTCTTCCCCGGCCACCGCCGCGCAGAGCAACGGTCGCGGCGTGATGGCGTTCATGGCCGCGCGCAAGGTGACAATAAAATTGGTGTACGGTTTGACGATGGTGCTGTCCAACGGTTCCCAATCTATATCCAACCCATCATAATGATTGGTGGACATGAAGGTCACCAAGTTGGTCACGAATTTTCCAAGATTGGCGTTCGTCGTCGCGCCGTAAAAAGTGCTGCCACCCGCGACGCAGATCAGGATTTTTTTGCCCGCCGCATGAGTTTTGGCGACGGCATCGGCCACGCGAGCGGTCGTCAAGCTGTTCGCGGTGATATCGAGCGAGCCGTCGGTATTGGGGGTCAGAGAAAAATGGATGACATGCGTGAGCGTGGTGTAATCAAGATTCGAGGCCACTAGGGAGCTTTGTTCATAACCCGGATAATAGCCCGTGACCCAAAGGTCCGCGCGCACGGGGATAATAAAAAGGCACAGGGCCAGAACGGCCAGACAGATTCGTTTCGCGCTAAAGTGCATTTTCGCCCAAAATAGCAGATGAAATTTCCGAAAGCCAGCGCACAAAAAATCTTGGGGTGCGATTAAAAGTGATAGTCAACAGGCGATAGGAGCGCGGCTTTAAGCCGCTTCAGTGTGAAATCGGAGAGAGTATCACCATAAGAAAACATCGCCTGGCAGGCCACGTTGAAGCGGGATAAATCCCGCGCTCCTCACCATCACTTTTGATCGCACCCAAAATCTTTGCGGCACTGTCTTAACCAACCACCAGCGGGATGCGCACTTCGATTTCCGTGCCGCCGTAGCGGACGGATTTGACCTTGAGGACTCCACCCACATAAGTCGCCCGCTCCCTCATGCCGAGCAGACCAAGTCCGCGCTTTCCTTTTTTCCCTAGTAGGTGATTTGCCGCGTCGAAACCGATCCCGTCGTCCTTGATGACTAATTGAATAGAATCACCTTGTCGCTTCAGGCGCACGGTAACGCGTCGAGCCAGAGAGTGTTTCTCCACATTTTTCAAAGCTTCCTGCAAGATGCGATAAAGCGTCAATTCCGTGTCGGCTGGCAGCCGCGCGGTCAATTCGACGCAAGTCAGTTTGAGTGGCAGACGGGTCCGCGCGGTGAATTCCTTGCCGGTCGCGTCCAGCACCGCGGCCAGCCCCATGATGTCCAGGACGCTGGGCCGCAGACCACGCGAGATACGCTGCACTTCTTCGGCGGTCTGACCGAGCATTTCGCGGAGTTTCAACGCCTCGACTTTCGCCGGGCCGTCGCGCACGGAAAGTTTATCGGCCAGCGTCTGGGAACGAACCAGGACGCCGCAAAGAAGCTGGGTGATGTTGTCGTGTAATTCGAGGGCCACGCGTCCGCGCTCGGCTTCCTGCGCTTGCACCACACGATGGGTCAAAGCGCGCAACAGTTCCTCGGTCCGCCGGGCTTCCGTCATGTCGGTCACGACCATGCCGATGGTCACCACATTGGAATCATTCCTGGCCAGAGGACGGATCGAGATCATCACCGGCAATTTCGAACCATCGCCGGCTTTGAGCACCATTTGGATTTTGGAGCCTGCTTTGGCGGCCTGTTTCAAAAGTGGTCGGAGGATGGCCCGATCTTCCGCGGAGAGGAAGCGGCGAAAGGAACCACCCAGGACCTTCTCCAGCGGGCATTTGACCATGCGGGCAAAGCACTGGTTGGCGTAAAGAATCATCTTGTCCGTCGTCAGCGTCAGCGCCCCTTCGTTCATGGATTCGATCAGCACGCGATAAGCGTGTTCCACGCCTTCCAGGGAGAACACCTGCAAGCCTTGCTGGCCCGAGCCGACCACCGCATCCACTTCGCCGCCGCGAATGGCGCGGATCGTTTCCTCCGCTTCGGCCAGGCGGGCGCTGATTCGGGCCAGTTCGCCGGAAGGCGCGGAGGGGGGCGTTTTCAAAGCGCGATTTTACCTTTGGTGGGCACTTCCAGTTTAAGGAAAAGACCGGTGGTGTTTGACAAGTTGCCGATGAATCGGCGCACCGGCTTGGGAAATTCTATGACCAGTGTCGGAGTCGCGACGATCTGGTTGGCGCGCGCCAGTTTGGGTTGTTGATAGATGTCAATCACAGCCAACTGGCAATGGCCGGCGAGTTCGGTTTGGCACAATTCGCGGACGCGCTGGACCGCCTGACGCGATCTTTCGGTGGCCCCGGCCACGTACAAGCGCAAAACATATTTGCCGACGGGCCGTTTAGCCGGGAGCTTTTTTAAAGTCCTGGCGGCGGCGGGTTTTTTCTTTGCTTTCACGGTTGTTTTTCTCGATTAATCATCCGCCCGCAAATCCAGCCCGACGAGCAAGTGTTCTGTATCGGACAAATCCCCGATGATGGTCCGCACCGGAGCCGGCAATTTGCGCACCACCGTGGGGACGGCGAGAATCTGATCGCCTTTGGCCAACTGGGGGTTTTTCAACAAATCAATCACCGTGATGCGATAAAGCCCCTTGAGCTGGCGTTCGCAAACTTTCTTCAAGTTGGTCAACGCGGTCACCGATCTGGGCGTCTGATCCATCACGTAAAGGCGCAATTGCCAGAGTTTGGCGGGCCTCGGAGCGCGTTTTTTGATCGCTTTAGTTTTCATCAATTTCTTTTTCCAGTTCTGGGTTTGTCCCGCGCGACGGGCCCCACCTTGATGTCCGCCTGACGCAGGAGTCCGGAAGCCGCCCGTTCCGTGCCGAGCAAGAGCGTGCGGGTCCCAACCTGTTCGGCGATGCGCCGCAGTTCCAGCGCTTCGCCTTCGTAATCCGAGCGCAGATCGCTGATCTGTCGTTCGAGCGCCTTGCGTTTGCGTTCCACTTCGCGCTCGAGCATGGCGGCTTCCTGCTGGCTGGCCAGCATGGCGGCTTTTTCGAGATCGCTTTGCGCCACGCGAGCCGAGCCGGTCAACACGCCGCTGGCTCCGATATAGGCGTCCACCACGTCAATGCCGTGGTCCGAAATCAAGAACTCGCGGATTTGGTTCGAGTGTTTCATGCCGCGCGCCTTGAGCACGTAGAGCACGCGATTGCGTTCGCCGTTGCCTTCAAAGTCTTGCAACAACAGCCACGCGTCCATCAGCGAAGACATACCGGCTTCGCTTTGTTGCAGAGCGTGACCACCCTGGGTCAGGCTGGTGAAAAGCGTGGTCACTTGTCCCGCCTTCAGATAATCAATCAACCGCGTCACCATTCCCTTGCCCTCGGAAACGGTGCCAAGATCCATCAGGCTGGTGATGGGATCCACGATGACCACCTGGGGTTTGAACGCGGCGATCTCCTTGAACATGGTGGCCAAGTGCATTTCCAACCCGTAGAGCGAGGGCCGTTGCGAATGAAAGCGGAGCAGTCCCTTTTTGACCAACGGTTCCAGGCGCAAGCCGATGGAGTGCATGTTGCGGATGATCTGGTTGGGCGATTCCTCGAACGAAAAGAAAAGCGTGCGTTCCCCGCGCCGTCCGGCGGCTTGGGCAAAATTGGAGGAGATGATGGTCTTGCCGGTGCCCGCCGTACCCGAGAGCAGGATGCTGCTGCCGCGAAAAAATCCCCGCCCACCGAGCATGGCGTCGAGCCGGGGGATGCCGGTGGCAATGCGTTCGTTTGACACCTTGTGATTCAACGCCAGCGAGGTGATGGGCAGCACACTCAAGCCTTCTTCGCCGATGAGAAATGGAAATTCATTGGTGCCGTGCAACGCGCCGCGATATTTCACCACCCGCAGATGCCGCGTGGCGATCTGGTCGTTGACCCGGTGGTCGAGCAGAATGACACAATCGGAGACATATTCCTCCAGTCCGTGACGCGTGAGTGATTCACGTCCGCGCTCCGCCGTGATGACGGCGGTCACACCCTTTTCCTTGAGCCAGCGGAAAAGTCGGCGCAACTCGGAACGCAAAATCGCCTCGTTGGGCAGACTGGCAAAAAGTACTTCCAGCGTGTCCAGCACCACCCGCTTGGCCCCGATGGAATCAATCGCGTGACCGAGTCGGACGAACAACCCTTCGAGATCGTAATCGCCGCTTTGCTGCGTATCACCCGGTTCGATGTGGACGTAATCCACCACTATCATTTTGCGCCGGACCAGGCCCGCCAAATCAAAACCGAGCGACGCCACATTTGCGGTCAATTCCTTTTCCGTCTCCTCGAAAGCCATCAACACGCCCGGCTCGTCGAACTGCACCGCGCCGCGCACGAGAAATTCCGCGCCAAACAACGTCTTGCCGCAACCCGCGCCGCCGCAGATCAGCGTGGGCCGTCCGCGCGGCAATCCACCGCCGGTGATTTCATCGAGACCCTGGATGCCGGTGGGGCACTTGGGCAAAAGGGTGATGGGGGAAGTGCGTGGCTGACCATTTTTTTTCATATCGGCATAGAGACGTCGCCAGCAGTGTCGGCCCATTGCAGCGACCTGTATATGGGGTGAATACCGTATAGCCTCCTTCCAGTTTTCTGCTAACCAGGTGTGATTATAAGTGGGTGAGGAAAGGATTCCATTTAATCGTTGGTGCCGGAAAAAAGCGGCAGAGGACTGGCCGCAGTCCAAGACGCAAGCGTTGTCGAGGGCGTAAATAATGGCGAAGCTTTTGGACTGCGGCCAGGCCTCTGCCGCTTTTTCGGTTGCACCCACTTATAATCACAACCCTGTTAACCCTGACCAAAGAATTGCAATTCCTAAAGTTTCCATGTCTAATCACGCCCATGAGACATTTGTTGGCCAAAGGTCGGTTGTGCCTGATGCTCGCGGCATTGGGATCCATTTCTTTTTTGCCCGTGGCCCACGCTTCCCACGCGGTCACCCTTGACCATCTGCGCTGCGAATATTTGACTGACCCCATCGGCATTGATGTCCTGCAACCCCGCTTGAGCTGGCAGCTCGTATCCAATGAACGCGGCGAAACCCAAAACGGCTATCAGATCCTCGTCGCCAGCGACCCTGAAATCTTGGATCAAGACAAGGGCGATCTTTGGGATTCGGGCCGGGTGGATTCGAATCATTCCATCCAGGTCGCCTATGCGGGCAAACCGTTGCACGCGCGGTCGCAATGCTTTTGGAAAGTCCGCGTCTGGGACATGAACGGAAAGCCGTCCGCTTACAGCCGCCCGGCTTATTGGGAAATCGGTTTGTTGCAACCGATGGATTGGGCCGGCGGCCAATGGATCGCCCGCACCACCGACACCAATTCCAATCCCGCCCCGCTTTTCCGCAAGCAATTCAACGTCGCCAGCGAAGTCAAATTGGCCCGCGCTTATATTTGCGGCCTCGGTTATTACGAGCTTTACCTTAATGGCCAGCGCATCGGTGATCACCTCCTCGACCCCGGTTTCACCCGCTACGACAAACGCGTCCTTTACAACACCTACGATGTCACCGCCGCGCTCAAGTCCGGCCAAAACGCCATCGGCGTCATGCTGGGCAACGGCTGGTATAACGTCCATACCCGCGCCGTTTGGGATTTCGACAAGGCTCCATGGCGCGCTGCGCCCAAACTCCTGATGCAACTCTACATCGAGTTCAAGGACGGCTCCAAGTTCTACACGGTGACCGATGACAAATGGAAAACCTCCACCGGCGCCGTGTTGTTTGACAGTATTTACGGCGGCGAGATCTACGACGCCCGCCTGGAAAAAACCAACTGGACCACGGTCAATTTCAACGATTCCTCCTGGTCACCCGCCTTGGCAGTGGAGGCGCCGAAGGGGAAATTGGCGGCGCAAATGATGCCGCCCATCAAGTTGGATAAAAAAATCGAGCCGGTCAAAATCGTGCAGGTCAAGCCGGACGTTTATGTTTATGATTTTGGCCAGAATTTTGCCGGGTTCGCCGAATTGACCATTGAAGGCAAGGCGGGCAAAGCCGTGACCATGAAGTATGGCGAGCGCCTGGCCGCCGACGGCACTGTGGATCAGACCATCATCTCCGAACACATCATGAAGGTGGATAACGGTCAGCAATTTCAGACGGACAGTTACACCCTGGAAGGCAACGGCCCGGAAAAATGGCACGCGCGCTTCAGCTATTACGGCTTTCAATATGTCGAAGTCCACAGCGAGATTCCCCTGACGTTGAAAAATTTGACCGGTTGTTTCATTCATTCCGCCGTGCCAGAGGTCGGGACCTTTGAATGTTCCAATGAGATGTTCAATAAAGTCTGGCGCAATGGCCGCTGGTCTTACCTCAGCAATTTGCAGGGCATCCCGACCGATTGCCCGCATCGCGAGAAAAACGGCTGGACCGGCGATGCCCATCTTGCCTGCGAACAGGGTTTGCTCAACTATGATTCCACCGCCGTCTATGCCAAATGGATCAACGACCTGGGCGATGAACAGCGCGAATCCGGCGAACTTCCCGGCATCGTGCCGACCGCCGGTTGGGGTTACAAATGGGGCAACGGTCCGGCCTGGGACAGTTCCTTCCTGCTGATTCCGTTTTACCTTTGGGAATACTCCGGCGACACCCGCGTGTTGACCAGCCACTACGAAGGGTTGAAGCGCTACGTGGATTATCTCACTTCCAAGTCGAAGAATGGCATTGTTGACCTTGGCCTGAACGATTGGGCGCAAGCCAAAACCACGACCTCGCGGGAAATCACTTCCACCGGCTATTATTATCAGGACGCGCTCATCGTTGCCAAAGCCGCTTCCCTCTTGGGCAAAGACCGCGAAGCTCACAAATACGAAGACCTCGCCGGCGCGATCAAAGACGCTTTCAATAAAAATTTCTACAATCCCGCCACCGGACTTTACGGTTATTCCACCAACAAATTCGTCACCCACGACGTCAGCCAGACCTCCATGAGTTGCGCGCTCTATCAAGGGTTGGTCGAAAAAACCAACACCACCTTGGTCATGTCCAATCTGGTGAACATGATCAAGCGCAACGACTATCATATTGACACCGGCATCCTCGGCGCGAAATACATCCTCAACACCCTCTCGGACAACAACCGTTTCAGTTACGCCTACGCCATGGCCAACCAGCACACCCAGCCGAGTTGGGGTTGGTGGATTGACCAGGGCGCGACCACCTTGTGGGAACAATGGAACGGCAACGATTCCCGCAATCACATCATGTATGGCGACATCTGCGCATGGTTTTACAAAACCATCGCCGGCATCGGTCCCGACCCGACCTCGCCCGGCTTCAAACATTTCATCATCAAACCCCACGTCGCCAGCGGCATGACCTGGGCCAAAGCCACCCATCAATGTATGTACGGCCTGATCGCCAGCGAATGGAAACACGAAGGCTTCAACTTCTCCCTCAAAGTCACCGTCCCGCCCAACACCACCGCGACCATTTACGTTCCCTCTTCGAATCTTAAGTGGGTCATGGAAAACGGAAAACCGGCGACCAAAGCTGTCGGCGTGCGCAACGCCACAGTGGAAGATGGCTACTCCGCCATCGAAGTGGACTCCGGCACCTATCAGTTTACGTGCAATCTGCCGCAGATTTGAGGGCCTTTTTGGAGAGATTAAAACAAGGTCTCAAACCCAGCCGTCCGAAAATGTCCGTCGTTGGTGAAGACTTTGGAAATTCCCAGACGCCGCATAACTGTGAACGAAACCTGATCCACAATTCCTGCGCTATCCGTTTTACCCCGGCTATATCCCAACCATGCTGCTTGCCAATCTTCCGCAGTAGGAACGATTAAACGATTTCCCAATTCCATCTGCTGGCGCAATCGGCTGACCGCCGCGCGATAAGGCCTGCGGGCTGCGGCATTGCCGCATTCCAATAAAACAAAACTGCTGGTGACCAAATCCGCCTTCTTCGATACTAATTCCAGAAAACATTTCTGCGCCGAGCGATGCCATTGGTCGCTCTCATCCCAAACCGCCAAAAGACCGACCGTGTCCAAAAATACGGTCATGGTTGATGCTCATTATGGCGCGCCGCCACATCCTTTTCCCCTGATTGATAGCGTTCGCCTAAAATGGCATAAATGCCGTCCAGTTCGCCTTTATGATTTTCCGTTGATGCCGTCGGGCGCGGTTCAAACTCCACTTCCGTGCGCTCCGGCAGTTCGACCGCTTCCAGAGGCCGGAACACGCCGCTTTCATAAACTGCATGGATCGTTTTCATTCTCTTCTTTTACCATTCATTTGGCTGCGATGCCAGTCTCTTCGTTCTGTGGCTGACTCGGCCTCGTCCAAAGGTTCGCGATGCCTTAGAATCGTCATCACGGGTTAAGAATAGCCCGATAAAATTTTCTACTGAAATTGGCTGGAACAGTGTTCGTGTACGTCCATCGTCCTGACGTCAAAATGTTTGTCACTAGCGGCGACCAGCTTTGCAAATTAGTTGAAGTTTGAAGCAAGATTGATTGACCCGAAATGCCGTTTACACCGATCCGAATCTGGGTGCTGTTTAATTTTAGAACGTCAAGAACGGGCGGTGGCTGAGGGGAAATTATTGTGACCAATTCAGGCGTATAAAGATAACGAGAGTGAACCCCGTCCGTGATCTTTGCGTAGATGGCATACGTGCCCAGTGGCAGATTCGTAGTCGTCAGACCAAGATTTTGATAATAATTCACAGATCCAGAACCCGTTTTGGGAACAAGACCTTGAACTACAAGCGTGCCGTTTGAATTGTAAGGATTGAAATCGCGGTCGAAATATATTTGGACCGTCACATTCGAGGAGCCAGCATATTGATAATAAAACTTTGTGACCACCGAACTTCCAGCCATAACAACATTTGTCCCGGTAACATTAAATTTGATAATATTTGGCCACGTTCCGATATTCGTGGACAGTGCAGTGCGATTGAGAGAAGTTCCAGCCCCAATATCCCAATACTGATTGTATCCGTCAACGATTGCTGGAAATCCAAACCCTAACGGTTGATCCGTGGTCATGCGATTACCCCTACCAATAAGGCTGTAATAAAAACCGGCGAATAAGCCCGAATACGAACCATAATCTTCGTAAGATTCCCACCAATTCGACCGTTGAAATGACGTGACGGAGGCACCCCCATCAGTAAATGGCGTGTTCAAATTTATTGTCCCCCCATACCAAAGATGCACATTGTCGTGGTAAGGAACCGTGTCCACCATGTACACGACACCTTCCCGTCTTTCTGCTCCAATAAAATCAAAAACTTTATGAACACACCAAACGACATTCCTCCCTCAAAACGCCGCCGTTCCGGCAAAATCGCCCGCTTCCCCGTCGAACTGCGCAACCTCATCAACCAATCCCTCCGCAACGGCCACACCTATCCCGTCATCGCCCACCGCCTGAACAACGATTACGAACTCGACGAATTCATCCTCCCGGAAAATATCGGCCAATGGTCTCGCGGCGGCTATCGCGAATGGCTGAAGCAACAGGAACAATTCGAGCGTTCCCACCCCCGCTCCCTCGAAGCTTCCGCCCTCCTCGGCCAGATCACCCCCGACGGCGCCCCTCGTTCCGGCGATCTTTGTGAAAATCTCATCCTCAATCTCATCACCCAAGGCGTACAAGATCTGGATCCTCAAACCCTCAAAACCCTTTTCGCCTCCGATCCCGATGCCTTCTTCCGCCTCACCGACCGCCTGGCCAAACTCATCGCCCAACGCACCCGCCGCCAGCACGCCAACCTCGAAGCTAGAAAATTCGACCACGTCCTCCACCTCCAAAAACAGCGCGAAGAAAAAGACCGCCATGCCGAATTGCGCCGCCTCGGCCGCGATGATGCCATGAACCAGATCTTGGCCGCGCGGGCCGAAGCCAGAGCCTCGTCCAACGAAGCGAAACTTCAGCAAACTCGACCTAACGACACCTAACGCGAGCTAACGAGGCTTATTCCATGAAAAATCTAAACTTTAAACCGCCACCCAATCCGCTAACCTAATCCCTCATGTCATCGGCCATCGAAACATTTGAACCGAAGCACTTTCTCAACCGCGAGTTGAGCTGGCTCGAGTTTAATCAGCGCGTTCTCGGCGAGGCGCTGGATGACAAAACTCCCTTGCTTGAGCGCGTCAAGTTCTTCTGCATCTTCAGCGCGAACCTCGATGAGTTTTTTGAGATCCGCGTGGCCGGCTTGAAGCAACAGATGGAAAGCAGCGTGGTGGAACGGTCGCTCGATGGGTTGACGGCGACGGAAAGTTTGCAGGCGATCAACCGCAAAGTCCGGCTCCTGGTGGAAAAACAATATCGCTGTTGGCGCGAAGATTTGGTGCCGACGCTCGCCGACCACGGCATCCGGTTTTTTAAATTCAAGGAGTTGTCCAAAACCGACACGGCCTGGGTGGAGAATTTCTATCGCGGCCAAGTGCGTCCGGTGCTGACTCCGCTCGGCCTCGATCCGGCGCATCCTTTTCCGCAGTTGTTGAATAAATCACTCAACACCATCGTGCAATTGGAAATCATGGAGGGTGGGGAATTGTGCCGCCGACTCGCGGTGGTGCAGATGCCACGCATTTTGCCGCGACTGGTCAAACTCCCTCGCCCGGACTCAAAGCTGCAGCACTATATTTTCCTCGGCGACCTGGTCGGGCATTATCTGGCTGATCTTTTTCCCGGAACGAAAATTCTCGGCTACTGGCATTTCCGCGTCACGCGTAACAGCGAACTTTACATTGATGAGGAAGAAGTCACCAATCTGCTCAAGGCGGTGGAAAATGAATTGCACAATCGCCGGCGTGGTGATGCGGTGCGGCTTGAACTGGAGGAGAATTGTCCGAAGGAAATTCAGGCGCAACTGCTGGAAAATCTGAATCTCAAAGAAGACGACCTCTTCATCATTGACGGCCCGGTCAATCCGACGCGCCTCGCTGAAATTTGCCAGGGCGATCACTCGCCGGAATTGCGCGACCCGCCCTTCGTCGCGCCCACTGCCGCTGCGTTACGCGATGAAACCGATCTGTTTTCCATCATCCGTCAGCGCGATATTCTGCTGCATCATCCTTACGAAAGTTTCGGCAGCGTGGTGGATTTTCTCGAGCAAGCAGCCAACGATCCGAACGTCCTCGCAATCAAGCAAACGCTGTATCGCACCGGCGGCGATCCGCAGATTGTCGGCGCGTTGATGAACGCCGTGCGCAACGGCAAACAAGTCACCGCCGTGGTGGAATTGAAGGCGCGCTTCGACGAAGCCAGCAATATTCACTGGGCGCAGCGCCTCGAAGAAGCCGGTGTCCACGTCGTCTATGGGTTGGTCGGCTATAAGATCCACGCGAAAATGTGTCTCGTCGTGCGCAAGGATGAAGACGCCATTCGCCGCTATCTTCATCTCAGCACCGGCAATTACAATCCCAATACCGCGAGGGTTTACACCGACCTCGGCCTGTTCACCGCGCGCTCGGCCTTTGGCGAAGACGCGACCAATCTGTTTAATTTGTTGACTGGAATTTGCCAATTCCAAGGCACGCGAAAATTCGTGGTTGCACCGTTTGAATTGCACAAACAAGTCCTCGCCTTGATCGAACGCGAAACCGATAACGCAAAAAAGGGTCTGCCCGCGCGCATCATCGCCAAGATGAATGCGTTGGTGGATCGCCCGGTGATCGAAGCCCTCTACCGCGCTTCGCAGGCGGGCGTGAAAATCGATTTGATCGTGCGCGGCGTGTGCTGCCTGCGTCCCGGGATAAAAGGCGTCAGCTCCCGCATCACCGTGCGCAGCATCGTGGATCGCTTTCTGGAACACAGCCGCGTGTTTTATTTTGAGAACGCCCTGCAACCCGAAATTTTTGTCAGCAGCGCCGATTGGATGCCGCGCAATTTTTTCAAACGCATCGAAATCATGTTCCCCATCGAGGACGGCAACCTGCGCGAACGGCTCCGCAGCGAATTGCTTGAAACCGTGATGAGTGACAACGTGAAGGCGCGTTTTTTGCAGGCCGACGGCTCCTACAAAAAAGAACGCCGTAAAAAAGGCGCACCCCACCGCCGCAGCCAAAATGAATTTATAAAATTCGCCGCCGAGCGCATCGAAGTTGAAGGAACTCGTAAAACAAAGGGCCAATATCCCAAACTCAAACTCGCCGCCCGCCCGCTTTTAGGAAAATAGAATTATGCTTACGACCGAACTCATACCGGCGACAAAGCCGGCGGAAAAACGCCTGATGATCGTGCTGCACGGGCTGGGGGACAGCATGGAGGGCTATCGCTGGCTGCCCGAAGCGTTGCAATTGCCGTGGATGAATTATCTGTTGGTCAATGCGCCCGACCCTTATTACACCGGTTTTTCCTGGTATGATCTTTATAACAACCCCGGCCCGGGCATCGAACGGAGCCGTAAGTTGCTGTTTCAACTGCTGGACGCGATGCAAAAAAAAGGCTTCGCCGCCCAGGACATCCTGATGTTCGGTTTCTCGCAAGGCTGCCTCATGTCCATGGAAGTCGCCTTTCGTTATCCCAAAAAACTTGCCGGCATCGTCGGGGTCAGTGGCTATCTGTTTGAGCCGGAACAGTTGATCCGCGAATTGTCACCCGTGGCGCGGGAACAGCGGCGGTTGATGACGCATGGCACGCAGGATCCCATTATCCCGATCGAAGACGTGCGGACCGACGTGGCCATGATGAACGAAATGGGCGTGCGAATTGACTGGAAAGAATTCAATAAAGCGCATACGATTGCCGGTGAATCGGAGTTGAGCCTGATTCGAGAATTTGTCATTGGCAGCTATAAGTAACGAGGAGATTTGTTTAACCGCCCATTCACCGCTTGAAGAAGCATTTTTTAACCGCAAAGAAGGTGAGCACAATATCCAGATGCGCACCACAGGTGCGAGCAAAGAGCGCAAAGAAAACTCGCTCTGTTTTTGAGTTCTCTGCGTTCTTTGCGGTTAAATATCTTTGCTTTCTGCTGTTGTGGCCGGGGCTGGCAAAGGCCACGGTTTCGTTTTCGCCCGGTTTTGGCCAGCCGGGGAATTTGGTGACGGTCACCGGATCAGGTTTTAGTTCCGCCGCCACGACCAACGTTTTCTTTAATCAACAAACCCTGGCCGATTTCGATATCATCTCGTCGAGTCAACTATTGGTCGTCGTCCCTCCCGGCGCGCTCAGCGGGCCGATCTCGGTGAATGGTTCGAATAACAGCACGTCCAATTTCCTGGTCGCGCCGCGCCTTGACAGTTTTACCCCGGAGACGGGCGCGTCGCCGCTCCAGATCGCCATCAGCGGAGCCAATTTTGCGAACACCACGACCGTTACTTTCCCTGGCACCAACGGCAGTATCGTGGTCACGGGCACGGTTGTTTCCGTCAGCCAGGTCACCGTCACCGTGCCGGTGGGAGCATCGAACGGCCCGATCACCGTCACCACCAGCGCGGGCAGTGCCGTCAGCGCCGATAGTTTTGTCTCGAGCAACTTTCCGCTGATCACCGATTTTTCGCCGACGGTGGGCACAAACGGGACCTCGGTGCTGATTCACGGAGCAAACTTTATCAGCGGAACGACCATAAAATTTGGCGCCGTTTCCGCCGCCGCCCCGACGATTGTCTCGCTGACGCAACTCCAGGTGACGGTCCCCGCCGGCGCGGTTACCGGGGCGATCACGGTCACCAATTCACATGGCGGATTTACCACCAGCAGCAATTTTACCACCGGAGCCAAGCCGATTGTCACCGATTTTTCTCCGGCGTATGGCAAGGCGGGCGATTCCATTACCGTCAACGGATATAATTTTTCAACCGCCACCGGCTTATCGTTCAATGGCCATGGGGCCGCCTGGACCAGCCAGCCGAGCGCCACGCAAATCACGATTCAGGTGCCAAGTGGTGCCACGACTGGTGTCATTACCGTGACCAACACCTCCGGGACCGGGAGCAGCACGAATAGTTTCATCACCGGTGCCGGTCCGGTGGTGACGGATTTTTCGCCCATCTTTGGCGCGCCGGGCGACTCGGTCATCATCAACGGTTTTAACTTCACTGGCCTTTCCGGTCTTAAATTTAACAACACGACGGCCGGCGCCACGAACACCTCCGATACGCAAATTTACACAACCGTTCCATCGGGCGCCACCAATGGCCCGATCAAAGTCACGGTCGGGGCGAATACGTTCACCACCAGCTCGAATTTCAACGTCACCACCGGCGCGCCCCTGATCACCAATTGTTCCCCCGCCACCGGCGTGCGCGGGCAGTTGATCACCATCACGGGCGGCAATTTCGCCAACGCGGTCAGCGCCGTGAAATTCAACGGCGTCGCCGCCATATTCTTGACACCGACCGATCCCGGCACCTTGCAGGCTTATGTCCCGGGCGCGGCCACCTCCGGCCCGATCAGTGTGACCACCGGTTCCGGCACCGGCGTCAGTGCCTTCAATTTTTACATCCAACCGCATGTTGACAGCTTCTCTCCCACCAATGGCATCGTGAACGGGACCTTTGCCATCAACGGTCGGAACCTGACCAACGCCCTCAGCGTCCAGGTCAATGGCACGTCCTATTTGTTCAGCGGCACCGCCACCCAATTGGTCGCAACCATTCCGACCAATGCCACCACCGGTGGCGTGGTGGTCACCACCCCGGCCGGATCATTCATCGCCAACAGCAATTTTGTCATCTTGCCAAAGATTTATAATTTCAGCCCGGTGATCGGGCCGGTGGGCACGGTGGTGACCGTGAATGGGACCAGTTTGTTCAATGTCAGCGGGGTGAAATTTGGCCCTGGAACCACCGCCGTGCCGACGGTCACCGGGACGAACCAGTTGCAAGTCACCGTTCCGGTGGGCGCGACCAATGGGCCTCTCCAGGTCATCACTCCGTACGGCACGGACACCAGCAGCAACTCCTTCACCTTCACCTCATCCAGCGAACTTATCCTCTACGAAACCATCACCCCCGCCGTGGCCATCCTGGGGCAGCCTGTCACCTATACATTATTGTTGACTAACGAAGGCCCTTCCATCAGCACCGGCGTTTCCATCGAATGCGGACTTTCCGCCGCCTTTACCTTTATTTCCGCCACCAGCACCATGGGGACCTGCGTTTTCACCAACAACACCGTGACCAACTACATCGGCGTCATGACTAATAATACCAGTGCCACGCTGACCATCCAGACTACCGCATCCGTGTTGGGTTCCTTCACCAACAGCGCCTTCGCGGCGGTCGCCGAACCCGACATCCACGCGGACAACAATCTGGTTTATGGTTTCGTCTCGGTCATTTCCGACATCCAGCGCAAGCTGAAGATTCAACGGTTGGGTAATTCCGCGCTGGTGTCGTGGCCGGTCTCGACGGTGAATTTTATTTTGCAATCCAGCACCAACATGGCGTCCACCAATTGGGCGGCCCCCTTCGCTTCGCCCGGCGTGGTTGGCACCAATAATTGTTATACCAATGATTTGCTGAATCCCCACGTGTTCTTCCGGCTGAAATCACCGTGAAAATTCGTGACGGCAGTGTAAGGGCGCGATTTAAAGTGCCGGGCCGGAGTGCGACTGTCCTCAGTCGCAGCAGGGTGGAGTGGCCGGAGAAGTCAAGTAAATCCTTGAGCCTTTCTGCGTGTGAACATCGCTGCGACTGGGGACAGTCGCACTCCGGTAAAATAGCGTAAAGCGTGATTGAAAAATGCCCGGGCTGGGCCACAATTCTTTTCAGGTATGAATCGAGATCAAATTGCCGAGGTGTTGACGGAAATTGCCGTGTTGCTGGAATTGAAGGGGGAAAATCCTTTCAAGGCCCGCGCCTATACCAATGCCGCCCGCACCCTCCAATCCCTCAACCGCCCGCTCGATGAATTGTTCGCGCCCGGGGCGGAGCATATCAAAGGCATCGGCGAGAGCATCCACGATCGGATCGTGGAGATGCTGGCCAAGGGAAAATGCGCGTATTACGAGGAGCTGAAAGCGTCCATGCCGCCGGGCTTGCTGGAGATGCTGAATATTCCCGGTCTCGGGCCAAAAAAGATCAAAGCCCTCTACGAAAAACTTGGCGTGGAAACGGTGGATCAATTGGAAAAAGCCTGCCTCGCCGGGAAGGTCGCCGTGCTGGACGGTTTTGGCGAGAAGACGCAAAGTAAAATTGTCGAGGGCATCAAGTTCCGTCAACAATACGCCTCGCGCCATTTGTTGAGCGATGCCCTGGCCGTGGCCGAGCCGATCCTGGAAAATTTGCGCAGCCACCCGGATGTCATCCGTTGCAGCACGGCGGGAAGTTTGCGGCGGTCGAAGGAAGTCATCGGTGATATTGATTTTCTGGTCTCCTCGAAAAATCCGGCGGAGATCATCGCGTTCTTTGTCAATCAACCCGGCATCATGAATGTCACCGCCAAGGGCGAAACCAAGGCCAGCGTTTTCATGGGTGGCGGAATCCAGGCCGATCTGCGGGTGGTGAGCGACGCGGAATTTCCATTTGCCCTCGCCTATTTCACCGGCAGCAAAGAACACAACATCGTCATGCGCCAGCGGGCCATCCAGCGCGGCTTGCGCTTAAACGAATACGGCCTCTTCAAATCCGACGTGGAAACACGCGACCCGAAGCTCTTGGTCTCCTGCAAAACCGAGGAAGAAATTTTCCAGAAGCTGGACCTCGCCTACGTCCCGCCGGAAATGCGCGAAGACCACGGCGAATTCGTCGCCGCTGAAAAAAACAAAATGCCGCGCCTGATCGAATGGACTGAACTGAAAGGCTCCCTGCACAACCACTCCAACTGGAGTGACGGCCGGGAAACGCTCGAAGAGATTGCCCAACACATGCAGGAATTGGGCCTGGCCTACTGGGCCATCACCGATCATTCCAAATCTTCCTTCCAGGCCAACGGACTAGACCCAGCGCGGTTGCGCAAACAGTTGCCGGAAATCAAAAAGATAAACGATAAACTAGCTAAAGACGGCGATGAATTCCGATTGTTGACTGGCTCCGAAGTGGACATTCTCAACGGCGGCAAACTCGATTTCGACAACGACCTCCTCGCCGAACTCGATGTGGTTGTCGCAAGTGTTCACCAGGGATTCACCCAAAGCGAAGAGGAGATGACCAAGCGGATCATCAAAGCCGTGGAAAATCCCTACGTCCACATTCTCGGCCACATGACCGGTCGCCTCTTGCTGGAGCGTGAACCCTACAAGTTGAATCAACACGCCGTCATAGACGCCTGCGCCGCGACTGGCACTTGGATTGAATTGAACTCCAACCCGTATCGTTTCGACATGGATTGGCGCCTCTGGCAATACGCCAAGGAAAAGGGCGTGAAATGCGTCATCAACTGCGACGCGCACAAAAACGAACACGCCGGTTTCCTGCGTCTCGGCGCTGGGATGGCCCGCAAAGGCTGGCTGGAAAAATCCGACATTATCAACACCTTGCCCCTGAAAGCACTGCTGGTTGAATTGAAGAAAAAACGGCAAAAGCTGGCTTGACGCCACAACCCTTTGTTGCTACCAAGTTGCCAGCTACATTCAGTAGTGTAGTTCGTAATTTAATATGCGTTGTCCCAAATGCGGGAATCAAGATGACAAGGTGATTGATTCGCGTTCCTCTCGCGAAGGCTCCACCATCCGTCGGCGTCGCCAATGTCTGGGCTGTTCCCATCGCTTCACCACCTACGAAGAGATTGAGCACGAAGGGCTTATGGTGGTTAAACGCGATGGCCGACGTGAAGAGTTTTCCAAGGATAAACTTTTGTCCGGTTTGAAGAAGGCCTGCCAAAAACGTCCCATCAGCCCGGCGGTCATCGAAGACTTGGCGGAAAAAATTGTGGATCAAATCACCGACAAGTACGACCGCGAAGTCCCCGGCATGGCCATCGGCGAGCGGGTCATGGAAGAATTGCGCGCCTTGGACTCGGTGGCGTATGTCCGCTTTGCCAGTGTCTATCGGCGCTTCGATGAAGCGACGGAATTTGTCAAAGAGGTGAAAAAATTGGAGGCAGAAAATGATTCAACTAAAAGCTGATTGCCTGATTTTCCAAACTTCCAACGGCGAACATGTTCCGTGTTCGGCCGAATGGGTCACGTTGGAGTTGATGGGTGACTCGGCTGAAATTGTGGATCCCGCCTTGATCGAGAACGCCTCCGCTGCGGTGCTGCATTATTTCAAGCATGAGTTGAACCAGTATTTTGTTTCGGTCGCCGAATTTGCCCGCGCGCTGGAAACCGTCCTGCGCAGCCTGGGTTTGAAGGTCTCTTCCAGCAAATCTTCCGAGCCGCAGGTGGCGGAATCTGATTTGCGCGTGTTGGCCCATGATGCCGGCAAAGGGTTCGAATTGTTTTTCTTTCCCACGTTGCGCGAGGAAATGAAGCGCAATCTCCGACATTCCCCGCAAGTCATCCGTTTTCGCGGATTGCGCGGCTGTGTCAAACAATTGTCCGGCTCGGTCCGCTGGAACCGGCGCTGCGAAAAATTGAACGACCAGATCGTGGAATACTTGCGCGAGTGCTGGGATGCGGAGCGGGCGGGGGAATCCTGTGCTTTGGTGGTGGTGTGAACATTTTTGAAAAAATCATCGCCCGCGAAATCCCCGCGCAAATTGTCTATGAGGACGATCTGGTTTTGGCCTTTCGCGACATCAGCGCCAAAGCTCCGACCCACGTGCTGATCATCCCGAAGAAAAACATCCCGCGCATCGCCGAAGCCAAGCCGGAAGACGAGAAAGTCCTGGGGCACCTGTTGCTCAAGGCGGCGGAAGTCGCCGA
>CAIYOY010000320.1 GCA_903927905.1 uncultured Verrucomicrobiales bacterium | reverse complement strand
GTTTTTCAGCCAACGACATAAATTTCTAATTTGGTACGATGGACAAATTATGAACCAGAACACAGTTTGCGTCCCAGAGTTGTTTACGTGATTATGAGAGCGAGTCTAAGCATTTAAGCCGTGATTCGTCAACTGTTTTTCAAAGTTCGATGCTGATGAAATCTAGTCGCTTCCGGGCTTGACCCTTGTGCCATTCCCCTTAGCATCACGTCGCAGTTTTTGATGATGAACGCAATTTTAGCTCTCGAAGATGGTTCCGTGTATCGCGGCCCTGGCTTTGGCGCCAAAGCCGAGGCCTGCGGCGAGGTTTGCTTTAATACCTCCATGACCGGCTACCAGGAAATCCTCACCGATCCCTCCTACAAAGGTCAGATCGTGACCATGACCTATCCGCTCATCGGCAATTACGGCATCAACCCCGAGGACATCGAATCCTGGCAACCGCACGTCGCCGGTTTTGTCATCCGCGAACTTTCTCCCGTCGTCAGCAACTGGCGCGCTCGCCAGTCCCTCGCCGAATACCTCGAAAAAAACGGCATCCCCGGCATCCAGGGCATTGATACTCGTGCCCTCACCAAAAAACTCCGCGTTCGTGGCGCGTTGAAAAGTTTCATTTCCACCAAAGACATTTCCGACGAAGAAGCCATTGCCCGCGCCAAAAACTGGCCCGGCCTCATCGGTGTGGATTACGTCAAAGAAGTCACTCACAAAAAACCGTTTTTGTGGGACGAAAAAGACGAGCAAAGCGGCCAATTCGAACTCGCTCGTGGCGCGAACAAAAACACACCGCTCAAAACTTTGCCCGCCGCCGACATCCCCATCGTCGCCTTCGATTACGGGATGAAGTACAACATTCTCCGCCGCTTGCGCCAGCACGGCTTCAAAGTCCAAGTCGTCCCCGCCACCGCCACCGCCGAAGAAGCGCTGAAATTTAAGCCCGCTGGCATTTTCCTTTCCAACGGCCCCGGCGATCCTTCTGCCCTCGTTTACGCCGTCCAGACCGCCAGCGACCTGGTCAAATCCGGCATCCCGATTTTCGGCATCTGCCTCGGCCACCAGATCCTTGGCCAGGCCTTTGGCGGCAAAACTTTCAAACTCAAATTCGGCCATCGCGGCGGCAATCAACCGGTCAAAGACCTCGTTAGCGGTCGGGTGGAAATCACTTCCCAAAACCACGGTTTCGCTGTTGATCCCGCTTCCTTGCCGACTGACGTAATAGTGGACCGCATCAACCTCAACGACCAGACCGTCGAAGGCATGAGGCACAAAAAGAAGCCGATCTTTTGCGTCCAATATCATCCCGAAGCCTCCCCCGGCCCGCACGATTCCACGCCGCTATTCGCTGAATTCCGCGAACTGATAAAAAAATCGTGAGCTCTCTAAAAAAAGCAACTCACAACGATGTGGCGTCAGGCGTCTCGCCTGACGTAGAGGGGGGCGTCCCGCCCCCCGGAACAGCGTGGCCAAGTCCATTAGGCTTAAATCAAGCCAATGCGCTGGATACGTCGCTCCCTCTCCTCGGAGGAGAGAGCACCGCGAGCGGTGCAGCGACCAACCGTAATGACTGTCGGGGTGAGGTCGAGCTTTCTCCGTGTGGCGCTAACTCTTTCTTCCGTTGCACCGATGACGTTCGTTCGTCGCGAAGCGTCTTGGACTGCGGTCAGTCCTCTGCCGCTTTTGACCGTTCCATTCTCTCCCAACTGACCGCCCCTTTAAATTTCACCTCCTTTAATCAAACCCATCGAAAACCGGTTGACTTGCCCACCGGACTTGCGATAATTCCCTGACACCAAGACCTATGGCGAAATTAGTTGTGTTGAGCGAAGGGATGACCGGGAAGACCCTCGAGCTGAAAGTGGATAAAACCACGATCGGACGGGTGGACGACAACATGTTCCCCATTCCCGAGGCCTCCGTCTCCAGCCATCACTGCGAAATCCTCCTGCGCGGCACCGACGTCATCGTCCACGATCTCAATTCCACCAACGGCACCTACATCAACGGCCAGCAAGTCACCAAAGAAGCCGTCCTCAAACCCGGCCAGATCCTGCGCCTCGGCCAGATCGAATTGCGCCTCGAAGACGGCGATGCCACCAAAATGGCAGCCGCCAGCACTTCCCAGTCGAAAAAACTTCCCGACCAAACCATGGTCATCCAGCAGGGCGTTAAACTCGGCCAGGAAAGCGCCGCAAAAACCGCCTCCTTCGAAAAAGGCGGCTTTGCCAAAAAGAGCAACAAAGGCACCAAAATTTTCATCATCATCGGCATCGTCGTCGTGGTGGTCATCGTGGTCGTCATCCTCCTCTTGCTCAAACAAGCGGGGAGCATGGGCGGCAGCAGCGGCGGGCAGTAGAATACGCTGTCCCCAAGGCTATGACGTAACAAGCCCGCCTTCGCCGTGCTAAGCATCACGTTCCCGCAGTTAATACTACTTTGATTTGTAGTCGAATGCAGTCGAGGG
Source organism: uncultured Verrucomicrobiales bacterium (assembly GCA_903927905.1). GTDB lineage: Bacteria > Verrucomicrobiota > Verrucomicrobiia > Limisphaerales > Palsa-1400 > CAIYOY01. Next base: position 153 of record CAIYOY010000320.1, on the reverse strand, counting down.
CAAGTGGTTTTTTATCCACCATTCGTCCAGATGCAAATCATGGCTGGACCCTGCAGCGGAGCAGGTCGGAGGCTCGCCAACCTTGCCGATTCTGTAGGGACCGCCCTTGTGACAGGTTGGAAATTTACCCAAGTATATCGCTAAATCATCTGC
>CAIYOY010000319.1 GCA_903927905.1 uncultured Verrucomicrobiales bacterium | reverse complement strand
CTGGCTGCCAACGGACGGTCTGAGATGTCTTTTGCATCCTCAGGTTAAAGCAAATTGTAAATACAAAGTACATACATTTCTTCAGCCGTCGCTTAACTAAATGGCAGTGCCCCGGCCCTCTCCCCTACATCCGATGGAGCGAAGAGGGAGAATTGTATCCAATGAGTTGGCTTAATTTAAGCCCACTGTTTGACAACGGTTTACAGCGATAAGGCCAGTATCCAGATGCGTCCGCCAGCGGTTCAACTTGTTGTATATCAGTGTGAAACTTATTCTCTCTGATCATGAATTGGATGAAATTCGCGCGCCAAGGCTTCGGTGAAACGCGTTTGACCAGAAGCATTCAAATGGCCTGACGAAGAAAAACACGGATTAGGAAGCACGGCGGGAAGATTGCTTAAAATTAAATCAGCATGCATCCAGGGCGCCAATTGGCGAAGGGTCGCCACTGTCTGTTCGTGGGAGTTGCGGGGAGCGATGGAGAACGGAAGCGGCGTCAATCCAATGGCCAGCTTGACTCCCGGGGCAAGCAAACTGCGGAAGTGGCGGCAAACGGTTTCGCATTCTGGGCCGATGGGCCAGGAATGGGATTCCACCGGATGGGCCGACCCCGAAACGGTGGCATATTCTCCAAAATCTATCAAAGAACCATTGTGAGCGGTCATGTAGGCGTCCACTTCAGTCGCAAATCCAAAATAGGCGGCGCCTCGATGGGAGAGCGCCTGGGGCAAGAGATAAGGCGCCAGCCGTTCGCGAATGAGACCGACGGCAAACATGTCGGTAGAATCCCAGAAGGGATGAACGCCGCTCCTTTCAAGGTAAAGCTGCTCATTTATGGTATGCCATAGTGTTATTTCACTTGCGCTCTCCGCGTTGCCCGAAAATTTGCCGGGATTGACCAGAAGAATGACCCATTCCAACTGGTGGGGATTGGCTGCCGCAAAATCAGCGGTCTCTTGGGCATAGGACTCAAGATCGATGCCGACAATTAGTGACAAATTAATGGCCGGAAGCCCGATTTTACTGGAGAGGGTGGCAGCATCGATTCCGGCCACACACGTCGAGTCACCAATCAGAGCGACACGAGCAGGATGCCTGCTGCAGGATGCCTTGGCTTGATGTCTAAGCTGTGTCTCGGTTGGGTGAAGTGCTGCTGGAGTGGCCGGCAACAAGCCCAGCCCGTTTGCTGCATGCAGCGCCAAAATGCACAAACAAGCAACAATAAGCACCGGTGCCATGGCGTAAACCAATTGTTTCGCGCTGAAATTGTAACTGTGGCTGCGCATCGCTAGAATTGAAAATAGATGAAAGGGCTTTCCTCGATCCGCCACCAGGTGGATATCAATAAGACCAGAAGGCCTTGAACGGCAAGGCGGACCGGACGTTCAAAGAGACCAAACGTATCGGGCAGCCCGCGCCGCCACTGTAAAATGTGGGTAAGAATAACCGGACCAGCCAGGACCAGCAAACTGGCAAGATAAGTTGGCCACCAAGAAGGAAGGGTCATGTGTCGAAGCGACAAGAACAGGCCAACAATTTGATCCAATGACCGCGCCCGGAATAAAGCCCAGCCTGCCCACACGAAGCTGATGGTTAGAGACCACGCCAGCCAGGTTGGCAGGGAAAGCTGCGGGGGCCGCAATCTGATCCAGGTTCGATTTACGACCAGGCCAAACCCATGCCACAGGCCCCAAAGGACAAAATTGGCAGCGGCCCCGTGCCACAGACCGGCCAATCCCATGGCCACGACAAGATTCAGGCACGTGCGAGATTCTCCACGGCGATTACCTCCCAGCGGAATATACAGATAATCCCTGATCCAGGTGGACAAGCTGATATGCCAGCGTTGCCAGAACTTTTGCAGACTGACGGCAAGGTAAGGAAGGTTGAAATTAATCATCAGCTCGAAGCCCAGCAACCTGGCCAGGCCCCGGGCGACATTTGAATACCCGGCAAAATCACAGTAGATCTGCAAGGCGAACGCGGTCGTGCCCAACAGCAAGAGCGGCAGTGACGGCTCCGCATGATTTAAAATCAGATCACTTAAGGGCGCTAAATTATCAGCGAGAACGACTTTCTCAAATAATCCCCAAATCACCAGCCAAACCCCGTTTTCCACGTTTTCGATCGAAATACTGAGGGGCCGGGAAAATTGATTTAACATGTGTCCGGCCCGTTCTATCGGCCCGGCCACCAATTGCGGAAAGAATGAAACAAACGCAAGAAACTCAATGATGTTGCGGGAGGCGGGGATTTTTCGGCGATAAACGTCAATCACATAGCTCATGGATTGAAACGTGTAAAACGACACCCCGATCGGCAGGAGGATGCCTAACGCCGGCCAGGAGAGATGCCGCCCGAAATGTTCCTGAAGCAGGGTGCGTAATCCGTCGCTGAAGAAATTAAAATACTTAAAAAAACCGAGCACGCCCAAATTCAAGCTCAAGCTGGCGGTCAAAAAAGCTTTGCGCGAGCCGGAAGATGTCCGGCGATCGAGCAACCGGGCGAACGTAAAATCAGCCAAACTCGTAAATAAAAGCAATGCTCCGAAACGATAATCCCAACTGCAGTAAAACACATAGCTGGCAAGGAGAATCAATGCGTTTCGAGCCCGCATTGAACGGCGCACCACCCAATAGCAAATCAAAAAAAGGGCGAAAAAGATTAAAAAATTGTTGGAATTAAAAAGCATGTTTCATGCGATCCGGACGGCTCTAACTTCAACAGTCGGCGCCACATTTGCAATTATATTCCGCCCGGAAAGCCGCTTCCATCCCACGCGAGAGTGGAGGGGAGAATCGGGGCGGCTGTTGGCCGGGAATGAGTTATGGCGATCGCTATAAATTCGTGCAAACCGCACCTTTTCTGCTTCAATCCTGCGCCAGTCCGGTTATCTTTTCATTGATGGAATTATTTGATCTCACGAATGAAGTCGCCGTCGTCCTCGGCGCCACTGGTGTCCTTGGCGGAAAGATTGCCGAAGGCCTGGCCCGCGCCGGCGCGAAAGTCGCCGTCATCGGCCGCAACGCCGAACGCGGCGAGGCCTGTGTCCAGCGTATTATCCAGCAAAAAGGAGTGGCGAAGTTTTTTGCGGCGGATGCCCTGGTGCGCGAGGAATTGAAACAAGCGCACGAGGCGATTCATCAGGCGTTCGGCGCCCCAACGGTTTTGGTCAATGCCGCCGGTGGGAATGATCCGAAGACGACCGTCACGGGCGATTTGAAATTTGAGAATATACCTTTGGAAAGCTGGCGTGGGAATTTTGACATGAATCTGGTCGGTGGAGTTTTGCTGCCCTGCCAGGAGTTCGGTCCGGGGATGGTGGAGCGAGGGCAGGGGAGCATCATCAATATCGCCAGTATTTCCGCCCATGTGCCGCTGTCGCGGGTGGTGGCTTATTCTGCGGCCAAGGCGGCGGTGATCAGTTTGACTCAATTTCTCGCCCGCGAATGGGCGCCTAAAAAAGTTCGCGTTAATTCCATCACGCCGGGATTTTTTCCGGCGGAACAGAATCGCAAGTTGCTCTTTAAAGATGACGGCACGCCGACGCCTCGGGCGCAGTCGATTTTGACCCACACGCCGATGGGGCGGTTTGGATCGGCGGAAGAGTTGATTGGGGCGGCGGTCTTTCTGGCGAGCGGGAAAGCCAGTAGTTTTGTTACCGGTTCGGATATTCGGGTGGATGGTGGTTTTTTGGCGCAGACGATTTAATTTCGATCATGGAAACTCTTTCTAAAACTGTTTCACCCGGCCAATCGGTTTCTCCGCAGGATGTCGCGGAAATTGTCGCCAAGTCCTGTCCTGCCGATTCGTACCGCGGCAAACGCGTGCTGGTGATCGTGCCCGATGCCACTCGCACCGCTCCGATTGGTTTGCTTTTTCAGACCTTGCACCGGCAGATCGGCGAATGCACGAAGGCGCTGGATGTGATGATCGCCCTCGGCACGCACCAACCGATGAGCGAGGAAGCGATTTGCAAACGGCTGGAGATTTCACTGGAGGAACGACGCGGAACTTATCAAAAGGTGAAGTTTTTAAACCACGCTTGGAATGAGCCCAAGGCGCTGAAACATATCGGCGACATTCCGGCGGCGGAAATCAGCAAACTGTCGGGCGGACTTTTTGCCATGGATGTGCCGGTGGAAATCAACCGGTTGGTTTTCGATTACGACCAGATCATCATCATCGGGCCGGTGTTTCCGCATGAAGTGGTCGGGTTCTCCGGCGGGAATAAATATCTTTTCCCAGGCATCAGCGGCCCGCAGGTTCTGAATTTTTTCCATTGGCTTGGCGCGGTGGTGTCGAATCCGATGATCATCGGGAAGAAGTGGACGCCGGTTCGCGCGGTCGTGGATCGGGCGGCGGCGATGGTCACGGTGCCAAAGTTTTGTTTTTGCCTGGTGGTGGATGGTTATGATTTTGCCGGGCTTTATGCCGGGACGCCGGAAGGCGCCTGGGACGCGGCGAGCGAGTTGTCGCGTGAACGCAACATCACCTACAAGGACAAGCCGTTCCACACCATCCTCTCCTGCGCGCCGCCGATGTATGACGAGATTTGGACGGCGGGCAAGTGTATGTACAAGCTGGAGCCGGTGCTGGCTGATGGCGGGGAGTTAATTATTTACGCTCCGCATGTTTCGGAAATTTGCGTCAGTCATGGCGAGACGTTGGACAAAGTGGGTTACCATTGTTGCGAATATTTTTTGAAGCAGTGGGACAAGTTTAAAAATTATCCCTGGGGTGTGCTGGCCCACAGTTGCCATGTTCATGGTATCGGCAAATATGAAAACGGCGTCGAAAAGCCGCGTGCCCGTGTGACCCTTGCCACCCAGATTTCCCCGGAGAAATGCAAACAGATCAATCTCGGTTATCGCGATCCAAAAACCATCAACGTGGAGGATTACGCGAATCGCGAGGATGAAGGCGTTTTGCTGGTGCGCAAGGCCGGGGAAAAACTTTTTCACCTCAAGACCCCGCCGAAATGGGCTGGCGGATGAGAATACGATCTGAAAATCCACTCGGTCCAGAATGGAGCCATCAGTAATGATATTTGCAGGAAATAACGATTAATGAGGTATCGGTCACCTTGTAAACCAAACGGTGCTCGTCATTGATACGGCGTGACCAGCAACCTTTGAGATCGTATTTGAGCGGTTCAGGTTTGCCAATGCCGCCGAAGGGGTCTTTGGCTGTTTCACTGATCAGCCGGGTCAATCGTTCAAAGAGCTTTTTATCCAACGTGGCCCAAGCGGTAAAGTCGGTGAAAGCGGCAGCTTGGAAAACCACTGTCCTCATTGAAATTGCCGCTGATCGGGAGTGATGAGATTTTGATTTTTTTCGACATCGGCCACTGCGGCCAGGAGGTGCTCACGATTGGCGGGGGAACGCAGCAAGTAATCGGTTTCGTCGGCTTCGGAGACGGCGATTTCGATTTGCTTGTGTTTGAAGGCTGATTTCAGGCTGGCCAGAAATTCAGCATCCAGTTCATCCGCATTGGCTCGATAGATGGTGAACATAGGGTATATGGGTCCGTTGGTCATCCAACTGCGGTCAATTTACTTCTTTTTTCGCCAATGGCAATGTTTTGGTTTCAATTGCCTATTTCTCCCCACCCGCCAAGACCGTCTGAAAATGCGGCGGTTGCTCTTCGCTGGCGACGATGCTGGTTTCGATTTTTTTGAAGCCGGCTTGTTCGAGCCACCCATGCAGCGCGCCTTCGGTGAAGCCGAGCCAGCGGTCACCGTAGAGTTCGCGGGCTTGCTCGAAGGTGTGCTGGAGCAAATCGAGGATCATGATCTGGCCGCCGGGGCGCAATATATTATGTGCGCTGCGGATGGCGATTTCGGGTTTGGTGGCGTGATGGAGTGCTTGACTTAAGATGACGAGGTCCACGCTGTTGGGTTCGATGGGCGGGGATTCGAGGTTGCCGAGGCGGAATTCGAGATTTTTGAGTTTGTTCTTTTTCGCTTTATTCGTGCCGAACTCGACCATTTTTTCGGAGTTATCCACGGCGATGACGCGTTTGGCGCGGCGGGCGAGGAGTTCGCTCAAGAGACCTTCGCCGGAACCGAGGTCGGCCACGACGATCGGCGGGAGGACGTGCAGGAGGAGTTGGCCAAAGGCTTGCCAGGAACGGCCCGGGCCGTAACTGCGGTCGAAGCGGCCGGCGACTTGATTGAAATAGACTTGCGCTTGCTGGGTGCGGCGGCCGAGGACGCGTTTTAAATTGAGTTGGTCGGCGGAATGTTCCGGCAATTCCTTCGCACCGCGAATCGCCAGTTTGATGATGTCGCGAGCGTCGTCATCGGTGCCGGCGGCGATTTTGTAGAAGGTGCGTTTGCCGTCGCGGCGAGATTCGAGCAGGGTGGATTCTTGGAGGAGACCGAGATGGGTGGAGATGCGGGACTGCCCCATCTGCGTGATTTCCTGTAATTCATTGACCGAAAGCTCGCTGCGTTCCAGCAGCGCGATGATGCGCAGCCGCGTGGGATCGGACAAAGCCCGCAAAGATTTCAGCGTCGAGGACATGTATTTTCCTTCGTCATTCGGTTTTACTCATTCGTCATTTTCCGCGCCAATATATATCACGCGAAAAATCCAATTAAAGGGTTGACGGTTTACGCCAACCAATATATCTTCCTATCAAGATACGTCAATATGTCTGTTGTTCATTAATCTTAACTGTTAATTACATGAGTTTAAATAAGCGTTTCATTTTTTCTTCTGAATCGGTCGGCGAGGGCCATCCGGACAAAGTTTGCGATACCATTTCTGATGCGGTGCTGGATGCGCATTTGGCGCAGGACAAGCACAGTCGCGTCGCCTGCGAAACCTACGCCAAGAGCAACATGGTCGTGGTCGGCGGCGAAATCACCACCAAGGCCAAGGTCAATATCACGGACATCGTGCGCCAGTGCATCCGCGAAATCGGCTATGTGCATGATGACGACGTGTTTCATGCGGACAAGGTTTTCATCACCAATTTGTTGACTCAGCAAAGCCCGGACATCGCGCAAGGCGTGGATGCGAAGGCGGCGGAAGGCAAGGACACGGACGAGCAGGGCGCGGGCGATCAAGGTTTGATGTTTGGTTATGCCTGTGATGAAACGCCGGAATTGATGCCGGCGCCGATCATGTTCGCGCATCGTTTGGGGCGCGAATTGACCCGTCTGCGCAAGGCGGGCAAAGCGGCGTGGCTGCGGCCCGACGCGAAGAGCCAGGTTTCCGTGCAATACGAAAACGGCAAGCCGACGCGGGTGGTGAATGTGGTTGTTTCCACCCAGCATTCCGCCGACGTGAAGAACAAAGTCATCCATGATTTCATCATCAATCAGGTCATCAAAAAAGTGATTCCGGCCAAGCTGCTGGACAAGAAGACGCAATTTTTGATCAATCCGACGGGACGTTTCGTCACCGGCGGACCGCAGGGCGACACCGGCTTGACCGGCCGCAAAATTATTGTTGACAGCTACGGCGGCATGGGCCGTCACGGCGGTGGCGCATTCAGCGGCAAGGACCCGAGCAAGGTGGACCGCAGCGCGGCTTACATGGGCCGTTATGTGGCGAAGAACATCGTCGCGGCTGGTTTGGCCACGCGCGCGGAAATCCAATTTGCCTACGCGATTGGTTATCCTGATCCCGTGTCCATTTGCGTGGATACTTTCGGCACCGGTGTGGTGAGCGATGAAGCCATTGAGAAGGCGGTCAGCGAAGTGTTCAACTTCAAGCCCGCAGCGATCATCAAGCAATTGAATTTGCTCCGTCCGATTTATTCGAAGACGACCAACTACGGTCACTTCGGAAAAATTAATGATTTGAACAGCATCACCTGGGAAAAAACGGACAAAGCCGCCGCGCTCAAAAAAGCCGTGCGTTAAATCTTGTAACCAATCCTGTATTATTGAAATGAGCAATTATTTTGAAGTTGGCAAGGTAGGGCGCGTCACTCCGTGCGCGCCG
>CAIYOY010000318.1 GCA_903927905.1 uncultured Verrucomicrobiales bacterium | reverse complement strand
CTCCGTCACGCTCCCAATCTCAAGGCCAAACCCGTCGTTTTACTCCATGTCCCCGTGTTCTAACTTTTTTCCGCTTTTGACCGCACACTCTTTTCCGCTTTTGAAAACTACACGACAGCCTCATGTTTGTTCCTTGCCTTATGCTGCCGTTTTCCCGTATGTTCCCCTTCAACGGCGGTCTAACCACCGCCGCCCCGGATTAACCGAGGGCCCCGGACACCGGCGGGCAAATGGTCTTTCCCGCCTCGGGACTGAAAGTGGAATTAATACTTTACAGTTATTTGCTATGTAGTAACGTTATATGAAGTAACGTCTTAATGTCAACCCCAAAAATCAGTGTAATCACTTCACCTATGAAAACCGACACCAAGGAAGAATTCCGTCAACTGTTGAAGGCCTCCGGCTGGTCCCAGGCCGAGGCCTCCCGTCAACTGCGCATGACCCCGAGCGCCCTCAGCCAGATCGTCCGGCGCAATTCCCCGGTCCACCCCAGCGCTGTTTCCCTGCGGCTCTTCAAACTCCTCGTCTGGCACGAAAAGCCCGATGCCTTGCAGGCCTCCATCATGCACGAAGACATGCCCGGCTTGAGCCAGACGGAGCGGCAGATGATCCGGAAACTCCGCCAGCATTCGCCCAAGGAACAAAGAAAATTCCTCCGCACCTTTGTCAATTTGCTGGATCTGGCCGGTCCGCCCAAAAGGAAAAAAGGCAAATAGCATTTGGTCGCCAGTGTCGTCTGATGTATTTTCAGCCGAATGTCTGTTCGCGTTCATTTTTATTCCTATTGTCGGGATCTGGCCGGCTGCGCCGAAACCATCGAGTCCATCTCGACCGGTGAATCGCTGGCCGTTCTCTTGCAGAAGCTGTTCCTCCGCTTCCCCAAAATGGCGGCGATGCAACGGTCTTTGCTCGTGGCCGTCGGCGTGGATTATCAGACCGGCGACTATATTTTGCGGGATGGCGATGAGGTCGCGTTGTTTCCCCCTGTGCAAGGCGGCTAGAAGATACCGTGCAACGAGACATTTCCATCATCGCCGAAAAAATTGATGAAACCGCCTTGCAGGCTGGGCGGAAATCTTCCGCCCAGATGGGCGCGGTGATTTATTTCCTCGGCGTCGTGCGCGATACCGAAGGCCCGGACCAGATCGCTGCGCTTGAGTATGAAGCCTTCGAAAAAATGGCCCGTCACCAGTTTGATTTGATTCTCGATCAAGTGGAAAAACGCTGGCCCATCGGCTCCGTCCGCCTGGTTCATCGCGTGGGTCGGGTCGGGGCAGGGGAGCCATCCTTGTGGGTGGAAGTGACGGCCCCGCATCGCGCCGAGGCTTTCGCGGCCTGTCAATTTCTGATAGATGAAATGAAAAAGGTGGTGCCGATCTGGAAAAAGGCGGTTTTTTAACAAAAAAATCGAACGTTTTCTCCGCCAAAAAATCGTATATCGTAAGTTAAATGGTTTTGTTTAGTGCCAATAGATTGAAACGGAATGTTCTCTGGCTGACCGCCTTCCTGCTGTCGGCTTGGGCTGCCTTTGCTGCACCCAAATTTGATGCGGCCTTGGATCGCGATTCCGTCACCCTCGGTGAATCCGTCACCTACACGCTCTCTTTTGAAGAAGCCAGTCCCGGCGAGATGAATCTGCCCACTTTGCCGGACATTGACGTTGTCGGCCAGTCGCGGTCGCAACAGATGGAATTCGACGGGGCGCGGATGAAACAAAAAACCGCCTACACTTACGAGCTTCGTCCCCGGAGAGCGGGTGATCTGACCATTCCGGCGTTGATGGTGGAAGTGAATGGGACTCGTCTGGCCAGCAAAGCGTTAAAATTAAAAGTCTTTAACGGGGCCGTCCCGGGAACGGAAGGAATTAACGGCATGGCCAACATCAAAGTCGTCGCTCCCAAAAAGGAACTTTACCTCGGCGAAATCATGACCGTGGATGTGCAGTGTTACAGTTTGCAGGAGCAAAACATGCAGGGTGGTGAATTTCAAATGCCGCATCTAGCGCCGGACGGTTTTGTCTTCGCTCTCATGCCCATGGCCAACTATCAAAATTTACCCCGTTCGACGCATGTGATTAACGGCAAACAATATTCCTTGTTGAGTTTTCGCATGACCGTCAAGCCGGTCAAAACCGGAACGTTGAAACTTGGGCCGGCAACGTGGAGCTTGTTCATGTTTGAAAATCCGCAACGAAACTTTTTCGGACAAATTCAGTTCACCAGCAAACAGGCCATTCAAGTAACCAATCAACCGGAGGACATCATCGTATTGCCCCTGCCCACGGACGGCGTGCCGGATGGTTTTAGCGGGGCGGTGGGAAATTTCACCCTGACCCAATATGAGGCGTCACCCAACAACGTTGCAGTGGGCGATCCGGTGACTTTGAAGATCAAGATAGATGGCAGCGGCGCGTTTGACCTGTTGAGTCTGCCTTCCGGTCAGGCCGAGTGGCGTGAATTCAAAACGTATCCGCCGACCTCCAAGTTCGATTCCAGCGACCCATTGCAAATCAATGGTTCGAAATATTTTGAACAGGTCATCACGCCGCAGAATGCCGAGATCAAAGAGATCCCGACCTTCAAGTTCAGCTATTTCGATCCAGATCGGAAAGCGTATCAGACATTGGAAAAGCCGCCGATTGCCTTGTCGGTTCATCCCACCGTGGCGACACCGCAACCCACCGTCATTTCCACCGGCGCGCCACAGCCAGAAACCCCGGCCGCGTCGCAGGAGATTGTTCATATCAAACCAAGCATCGGCAAGCTGGTGGCGGTCGGACGCCCACTGCTTAGTCAGCCCTGCTTTCTGATTTTGCAGGCCTTGGCGCCGTTACTCTGGATAGGCGCTTTGCTCTGGCGTCGCCAACAAAATTGGCTGGCCAATAATCCCCGCGCATTACGTCAACGCGAAGTGGCCCGCGTGGTGGAGCAGGGGTTGCAGGAATTACCGAAACTGGCCCAGTCCAATCAAGTCGAACAATTTTATGCGACCTTGATTCGTCTGCTCCAGGAACAACTCGGGGAACGGCTCGATTTGGCGGCGTCCGGCATTACCGAAGCGGTCTTGGATGATCTGCCCGCCGGTTTGAGCGCGGAAACCACCACCGCCTTGCGCGAATTATTCCATACCTGCAACCAGTATCGTTACGCCCCAGGTAAGACCAGCGCTGAATTACAAAACCTCGTGGCCAAAGCGGCCTCCGCCTTGCGCGAACTGCAAAAAATCCCCGCCTCAACCCGGTCTCCCGCCACCGCGACTGCATTGATCATTGGAGCATTGCTGCTTTCCACCGGCATCGCGCAAGCCGACGACGGATTCAATCAGGCCAACAAACTTTACGAGCAAGGCAAATACGCCGAGGCCGCCGCCTCCTACGATAAAATCGTGCAAAGCGGCACCGTTTCCCCGGCCCTTTATTTTAACCTCGGCAACGCCTGTTTCAAAGCCGGCCAGCCGGGCCGCGCGATTTTCGCGTATCGCGAAGCCGAAATGTTATCTCCCAGCGATCCAGACATTCGCGCCAACCTCCAATTCGCCCGCAGCCACGCCAACGCCGGCGCGCCAGCCTTGCCCGGTACCCGCTGGACCCGTTGGGCCAACCGTTTGACCCTGGACGAGTGGACCCTGTTCACCGCCGCGATCGTGGCCCTGTTTTTCCTGCTCCAGGCCGCCCGGCAAATTTTCCCCGCCGTAAAAAAATCTTTCACCGGCCTGACCATCGCCGTGGCCGTCATCGGCTTGTGGCTGGTTGTCTGCCTTGGTTTGACTTGGAACCAGCAAGTCACCTCAAAATCCTCCGTGGTCATTGCCTCCGAAGCGGTCATTCGTCGTGGCCCATTTGAAGAATCACAAAGCGCTTTCACCGCGCGCGATGGGACGGAGTTGCTGGTGCTTGATCAAAAGGACAAATGGCTTCAAATAGTTGACAGTTCTCATCGCACCGGTTGGTTGCTGGAACGTGATGTCGCGGTGATCAGATGACGGGTGCGACCAAAAGTTCTTTACTTGGTTGTTGCATAAATTTTAAGGTCAAGTAATCCATCTATAGATGAACACACCACCAATCATTCCTGCCTCCGCCGGTTCCGGTGCGCCACCTGTCATCCGCTCGGTCATGACCGGCTTGTCCGGCAACGAACTCTATTGCCTCCGCCTGAAAGGCTTTCACCCGGGCGACTTGGTCATCGGCAACAGCGTTCATTCCCTCGGCGTCCTCGGCGGGGTGGGGGCGGCATTTCAAGGAGTGGTCGGCGGCGAAGTCACCCAAGTCACCAACATCATACACGAAGGCCGCGCCGCCTCGTACGACCGCATGATGCGCGAGGCGCAGGAACGCGGCGGGGTCGGCATTTCCGGCGTTACCAGCGAGCTGAAACATTTTCGCGGCAATATCGAATTCCTCTCCGTCGCTTCGTGCCTGCACAGCAACGAGAGCGGTCATGAACAAGTCCGTTTTTCCAGCAGCCACAAGGGGCAGGACCTTTATTGTATGATTGACTCAGGCTATGAGCCGTTGAAATTTGTCTTTGGCAACGTGGCTTATTCCATCGGCCTCGGCGGCGGCATCATCGGCAAGCTCAAGAGCATGGGGCGCGGCGAGATCAAGGAATTCAGCGATGTGTTTAATTCCACCCGGCACCTCGCCTTGCAACGGATTGTCAACGAGGCCAAATCCGCCGGAGCCAACGCCGTCCTCGGCATCGAAACCCGCATCATGCCGTTTCAGGGCACGCACGAGATGCTCATGCTCGGCACCGCCGCCTATCATCCCGGTCTCCCGCCAGAATTCAAAAACGCGCCCATCACCAGCGACCTGACCTGTGAAGAGATGTGGAACCTCGCCAGCCTTGGTTATGCGCCGATGAAACTCGTCCTCGGCACCGCCGTTTATTCCCTTGGCCTGGTGGGCGGCCTGACCGCCATGCTCAAGTCCATGTCACGCGGCGAGATTAGCGATCTCACCTCTTTGATCTATGAAGCGCGTGAACACGCCTTGGGCATGATCAAGCGCGAAGCCGAAGCCCTCGGTGCCGACAACGTGGTCGGCATCCGCACCCATATTCACGAATTGGGCAATCTCATCGAGTTCATGGCCGTCGGCACCGCCATCAAAAAAATCCCCGGCATCACCACCGTTTCACCGACCCTCCCGCCGCAAGCGATCATCCGCGACCGCGAAACATGGATCAGCGAAAACGATTTGTTTAACATGATGGCCAGTTCTCAGTCGGAGTAGGGGATTACTGTCTTCAGACAGTAAAGAGAAATTAACAAAATTCGCCGAAAAGCCTTTCCCACTTGCCTTCGGGCCTAATTGTAAAGCTAGCGAGGAGATCGGCAAGACCATCAAGAGTCACAAAATGAATGTGGGTCAGAAGCAATGTATCCGCACGCATCGTTCCAAGTTTGTATTTTGTTCCAACAAAATATTCACACGCATTGACCATTTCAGGATCGCTCTCAAGTTTTCCTTGATCATCGTACTTCGCAATCCAGAGGCGATTATTTGGGAAGACGACAACTGGCATGATGAATGAGCAGAAATTGCGACATTTGCTGGATCTTTGAATTGAATATGAAGATTCTGCTAAATCTTTACATGACGCGATAGCCTGCGACCATCGTTCATAAATTTCACTTTCAATCGATTTCATGTCTTTTGAGCCGCTTTTTTTAAAATGAAGTAAGCTCTTACCGACAAATTCTTTAAAACTATATAGACCAGTTAATTTTACAGTTTTAATTTCAGCCGGATGATTTGGATTATTTATAGCATCATCCCGTGACTGAACATAACAATGGAAAGCTTCGTCCGAGGTTCTATTTCTGCCGCAGACGATGAGAGGCGATGATTCCTGAAGATTCTTACATTCTACCGCAAGCATTAAACGACATTCAGCTGAATGGAATTTAGAAGCATCCTTAAGGCGAATTTCAACGCGATAATCGTACTGTCTTGGTTTGTCGGTTATTGGGTCATTATACGTCTGACCGTGTGTCACGCTATGGATTCGCGATTGATAAGTCGTTGAATGGGGTATGTTATTTATAATATTGCCAACGCGCATCTCGTGGCCGAAATCGTCTTCGTCCTCAATAATTTTCCTTACATCGGATGGCAGCATGCTCACGTCCTCTTCAATATCGGTTCTGTTAATTAAGTGCGAGCAAGAAAATATTGAGAAACGGCAAGAGAAAGTTCTAAACAAAGTGGGACCAGACAGCCATCATGCCATTTCCATTTTTGGATTTAAACTTTCTCTGGATGTTGGAGTTTGGAATTTAGAGCTTCAGCCTTTTACCTCGTCCCCATCCCCACGCTCTGCACCGTCTGGAACAATTTGCCTTCCGTCTTGATGCTTGGCGCGATGATGATTTCCGTCTCCTGAAATTCGCGGATCGTGCTGGCCCCGACGTTGCCCATGCACGTCGTGATCGCGCCCACCAGATTTTGCGAGCCGTCATCTACCGTGGCCGGACCGTATAAAATTTGTTTGAGCGAACCTGTCACGCCGACTTTGATGCGGGTGCCGCGCGGCAGATTCGCGTGGGGCGTCGCCATGCCCCAATGATTTCCTTTGCCCGGGGCTTCCTTGGCGCGCGCGAAGGCGCTGCCGACCATGACCGCGTCCGAGCCGCAAGCCAGCGCTTTGCAAACGTCGCCCCCTTTGCTCATGCCGCCGTCGGTGATGATGGGAATATATTTTCCGGTTTTCTTGTGAAAATAATCGCGGGCCGCTGCGCAATCCACCGTGGCCGTCACCTGCGGCACGCCGAGTCCCAGCACACCACGGCTGGTGCAAGCCGCGCCGGGGCCAACCCCGATCAACACACCGGCGATGCCACATTCCATCAGTTCCAGAGTGACCTTATACGTGACAGCATTGCCGATGATCACCGGGATTTTCATCTTCTTGCAAAAATCCGCCAGATCGAACGTTTTATATTCCGTGGAACGGTGCCGTACCGTGGAGACGGTGGATTGGATCACAAAAATATCCGCGCCCGCTTCCTGCGCCAGCATCCCAAATTTTTCCGCCTTTTGCGGAATCGAACTCACCGCCGCCAGCACGCCGGCCTTTTTCAATTCCTTCACACGCGTGGCGATCAATTCTTCCTTGATCGGTTCCAGATACAATTTCTGGATCAACGCGGTGACATCTTCCTTCTCGGCCTTGACCACTTGCTCAAGAACTTCCGAGGGATTTTCATAGCGCGTCTGGACGCCTTCCAGATTGATCACACCCAGGCCGCCCATCTTGCCCATTTCGATGCAGAACCGCACATCGGTCACGCCGTCCATGGCGCTGGCGATGATGGGGATTTTCAGTTTGATCGCGCTGCCGTCCGGGCGCGGGATCTCAAACGAAGTATCCACTTCGTTCGGGTTGATGGTGATTTCGCCGGGCACCAGGGCAATCTCGTCGAAGCCATAGGTGACGCGCGCTTTTCGATTTCGTCCAATCCACATGCCCATAATAATAATTTTTCTAAAGGTTAAAGGTTTAGGTTAAAATTGAATCGGCTCATTCAACGTCCCGCACTGGGAACATCGCGACCGGTCCACATCGGCATCATCCGTGAATACCGAACCACATTTTTCGCAGCGAAAAATCCTGTCCTGCTCCCGCGCGGGCCGGAAGCGCCGGCTGCGAAGGTCGGAATATATCGCCAGCACGGAAAGTCCCGCAAGCAAAGAAAACACATAACTGAAAAGCAATGATTCCGTGGACATGGCTAGGGTGGGGGAACGCTGTTATTGGTCGCCGGAAAAGTCATCCATTCGAAAACAATTTTGCCCCGTGCCGTGGGACTGAGCAACGTCGCCGCCGGTCGGAAGTGCAGATTACGCGCTTGTTCCATGGCGGCATTATCGGCGGCTGGCCAACCGCTTCGCCCCAGCAAAAGCGCCGAAACTACTTCACCCGCGCCATTGACCGCGATTTGAATCACCGAATTGGTCACCGGCTGGTTCAATGACCAGGTGGGCAATTCGGTCGGCCAATCCAACATGCGCGCCGCCAACGGCCCTTGCAGGAGGAGCGAGGAATTGGTCCTGACGAGTTCCGGTGGCAGATTCATCAACCGCAATTCCACCGCCGGATCATTTTGCGCCGCCAATTCAAAAGGCACGTCGCTTCCCTTGGGCGCAATGGCGGGCAGTGTCGTGGCCAGACGGTCGGTTGGCAATTTCAGCCAATGCTCGGGTTCGTTCCGTTCCGGCGTGGTGTAAGCTTGCGACGGTCCATGCAACCACGCGCCACCGGAGAATCCGTGACGGCTCGGTTCGGGAAACAGGGTGGGGTGGCTCGCGAAAATATTATCGGCGATCTGATCGTCCGACAGCGCCTTGGGCAAAAGCCCGACCGGTGCCGGAACGCGAGTTGGCGCTGAGGCCTGCCAATGTTCACCCATCAGCCAGACCAGCGCC
The DNA here is from genome assembly GCA_903927905.1 of uncultured Verrucomicrobiales bacterium. Taxonomy (GTDB): domain Bacteria; phylum Verrucomicrobiota; class Verrucomicrobiia; order Limisphaerales; family Palsa-1400; genus CAIYOY01. Next base: position 2,442 of record CAIYOY010000318.1, on the reverse strand, counting down.
AACTGAATGACAAATATAACGCCCGCCAACACCAACCAGCGGTTCTGGTTGCTTGACTGTGGTTTGGTGGTGGCGGAATTCATCGTGGTGCCGATGACGGCGGAAAAGGCCCCGGGTTCACCGCGAGCAAAACATATTTGATATGTGCTTCGTCAGCCAACTGGCGCAGGCGCATCAACATTTCATTTTTGACGCCCTTGTCCGCGAGCAGCACCAGCGTCAAATCAGCCGATTCCCGCGAAGCCGTTTGCTGCCAGGCCGTCAGGCGCGTTTTCAGTTCGGCTTCATCCACCATTTTGCTTTCGTAAAACATCTGCCCGCGCAAATTGATTGCGACGATGGTTTTCGGAGTATCCGTGCTGGTCCAATGATCGGCTTTGGGCAATTGAATGCCGATGAGCGATTTGACCTTGCTTTCGAGGTCTAACGGAGCGCCGTCTTCGCGATGCACACTCAACGTCGTGTTGGCGGGAGATTGCGCGATCGCATTGCGTAATTCCTGAAACTCCGCGGGCTTGTATGTGTTTCCTTGGAAGACCACATCCTTGTTGCGTGTCACCATGATGACGCCCTCCGGATCAGGAATTGCTGCGCTTGCCTCCACGATCACACCCGGCGTGTACACAAGCGAGAACAACAGCACGAATAAAACGACAAGCATCAACAGCCCGGCCACTGGCGCCGGGTCCAGCGGCCCGCAAAAAATTTTCGCTTGTCGTGGAAATCTCATGATCCTTTGGTCGCCCCCGGATCAGTCACCATGTTCAAAATTTCCGTCGAAACCTGTTCCATGTCCAGGACGATGGCATTGACCCGGCCGACCAGATAATTATAGCCCGCGTAACTCGGAATGGACACCGTCAGACCCGCTGCGGTGCAATACAATCCGCGCCAAATCCCCTTGGAAAGCTGTCCCACATGCGCTGTCATGCCCGCGTCCTGCAAATCCTTAAAAACGGTGATGAACCCCAGCACCGTCCCGAGCAACCCCATCAACGGCGCGATCTGCGCGATCGTTGCCAGCACATTTAATTTCTGTTCCAGTCGTGGCACTTCCCACGCCCCGGCATCTTCCAGCGCCGCGCGTACACCTTCCCGGCCGCGTTCACGATTCAGTATGGCCACCTTCACCAATCGCGCCACCGGCCCAGGGGTCGCGTCGCAAATGGCCAGCGCCTCGACGGCATTGTCGCGCTTGAGTACATTGCGGACCCCGTTGAGGAATTCCGTGGTGTTGATTTGTTCGCGATGATATTGCAGCACGCGGTTGATAAACACCGCGAGCGCAAGGGCGCTGGTTGCGAGCAACAGCCACATCATCGGCCCGCCGTCTGACAAAAAACTCGGCATATCCTGTTTTTATACCGGCACAGGGCAGAACTTCAAAGGCCAAAGTTTTCCCCTTGAACATTACACCCGCCCATATTACCCTTCCTTCACTATGAAAAAACTTTTAGCACTGGCCCTGACTCTTACTCTCGCGGCTTCAGTCTTCGCGGCTGAATACCCGGAAATCACCATCAAAGAACTCAAGCCGTTGATCGGCTCACCAAAAGTCACGTTGATTGATGTCAACGGCAGCGAATCATTCAACTCCGGCCACATCCCGGGCGCGATTGATTATCAGGCTTCCCAAGACAAATTGGCCAGCCTGTTGCCCAAGGATAAAAACGCCCTGATCGTCGCTTATTGTGGCAACCCCCGTTGCAAAGCCTATCTCCAGGGCGCGACCAAAGCCGAAAAACTCGGCTACAAAAACGTCAAGCACCTGACCGCTGGCATCGCCGGCTGGAAAGACGCGGGCGAAAAGACCGAAGCGGCGAAGTAATTTCTGCTTTTATTAATAATTATCACCACTCCGTTGTCTCGCGCGTCGGGACAACGGAGAAATTTTTAAAACCTTGAACACACCTCCCTCCAACGACCAGCTCCACGAACTCTTCCGCATGCAGGAATCCTTGAACGAACGCATCGGCGTTCACATGAAAGGCATGAGCGAAGAGGAAAAAACCAAATGGGTCCTGAATTACACCCGCGCCATGACCCAGGAACTGGCCGAGTTGACCGACAGCGTCCCGTGGAAATGGTGGGCCAAATACCAGAAATTCGACGAACAAAACGCCCGCGTCGAGGTGGTGGATCTTTTTCATTTTCTCATCAGCCTTGCGCAAGTCCTCGGCATGAGCGCCGACGATCTCTTCAACGCTTACGTCAAAAAGAACGAAGTGAACTTCAAGCGTCAGGATTCCGGCTACAAAGTCAAAGACGCCGACGACTCAAAGCATATTTAAGCGTCACGGTAGTTGGCCAATTTGGTGAAAAGGTGGGGCGAGTCTTACTCGCGAGCCGGGGTCGTTTGTGGGGCACCTGATTGTTTTTTACCAATCTGACCCACTACCAGCCTCACGGTAGTCGGCTATTTTGACGGAGCGCGGGTCTGTG
>CAIYOY010000317.1 GCA_903927905.1 uncultured Verrucomicrobiales bacterium | reverse complement strand
GTCTGCCCCAGTAAAAATTTTTAAACAGTAAGCCATGTCTTGGCGCTGGCTGTCAGCGATGTCTTGGCAATGTGCCACAGACCCGCGCTCCGTCTTAAGTGCTGGTGATTACTTTTTTGACCAGGGTTCGCGGTGTGGTCGGGGCTGTCGGGCCGATTTGGTAGGCTTGACCGAGTAAGCGGAAGGATTCGGGGAGTTTGGTGTCGTTGTTGTAATGGACGGTGGCGATGGTTTCGCCGATTTTGACGGGGTCGCCGACTTTTTTGTGCAATTCCAAACCGACGGAGTGATCTATGACGTCGTCTTTTTTGTTGCGACCACCACCCAAAACCAAACTGGCCAGGCCGACTTGTTCGCATTGCACGCTGGTGATGAAACCGTTGGCGGCGGCTTTGAAGTCGGCTTGGTGTCTGGCGGTGGGCAGGTGCGCGGTGTTTTCGATGGCGGAGACATGGCCGCCTTGGAGCCGGCACATTTCGAGAAATTTATGATAGGCCTGGCCGTCCATGATCAATTCTTCGGCGAGTTTCCGGCCTTCTTCGATGGAGGCACAACGTTGGCCGAGGAGGAACATCCAGGCGGCGAGTTCGATTGACAGGACGCGCAGGTCATCGCTCAACGGATGACGTTCGCCCCGGAGGATTTCGACGCACTCGATAACTTCGAGACTATTGCCGACCAAGCGGCCCAGCGGTTGATCCATATCGGTGATGAGCGCGGCCATGCGTTTGCCCATGCGTTCGCCGGTGTCAACCATCATTTGCGCGAGGTTTTCGGCGTCCTCCTGGCGTTTCATGAAAGCACCGGAACCCATCTTTACATCCAGCACGAGGGCATCAATACCCTCGGCCAATTTCTTGCTCATGATGCTGCCGCAAATCAGGGAGGGGCTTTCGACGGTTCCGCTGACGTCGCGCAGGGCGTACATTTTTTTGTCGGCGGGGACGATTTCGGCGGTCTGCCCGATCATGGAGCAGCCGCATTGGTCGAGAACCTGCATGAATTGTTGCGGGTTCAAATTGACATCGAAGCCGGGGATGGATTCGAGTTTGTCGAGCGTGCCACCGGTGTGGCCCAGGCCGCGTCCGCTGATCATGGGAACAATCAAATCGCCTGCGGCTGCGACCGGTGCGAGGATCAAGGAGGTTTTGTCGCCGACGCCGCCGGTGGAATGTTTGTCCACTTTCATGCCGAGCAGTCCGCTCAAATCCATCACAGTGCCGGAATTTAACATGGCCTCGGTGAGGGCCGCAGTCTCGGCGGTGGACATGCCTCTGAGCAGGACGGCCATCATCCAGGCGGACATCTGGTAATCGGGAATCGCGCCGCTGGTGTAATCGGCGATGAGCGAGTTTATTTCCTCGCCGGAGAGTTCGCCGCCATCACGTTTTTTTCGGATTAAATCTATCGCGCGCATTATTTTTTACAGAAATTTTTACGGTAGTAATTTGACACAACCCCGTTGGGGTTGATGAATTTGTCTCAATGATACCCAGGGTAGCGCGCAACGCGCAACCCTGGGCTGAATGACGCAATCCCTTTGGGATTGAGAAATGGGGACACAATCAATTGGAATAGAGTCTCGTTACCTCGACTGCTACGTTTATTGGATTTAATCAATCTGCTCGTACGCGGGCAGCGTCAAGAAATCATCCAGCTTGCCGCTCGTGGACATATCGTAAAACATTTTCACGGCGAGGTTGAATTTGCCGGATTTGAAACGGGCTTCTCCTATTTCCTGCTGGATGCGAGTGACTTCTTCTTTGACGAGGCTGTCGAACAGCGGAATGTCCAATTTGCGGCCGTCGGCCAGCGCGATGTTGTATTTGAGCCATTGCCAGATTTGGGTGCGGGAGATTTCGGCGGTGGCGGCGTCTTCCATCAGGTTGTAAAGCGGCACGCAACCGTTGCCGCCGAGCCAGGCTTCGAGATATTGGATGCCGACGCGCACGTTGCTGCGCACGCCTTCTTCGGTCACGGTGCCCTTCGGCGGGGTGAGGAGATCGGCGGCGGTGACCTTGACGTCTTCGCGCAATTTGCTGATCTGATTCGGCGTGGGCATGTGTTTGTCGAAGGCCTGCAGCGCGACCGGCACGAGCGCAGGGTGGGCGCACCAAGTTCCGTCGTGGCCGTCGGTGGCTTCGCGTTCCTTGTCGGCGAGCACACGGGCGAGGGCTTCTTCGTTGGCCTTGGGATTATTCTTGATGGGGATCTGCGCCGCCATGCCGCCCATGGCATGGGCACCGCGACGATGACAATTGCGGATCACCTGTAAACAATACGCGCGCATGAACGGAACGGTCATGGTCACTTGCGAACGATCGGGCAGGGTGAAGCGCGGGTGGTTGCGAAGTTTCTTGATGTAACTGAAAATGTAATCCCACCGCCCGCAGTTCAGGCCGGCGGAATGATCCCGCAATTCGTAAAGAATTTCCTCGGTTTCAAACGCGCCGAGAATCGTTTCCACGAGAACGGTGGCTTTGATCGTGCTGCGCGGGATTTTGGTGATGTTCTGCGCGAAGCAAAACACATCGTTCCACAAACGCGCTTCGAGATGACTCTCAAGTTTCGGCAAATAGAAGTAAGGGCCGGAACCATTCGCGATCAGTTGCTTGGCATTGTGGAAGAAATACAGACCGAAATCGAACAAGCTGGCGGAGATCGGTTCGCCCTTGAACGTCACGTGCTTCTCCGGCAGATGCCATCCGCGCGGGCGCACCATCAGCGTGGCGATCTTTTCGTTGAGCGCGTATTTTTTTCCTTCGGGCGTGGTGAAATCAATTTTGCGCCGGATGGCGTCGAAGAGATTGGCCTGGCCGTTGATGAGATTGGTCCAAGTCGGCGAGGTGGCGTCTTCGAAGTCCGCCATGAAAACCTTCGCGCCGCAGTTGAGGGCGTTGATCACCATCTTGCGATCCACTGGGCCGGTGATTTCCGTGCGGCGATCCTGCAGATCGGCCAGGAGCGGCGCGACTTTCCATTCGCCGTCGCGGATGTGTTGGGTGTCCGGCAGGAAATCGGGCAGTTTGCCCGCGTCCAGTTCCTTCTGGCGCTCGACGCGTCGGGCCAGCAGTTCCTTGCGGCGGTCGCCGAATTCGATCACCAGCCTGGTTAGAAATTTTTGCGCCTCGGCGCTGAGAATGTGTTCCGCCCCGGCCGGAATTTTACCGTTAATGACAATTGCGTGCTCACTCATTGAAGTAATATTGAGATGAATTGAATGAAAAAAACAAGCTTGATGCAGGCGGAGTGCGACCGTCCCGGTCGCAGAAACGTGGAGCGCTCAAGAGATATAATAAATTTTAAGACTTCGTAACGGACAAATGGTTCTGGTTAATTATCACGCGCTTTGAACCATCCACGTTGCTGCGACCGGGACGGTCGCACTCCAATTTACAAAACAAACCCATCCACCAACAGCTCCCGCATCGTTCGCCCGACGATCTCGGTTTTGCCCTGATACCAGACCACCGCGTCCGGTCCGAATTCGGCGATGACCTGCCGACAAGCGCCACAAGGCGAGCAGGGGACGCCGCGACGATTGACCACGGCCACGGCGATGATCACCGGTTTCTTCTTGCTGGCGGCGACGGCGGCGAAGATGGCATTGCGTTCCGCGCAAATGGTCAGGCCGTAGGAGGCATTCTCCACGTTGCAACCGGTGAAGGTGCGACCGTCCTTGAGGAGAATGGCGGCGCCGACCTGGAAATCGGAGTAAGGCGCGTAAGCGTTTTTGAGGGCGGTTCTGGCCAGGCGCAGTAATTTTTGTTTCGCTTTTAGAATCGAAGTCATGGAGATCAGGTAATGGCTTATTTGGCTGGCAGGACTTCCTGTTTTAGCAAATCTTCGGGGATTGAGTTGAAATGTGGGTCTCGATGCACCAGCGTCGCTGATTGGGATGAAGCTGTCGCCGCGATCAATATATCCATGGCGGCAACGTGGGCCGTGGCACCTATTCTCAACCGGATCGCTTCATTCCGCACCGCTTCGTTAACATTAACAACCTCACTCAACAATGCCCGATAACGATTCAATTCAGCCGTTCGTGCGGTGGCATCCATTCCCAGCCGGTGCAATCGAAGTTCAAACTCATAAAGCGCGAGAATGGAAGTTCCTGGGACGACCTCATCGTCTTCGAATAAAGCTTGTATGCGATCCGCGCCGGGTTCCGCGAGGTAATGCGCCAATAAAGCCGAAGTATCTAGCAGATGAGTCATCCGCGTTCGTTGAGTTGATCAACCTGGCCATCGGCTTCCCGTTCGCGAATCAATTCTGCGATCGGGTTTGCTCCCGGCTTGAGCCAGCGTCGTCCGGCACCGAGAAGTTGACGGGCCAATGCCGCACGGTTGGGCAGGGGAGTGACGGTGATGATGCCGGAATCAGCTTTGGTCCACTCCAGCTTGGAGCCGGGGTGAATGTCAAATTCACGGGCGATCTCCGGGGGGATGATCACTTGATTCCGTTCGCTGACTGTCGTTGTCATAAGCAAATGTTAATCCATCAGCTTTCGCAAAACAAGCCGCAATATCAGCCGTTGGCGGGGTAGAAATGTCACAATTATAGGACTGACCCCTTTTGCATCCCGGTTAGGTGGAGTTGAGAAATTCTTTGACCGCCTCAACATCATCAACATGCACTTGGATATAGCGCTGTATTCTGACCTATCCATCCACCTATAACCGAATCATAAAATCGCACGCGAAATCCATAAGCTTGAAGCCGGCCCAAGATAATATCCGCTTCGAGCCGGCTTTTTGGTGTCAGAATTGTCACGTAATCTTTATCCGTTTCTGTTGAAGGCAGGAAACGAATATCATATTTCTCCTGCTGCTGATCTGCGGCCTGCGGTTTTGGCACAACAGACTGCTCGACCATAGGCTCGTGATCAATCGGACACTCAGTCAAATCGTCCGAATATTCCGCCCCACAATAGGAACAATGTTTCATAGTGTCGCGGCATGAATTTTCACAAATTTTAATGGCAAAATCTTAAACGGTCACAATTCTAGGACTGACCCTTTCCCAATTATAGGACTGACCCCTTTTCAAATCGCGGTGGGTTGGCTGGTTTTCGAGTAAATCAAGGCCCCAATTTAGACGATCCGTAACTCATCTGGGGAAAATTCGCTTTGAACACCACCTCGAATCTCGTAAACGCGAGGAACATCATCATTCTTTGAACGATAGATGATGGCCCTCTCAAAACTTCCGTTTCGGCCATCATAATAAATAAGGTGCATCGAAACGCTTCCAGCGATGCAGGCAAATTCCCGGAACTGCACGTCATTCCTAACGAATCGGGCACCAGCAGAATACTCCAGCCAATCAGGAATACGACCAGTAGCTTGGAGAATCATGCCCTTGACCCCTGTGCAAAACTCGTCGTTGCTCTCCGTGCTGGCACTCTCAACAAGAATGTAACTGCTGACAATATCAATACCCATAGTACTTTGGAAAAGTTAGGTAAGCAGACACTGTGTCCCTAACAAATTACCTCATAACCCCGCCAGCGCCTCGCCCAGCACTTCCAAAATAAAGTCTGCGTCGGCTTTTTTGATGATCATCGGCGGGGCGAAGCGGATGGTATGGCCCCACAGACCGCCTTTGCCCAGGAGCAAGCCCATTTCGCGGCAGCTTTCCAGCAGTTGCGCGCACTCGGCTTTGGCCGGTTCTTTGGTCGCGCGATCTTTCACCAGTTCGATGCCGAGCATCAGGCCTTTGCCGCGGACGTCGCCGATGATGTTGTGTTTTTCCTTCAACTTCTCGAGTCCAGCCACGAGGTGCGCGCCCATGTTCAGGGAGTTTTCCTGGAGTTTTTCCTGGTCAATGACTTCCATGACGGCTTTGCCGATGGCGCAGACGACGGGGTTGCCGCCAAAGGTGTTGAAATGAATGCGCTTGGCCACGGTCGCGGCGATGGCCGGGGTGGTCACGACGGCCGCGAGGGGACAACCGTTGCCGATGCCCTTGGCCATGGTCACGATGTCGGGGATGACGCCCTGGGTCTCGAATCCCCAATAGTGCGTGCCGGTGCGCGCGAAGCCGGCCTGGACTTCGTCGGCGATGCAGACGCCGCCCGCCGCGCGGACATGGGCGTAGGCATTTTTCAAATAGTTATCGGGGAAGACAACACAACCGCCGACGCCTTGGATGGACTCCGCGATGTAAGCGGCGACTTGGCCGGAGGTGGCGAAGTCGATGACGCTCTTGACATCGTCGGCGTATTTCTTGCCGGCATCGGGATCGTTGCGACCAAACGCGCCGCGATAAGGATCGGGGGCGATGGTGTGGTGGACGCCGAAGCTTTGCGGGACGTTAAACTTCCAGGTGCTGTGGGAAGTGAGACCCATGGCGGATTGATTGCCACCGTGATAGCAATTGCGCAGCGCGATGGCGTCGTAGTTGCCGGTGTAAAGGCGCGCCATCATGAGGGCGAGGTCGTTGGCTTCGGAACCGGAGTTGACGAAGTAGCAGACTTTGAGGTCACCCGGCATTTTGCCCGCGAGCTTCTCGGCGAATTGCGCGATGTTCGGGTGGAGATAAATGGTGGTGGAATGTTGCAGGGTTTCGTTCTGCTTGCGCGCGGCTTCAACCACGTGCGGATGGCAATGACCCACGCTGATGGTGACGATGCCGCCCAGCGCGTCGAGGTAACGGCGGCCTTGATCATCAAAAATATACTGCCCCTTGCCTTCAACAAACATCATCGGCTTCTTGTAATAGAGGAACAGGCCGGGGCTGAGAAATTCTTTGCGGAGCTTGAGGACTTCGTCGTAAGACGGACCGGTGTAGGGCTTTGGGGTGTAATCGAACGGCGGTAACGCAGGTTGTTTCATATTAATAATTCTTTAATGTATCCCGAGATTTGAATGGT
>CAIYOY010000316.1 GCA_903927905.1 uncultured Verrucomicrobiales bacterium | reverse complement strand
GCGACTGGGGACAGTCGCACTCCGCCGCCCCGAATCATTTCCCCTGAAACATCCTCGCCACCAACGGCCACGCCCCCATCGCCGCCCCGACCACAAAACCAACCCCATGCACCGTATTCGCCACATTGGGAATGATTTTGAACAAACAAAGAAAAAACCAGGCCACCATCATCACCGTATTCGCTTGATCAAGATGCAGGCCTGAACTCGGGTCACACTTGCCCCGGATCCAAATAAATCCAAACAGCCCGTACAACACCCCGGACATCCCGCCAAACGCCGCTCCAAAAAACACTCCTTGGGCCAGATTCGATGGCACGGCAATGGCCATAGTCATCAATAAAAATTTCCAGGTTCCGAGCCGCGACTCGACGATCCCGCCCAAAAATTTCAACGACAACATGTTAAAAACGATGTGCGTAAAACTCATGTGCAGAAAAATCGGCGTGACCAGCCTCCAAAGCTGTCCCCCTCGAATTTCCTCCAAACCTTGCACATATCGGCTCATCCATAGGCCAGCCGCGATCGGCTTCACCGGCGGCAACCCCGCCACCACCGCCACCGCCACCGAAATCGCGATCAAAAGTAGCGTCCCCCACCCCATCGAATATTGCGGCCATATCGTCCGCCCCGTTTGCACCCGTTTCGCATATTCCTCCTGCTCCCGCCGCTCTTTCTCCTCGATCACCGCCGCCGTCTTCCCCGCATTCTGATATTTCGCATCCGTCGGATTCGCCAAAAAATTCGCCAACTCCTGTTGTCCCGCCGCCAACTGTTCCTCCGATTGAATCCACACCGCCCACGACCCATCCGTCTCCGGCTCAACCAAATTCTTGATCATCACCGAAGTCAGATAATCCCCAAAAGCCTTCGCGTCGCTTTCGTTTTTAACCTGTCCAATCAACCGCATATAATAATCAAATACATCTGTTCTTATCGGAGTGCGGACATTCTTGTCCGCAGCGGTGTGACTTGGCGTAAACGCGCCAAAATTAACCTGATACGGTCATCCACCCCAGCCGCTTTTCCTCTTTGTCCCGGAGGGACACTTGATAATAGCCCGGCATTTCAATGCCGGGTAGAAGCAACGAAAACCCTAAGTCCCGAAGGGACGGCTGAATTCGCCTGCCCTGCCCTTCTACTTCTTCCGTTTGACCGGAATCTTTTTAAATTTGCGCGTCAGATTCGTCAAAGAATCCTCCACCGCCAACCGCTCCAAACTCGACGCGCCGACAAAACCGACACAATCCGTATGCTCATTGATATACGCCGCATCCTCCGGCGTGCAGATCGGCCCGCCATGCGAAAGGAAAATAATGTCCTTCCGCACCTTGCGCGCGCCTTCGATGATGCTCTGCGTCCGCTTCACCGCATCATCCATCGAACAAACCGCGCCCTTCACGCCGATCGAACCACCAACCGTCGTCCCCACATGCGCAATGATCGCATCCGCGCCCGCTTCCGCCATCGCCTTCGCCTCCGCCGGAGTCGCCACATAAACGATGCTGAACAGATCCATCTTCCGCGCCAGCTTAACCATCTCAAATTCCTTCTTCACACTCATCCCCGTCTCCTCCAGCACCTGCCGGAAATGACCGTCAACAATACAATGCGTCGGAAAATTATTCACCCCGGAAAAACCCATATCCTTCACCTGCAACAGCCAATGCCACATCCGCCGCCGCGGGTCGGTCGCGTGGACCCCGCAGATCACCGGAATCTCCTCCACCACCGGCAACACTTCATACTCGCCGATCTCCATGGCAATCGCGTTGGCATCACCATAAGACATCAGCCCGCAAGTCGAGCCATGCCCCGCCATCCGAAACCGTCCCGAATTATAGATGATGATCAGATCGCCGCCGCCGCGTTCGATGAATTTGGCGCTGATGCCCGTGCCGGCGCCGGCCGCAATGATCGGCTCGCCTTTCTTCAACGTGGCCCGCAGCCGTTCGACCACTTCTTTGCGCGTGTAAGGATTTCCTTTTCCAGTCCAAGGATTTGGCATGTGAATTAAAAGTTTAAAGTTTAAGGTTCAACGTCAGTCGCGAATGTGCGGACTTTTGGCAAAGATTGCAATTCTCATTAAAAATAAAAATTTCACCCTCGCGGGGTCTCCGACAATAAACGAGGGCAGAAATTAACGCCTCCGCTTGGAACCCGAACTCCGCCGCGATTGTGACGAAGTAAACCGGTTTGGCCGAGAGCTGCTGGAAGACAGGAATGAACCAGAACTTTTTCCACCTTGTTGCTTTTGCGGTTTTTGCGAAAACTGCGGTTTTGAAGATGAGGCGCTAAAACGCCTTTCGGGCGGACGATGGGTAGAGCGCGGATTTCTTTCCGAATATTGAGTCGCACCAGTATTCCTCTCACCACGTGGAGTGGCGGCGTTGGGACTCAGGCGGAAGTCCACTTGCTTTTTTTGGCTGTCAACTTTGGCGACTTGCACGTTTACTTTATCGCCGAGCTTGATCACCCGGCGCGTGCGGCGGCCCACCAAATTCTGCCGGGCGGGATCAAAGATGAAAAAATCATCCTCAATCGTCGAAAGCGGAACCAATCCGCTCATCCCAAGACCGTTAACATCCACAAAAAAACCAAAATTCCGCACATCAATGACCAGGCCCGGATAATTTTCCGGCTTGCCCGATTCCAATTGCGCCCTCAGGTAAGCGTAAAGCTTCACATCTTTGCTGTCGCGTTCCGCATCGGCGGAATTCCGCTCAGTTTCCGAAATATGATCCGATACTTTCTTCAACGCATTCACCGGAATCACCACATTATTGAACAGCACCCGGTGTACGATCAAATCAGAATAACGGCGGATCGGCGAAGTAAAATGCGTATATTTGGCTTTGCTCAAACCGTAATGCCCCAGCGGCTCGACCGAGTATTGCGCCCGCATCAACGACCGCAAAAACCCGATCTTCAACGCCGCGCCAATCGGAATCGTGTTCAGCCGTTGCAAAAGTTTCTGCACCTCGGGCCGCGAAGTCAGATTGCCGCATTGAATGTTATGTCCCAGGACATCTTCGCGATATTCCGCCAGCCGCTTTTCCTTCGGCGCCTCGTGAACGCGATAGACCGCCGGCCGCTTCAAATGCATCAACCGCGCCGCCACCGCTTCATTGGCCAACAGCATGTATTCCTCGATCAACTGATGCGAAAAATCATTTTCAATCCGCTCGATCCGCAACACCTTCCCATGCTCATCCAACCTGATTTTATTTTCCGGAAAATCCAGATCCAGGGAACCAGCCTTGAACCGCGCCCGTCGAACGTGCTGGGCCACTTCATGCGCGTCGCGCAACATTCGGTCAATCGGATCCCCCGTCGGCTCGCCTTTCAGCGCGGCAAAAACATCCTTGTAAGTAAACCGCCGCTTCGAATGAATCACCGCCGAATAAAATTTTGCGTCCAACACCCGCCCATCATTTGACAGCGAAAACTCCACGCACTTGGTCAGCCGGTCCACGTTTGGCTTGAGCGAACACAGCTCGTTGCTCAACGCCTCCGGCAACATCGGTATCACCCGGTCCACCAGATACGTCGAATTGCCGCGCTTGCTCGCTTCTGCATCCAGCGCATTTCCCGGCTGCACATAATGCGACACATCCGCAATGTGCACCCAAAGCTTCCAGCCATCCGCCCCATGCCGTTGCAGACAGATCGCATCGTCAAAATCCTTCGCATCATCCGGATCAATCGTCACCCCATTATG
>CAIYOY010000315.1 GCA_903927905.1 uncultured Verrucomicrobiales bacterium | reverse complement strand
CCCACCCCCGCGCTCCGTACAATTGACCGTATTTGGAGATTGAATTTTCCGCCGGGACCCTTGAACTTTAAACCTTGAACTACGCTGAACCTGTTTTCAAAGGCTGGACCAAGCCCGGCCCGGTGCCTCCGGGAGCACTCGGTCATGGCCCGGCCATTGAACCGGGTGAAACGCTCGATGCCATCAGTGGTTATTTCCGTTTGTTTCAACTCGAGAAGGGTCATCGTTTTTCCACCGATGATGTTTTGACAGCATGGTATGGAACCAGTTGGTCGCCGACCGCTCGCACGGTGCTTGATCTCGGGAGCGGTCTTGGCACGGTGGGGATGATCGCGGCCTGGCGGTTGCCCGGTGCAAAATTTGTCACGGTTGAAGCGCAAACTGAAAGCGTTCGCCTCGCCCAAAAATCGGCGGCTTGGAATGGTTTGGCAGAGCGCTATGAAATCCGGCAGGGCGATTTTCGCGACGCTGCAATTCTCCGGCCCGAAGAAAAATTTGATCTGGTTCTGGGCAGCCCGCCTTATTTTCCACCCGGCAGCGGCGTCGAAGGTGATCACCCGCAAAAAATTGCCTGCCGCTTTGAAATGCTCGGCAGTGTAGCCGATTATTGTGCGACTGCCGCGCTGCACTTGAATCCCGGAGGAACTTTCGCCTGTGTTTTTCCAGTAACTCCGCCGGCTCAAAAAAAGCGGGTCGAAGAAGCCGCGCAGGCTGCAGGATTAAGCATCATTCGCTGGCGGCCCATCGTCCTCCGGGAAGACGAACCGCCTTTGCTGGGATTATTTAGCATGATGTTGGCCAGTGATTTGCCCGAGAACAAAAGGGCCCAGACTTGGACGGAACCGCCCCTCGTCATCCGCACCCGCGAAGGCGCAGTGCATCCAGAGTATTCCGCAGTCAAATTGTCCTTCGGCTTCCCGCCTTAAAAGTCGCTTTTTCAACTTTTACGCTTTAGCTTGTCAGTGCTCTATGAGCGAACGAGTTTCCATATTTAAAAAAATCGCCGCCGAAATCCGCGCCGTCTTCGACGAACTCGGTCTCGCCCGCGATGAGCATCGGCTCACTCCATTGCAGCGGTCGTTACATTTTTGTTTTCTAGTGGCCCGGAGCTTTGTAGATAATCGCTGTCTGGCCCGGGCTTCCGCACTTTCTTACACGACCTTGCTGGCCATGATTCCGTTGCTGGCCGTCGGCCTGACTTTTGCCAGCAGTTTTGTAAAAAGTGACAGCGCCAAAATAGATGAGTGGATCGGTGCCGGCCTTAACCAGATCGCGCCCCAACTGGTTTTGACCACCGGTCTCTCCAATAAAACCGATCACGCCGTCGGAGCGACCAATGCAAGCACTGCCATCTCCAGCACCAACAACCCATCCGATCTGCAACTCAAAGATCCCAATGCGCGCAACAAAATCACGAAGTTCGTCACTGATTCCATTGCCGGAATCAGTCAATCCATTGAAACCGGCAGCAATGTCGCCCGCACCATCGCCACAATCGCTTTGCTTTTTGTCGGCATTTCATTGTTGAGTACGATTGAGACGACCTTGAACGACATCTGGGGCGTGCGGCGCGGAAGAAGTTGGGTTTCGCGTATCGTGCAATATTGGGCGGCGATCACCCTTGGTCCGCTGTTGTTGCTGGTCGCGCTCAGTTTGAATATCGGCTCTCACTTCGCCAGTGTACAACAACACCTCGGCGGCCTGGTTTCACAGGTGCTCCCCATTCTGTTGGTCACCATTTCTTTCACCCTGTTTTATCAATTGATGCCCAATACCAAAGTCCATTTCCGCGCGGCTCTGGTCGGTGGTGTGGTCGGCGGAGTTTTGTTGCATTTGAATCACACGTTCAGCGCGCTCTATGCCGGTCAGGTTCTGCGCAACAGCACTGTTTATGGCAGCTTGAGCATCATCCCTATTTTTATGGTCGGCACTTATATCTCGTGGGTGATTGTTCTTTTTGGAGCGCAAGTTTCCTACGCCTGCCAGAATCGCCGGGTTTATTTGCAGGATAAATTGGCCGAAAACCTTAATCAACGCGGACGCGAATTCGTCGCTGCGCGGCTGATGACTTTTATTGCCGATCGTTTCAAAGCCAGCCAACCGCCAGCGACGGTCACTGAACTTTCCAACAGCCTCGGTCTGCCTTCTCGCCTGACCATAAAAATCCTGCAAATTCTCGTGCAAAACCATCTCCTCGTCGAAGTCGCCGGTTTGGAAGTGGCCTTCGCCCCCGCGCAACCGCTCGACAAAATCTCCTATCAGGCTATTCTGGAGGCGATGCGGGCCGGTTATGGCCAGGATTTGGCCACCCGCGACGATGCCCAGCGCGAAAAAATCCGCGCCCGGTTGCAAAAAATTGAACAGGCCGAAACCAGTGTGGCGGCCAAAATAACTTTAAACGAACCGTCAGATAATTCTTAACTGTCTCCTCTCTCAAATTTATGATCATCGGTGTCCCCAAAGAAATCAAACTCCAGGAATATCGCGTCGCGCTGCTTCCTTCCGCTGCCTACCAACTCATCAAACACGGACACAAGGTCGTCGTCGAACGCAACGCCGGTGTCGGTGCCGGCTATCCCGATGCCGATTACGAAAAAGCCGGATGCGAAATGGTCGCCGAACACGAAGCCGTTTTCGCCAAGGCCGAACTCATCGTTAAAGTCAAAGAACCGCAAAAATCTGAAATCGCTCTTTTGCGCCCCGGCCAGATCCTTTTCACCTATCTCCACTTGGCGGCGGACAAATCTCTGACCGAAGGTCTGATGAAATCCGGCGTCACCGGCATCGCTTACGAAACCATCGAAGTGAACCGCCGCCTTCCGCTCCTTGAGCCGATGAGTGAAATCGCCGGGCGCATGTCGGTCCTCGTTGGCGGCTATTTCCTCGCCAAACACAACGGCGGCAGTGGCGTTCTTCTCGGCGGCGTCCCCGGTGTGTTGCCCGGCAAAGTTGTCGTCCTCGGTGGCGGCGCGAGCGGCGTCAATGCAGCGCGCATGGCCATCGGCCTCGGGGCCGATGTCACCATCCTTGAAGTTGATCTCGAACGCATGCGCTTCCTCGACATCACTCTGCACGGCACCAATACCTTGTTCTCCAGCGAAGCCCATCTGACCGATTTGTTGCCGAAAGTGGATCTCCTCATCGGCGCGGTGCTTGTTCCCGGAGCGAAGGCCCCGAAATTAATCAACCGCGAAATGCTCAAACACATGCGCCCCGGCAGTGTTTTAGTTGACATTGCCATTGACCAGGGCGGTTGCGCGGAAACCTCCCGCCCCACCACTCACGACAACCCGGTCTATGTCGAAGAAGGTGTGACCCATTATTGCGTGGCCAACATGCCCGGGGCCTACGCCCGCACCGCCACCCAGGCCCTGACCAACGTCACCAGCCGTTACATCGAACTCCTCGCCGACCTCGGCGTCAAAGAAGCCTGCCAGCGCCAGCCGTCCTTGATCGGCGGCATCAACGTCATGGGCGGCAAAGTCACCCACAAAGCCGTGGCCGAAGCCCACAGCATGAAATACGAAACTCCCACCTTGTAAGCGGAGCACCGAGCATTGCTCGGCCCGAAAATTAAAAACGAAAAGGCCGGGCAACAAAGTCCGGCCTTTTCCGTGAAGCGCTGAATTCTATCGCTACTTCCAAGCCACCCAAACCATCGCCATCTGCCCCAACGCCACCGCTGCCACTGCCATCCCTAAAAACCAGAGCGGCTTCTTTTTAGTCATCATGCAGATGGAAGTCAGGGCGATGGACATGGAAAAGAGCGTGATCGCCAGGCCAATTTGGCTGCCCAGCTTGCTCGAAGCATCCCGCACAGCTTCCAACGCCTTCGCCTTTTCCATGATTTCGTTCTTTTCCTTTTCGTATTTGGCTATTTCGGCGTCGAACTCCTTTTGTTGCTTGGCCGCTTCCGCGCTGTCCGCGCTCTTCACCACCTGCGCCCGATTGATCTTGTACAAATGCTGCTTGATGGATTTCGCCTGGTAAAAGGCCCATTGATCCGATGCCTGCGCCTGGCTCATCTGCGACCGGCTGCTGAATTTTCCACCCCACTGCGCCGCAATCGAACCAAACACCGCGATGATCACCACCGTCAGCGAGACATACTTCGTCCAAGCCTCACGTTTCTCCTTTTCTTTCGTCGCCGCGCGGTCCGCCTTCAGCTCGGCAATGAACTGTTTTAACTCCGCGATCTCATCGTGTAAATTATCCATAAATTTTCTGCTTAATTATACGTCTCAAAATCATTAGTCCAATCAAAATGGACAATCCCGTTCCTCCCGGTAAAGTTGTCCCATGAAGTCGCGTTCGCTGCCCTTCGTCCTGCTCAACGTCGCCACCACGGCCGACGGCAAACTCGCGCCGGCCAATCGCCGGTACGTTCCGTTCAGCAGCCAGCGCGACCAGGAACATCTGCTGGAACTCCGCGCCACCGCCGATGCCGTCATGTCCGGCGCGCGCACGGTGGATCTCTACCCAGTCAGCCTCGGCCCCGGCCCGGCCAAATATCGCCGCCTGCGAAAAAAACGCGGCCTCGCCGAGTACAACCTCCGCATCATCGTCAGCGGTTCCGGCACCATCAGTCCCAAAGCCGCCATCTTCAAAAAACGATTCTCGCCCATTATCATTTTGACCAGCGGCCAAGCCTCTGCGGCCAATTTAAAAAAATTCCGCACCCTCGCTGACGAAGTAAAAGTCTTCGGGAAAAAGGAATTGGATTTTCCCGCCGCTTTCCGTTGGCTGCGAAAAAAATGGAATGTAAAACGTCTCCTCTGCGAAGGCGGTGGCGAGTTAAATGGAGCACTCTTCGAAGCCAACTTGGTAAACGAACTGCACCTCACGCTCTGCCCCGCCATTTTTGGCGGACGCACCGCACCTACCTTGTCTGATGGAACAGGAGTGGAAAAATTAACCAAAGCAACCCGGTTAAAACTCAAATCCCAAAAGCGCATCGGTGACGAACAGTTTTTAATTTATCAAATCGTTTCACCGAATTGAGCCACGACCAAATGTTACGCCTTTTTGCGGCGGATCTCTCCAGCATTCCTCATGATTTTGCCGCTATGGTTTTGTTTTAAATCGGCTCAAAAACTAAACTTAAAACTCGCGGTGAACGTTCGTTGGTGCGGCACTTCCGCATAGAGACTGAGCGGGTTCAGATGATAATCTTGGTCGGTCAAATTTAATATGCCAACCTGCACCTGGGCCGCACGTCGCGGAAAACGATAACCGACAAACATGTTCATCTGCCAATAATCATCGCCCGGCAGAGGTGTGGTATAACCCCGATTATTCTGCATCGTCCAGAGAACGTCGCCTCGCGTGAAAAAGCCGCAAGGCAGATTCCACAGGGCAAAGGTGTCCAGTTGGTTCAGCGTCGCAATATTTTCCGCCGCAAGCGGGACGGCGGGGAAGTTAAATTTCAAATCGGTCTTGGTAATGCTATAACGCGCCCCAACGGACCATTCATCGCCAATCAATTGATTGACAGTCAAAGCCAGGCTTTGTTCCTTGTAACGCAAACTTTGCCGGATGCCGGAAGCGGTCACGGTGTAAGGCGGAGGCCCGCTGGAATCCGTCACGTCAAAAGCGCCCAGCGTCCGGTCTGCATCCGAACGCAGGATGCTTCCGGTCACGGCCACATAAGTCCGCGTCGGAAACCGGTGCTCGATCTGGCCGGTCCAAGTTTCAAAGCGCGGATTGGAAACCGGGCCGACGACCGATTCAGGCATCAAACTGCGATAGGACTGGTTCAGTCCCGCAATTTCCGTCGGCTCCAACCGAAAGCTCTGGTCAAAACTCACGCCGCCGAAGGAACGGGAGTATCCAGCCCGCACCGTCGTCCGTTTTTCCGGCACCCAGATCACGCCCGCTTTGGGCGAAAATTGGTCGTGCGATTCTTCATTGTGATTGATTGGCGCGTAGCGATAATTCTGCGGGTAGGTCATCCGGTCATAACTCACCCCGCCGACCAACAACAGCGGATCGGCCACATGCCAGTTATCGTAGGCATAAGCGCTTTCACGATTAAAGTGACCATAGTCGGTTTGGGTCCCGACCGAGGGAGCCAAAGTCAGCGCAGGGAAAGGAACCACGATGGGTTGTTGGTTGAACGCGTTGATCTGCCCTTCCTGCACCAGCGCGCCAAAAATCACACTGTTATTGTTCTGCTGAAAAATTTGCTGGAGTTCGCCAGAATAAATTTCCAGTCCGCTGCGGTAATTATCCGCGCCGGGCGGGATGATGGGGAAGGGAGCCAAGACAATTTTGCCCGCAGCATTTTTTGGGATCAACAAATCCTGTTGTCCCGGGTTGGCGACGTTCAGTGTATCTACCAACCGCGCCGCTAAAAACAGGGTGTGCACATTCGGATTCCACTCGTGATGGAAGCCCGCCAGGACGATGGGGTCCTGCCATTCGCGCACGCGCAATCCGAGATTGGCGCTAGTTTGGTTATAATACTGGATCAAATCTCCGCTGGTGGAGTCCGCGTAAATCGCCTGAACAAACAAACTGTCTTGCGGCGTCAATTGCGCTTTGGCCTGCACGGAAAACTGCAGTTGGTTCAAATCATTGTTCGCCCGTTGGCCTCGGTCGGAGGTGTAGGAAGTGTCCACCGCATACGCCAGTTTCCCGCTGGTGCCATAGACCGACCCCAATTGGGCCCAGGCCCCGCGGCTCAAATATTCTGTGTCCGAAATGATTCCGGTGTGGTCGCCTTCAAAGAACCGCGAATATTCCTGCTGCGAAATATTCCGCGACAACACACTGCCACCCACCGGCGCCAGCAGGGTGCCCAGCAGATATTCCGAAACCGCCGGGGTTTCGTAACGCAACGTGAGCGTCGTCGGGTCGCGCATGGAATCATAACTGTCGGACAAAAAGAGGTGCGCCGAATAGTTCGCGTAATCACTCTGCACCGCGCGGGACGCTTCCCGGAGGCTCAAGTCCGTCATGCCCGCATCCTGATAGATCAAAGCCAGATTCGCGCCGCGCACCGCTTTATCCTGGTCCAACAACATCCGCGAACGATACACGCTTCGGTTGTCGTTCAAATCCTGCGACTTCTCCAGATCATCCACGGCTTCGTTGATCCGATTGCGCCGCTGATTCAATAACGCCGAATAAAAAGGCGCCGTCGGATCGGCCGCGTCCAGTTTTCTCGCGAGAGCAAATTCTTTGGCCGCGTGGGTGTCATCGCCCGCGTTGCTGAACGCTTTGCCCAGATAGCTGCGCAAAATAGAACGATTCGGTTCCAACGCTGCCGCCACTTGCAAATCCGAGCGGCCCGCAGCACTGTGACCGGAACGGATTCTTGAAAGGCCGCGCCCCAGCCAGCCGTTGGCCAGTGAGCCATCAGCGGCGATCGCCTGATTGAAGAAATCCATCGCTTCCGTGTTGCGATTCTGCGCGCTTAATAAGAACCCTTTCAAGGCCAGTGCCTGCGCGTTTCTTGGGGCCACAGCCAAACTCTGATCCAATGCCGCCAGCGCTGCTTCCGTGTGGCCGAAACTGAATTCCAATTCGGCGACCCGTTCCTGGGCATACCCAGAGCGGGGCAAAGATTCCAAAGCAGGGCCGAACTGCGCCGAAGCTTTTACGGCTTTGCGCGCCATTTCCAGGGCCTCGGGCAGATTTTGTTTGGACTGCGCGTAATACGATCCCGCCAGCCATTCTGTGACGGTCTGCCTTGGCGCGGTGCGGGTATAGGTTTCTCCTTTCACGGCCGCGATCATTTCTTCCAGGGGATTGCCTTTGGGTATCATGGCTTGCGCTTCATCCACTTTTCCGACCGCCAGCAACAAGCCGGCACGATAAAATTTTTCCGAGTCGGTCGCGGGAACCCTGTCGGCGGGATACTTCGCCAACGCCCCCAACAAATCTCCGCTCCGATACGCTGCCACTGAATCTTTCACTTCGTCCCCCAACTGCAACTCAGCCACATCCAATATCGCCGGATAATACAACGTCCACTGGATGATATTCAGCGCATTGATCAACGCCGTCTTCTGCGGAGCCTTGCCCATATCCACCGTCCCTTTTTCCCCGCTGTTCAACTGAATCGCCCCGGCGTCATTTTTCAAATCCACCTGACCATCAATCAATGCCACTTCGGTGTGACCATTCGCATCCACATTCAAGGCGAATTCCGTGCCGCGAATAGCTCCGGAAGCCGAGGGCGTGCGGAACTGCGTTTCCATCGGTTTATCGCGGTTGAAAAAGTAAGCCGCGCCGGATTTAAGATCCATGCCTGCGCTGTGTCCGGCTTGTTGGGGTGGTTGAATCTCCATCGTGGACGATTCATACACGCGAATGACGCTCAGATTGGAGAGCCGCAGGGTGGCACGGCTGCTCTTGCCGGTGCGTACTTTGTCGCCGATTTTGAGGGCTAGGTTGGCTTGGCCCGCTGCCCAGGCGTCGCCGCCTGCCTTGGCTACGTCCACTTTACCGGCAATGGTCAACAACACCGCATCCTGATTGGTTTGGGCCGACGCGGTCAAACACCAGGTCATCGGTACAAAAAGGAGGGGCAACAGCTTACGAAAAAGGAATTTCATGAGATTGGTTCAAATATTCTCAACTGTCGTTACCGTAGGACTTTCCCCGCTTTTTTGCAAGCCAGCAAATCACATCGAGGGACCCGGGTCGCAACCTGGCCCCTGGCGAAGGATTTATCAAATAAGCGCTCGAATTGTTTCGTCCAACCGTTACAATTGAAGACCGTGTCCTCCATTGAGCGCACCATCCGAGTCAGTTACGAACACCGGGTCCATTTCACCCAGAGTGTGTTCGATCCCTCGAATTTGCTCCTGAAAGACGTGCTGGCCGGCCCCTCCGGCCCGGCCAAGGCGCTCATCGTGCTGGATGAATCCCTCGCCCTGGCGCAGCCCGATCTGCCCAAAGCCATCGAACATTATTTCGCCGCCTTTCCGGGGAGTCTGAAATTGGTCTGCCCGCCGCTGATCATCGAAGGCGGCGAACGCACCAAAAACTCCTATTTCCACGTTTCGGAAATCCATTCCCAGGTGGAGCGTTATCACATTGACCGCCATTCCTATATTATATGCATCGGCGGCGGCGCTTTGCTGGACATGGTTGGCCTCGCGGCCGCGACCGCTCATCGCGGGGTGCGGCACATTCGCATTCCCACGACCACGCTCAGCCAGGATGATTCCGGCGTCGGCGTCAAAAACGGCATCAATGCCTTTGGCAAAAAGAATTTCATCGGCGCTTTTGCCCCGCCGTACGCGGTGATCAACGATTTTCAACTCCTCTCCTCCCTGCCGGAACGCGACAAGCGCGCCGGTTACGTCGAAGCCGTGAAAGTCGCTTTGATCCGCGATCATGATTTTTTTGAGAGCTTGGAACGCGACGCCGCAGCCCTCGCGCAATTTGAACCGGCCGCCATGCAACGCTTGATCTATCGTTGCGCCGAACTCCACGTCAATCACATTGCCGGCAGCGGTGATCCGTTTGAATTCGGCTCCGCCCGCCCGCTGGATTTCGGCCATTGGGCCGCGCACAAACTCGAACAGCTTTCGGAATATAAGATCCGGCACGGTGAAGCCGTGGCCATCGGCATCGCCCTGGATGTGATTTATGCCCGCAGCATCGGCCTGCTCGATGCCCCCGCCACCAATCGCATCTTAAACTTGCTCGAAAAACTCGGCTTCGAACTTTTCGCCAACGAACTGTTGAATCTCGACGCTGACAATCAATTTATCGTGCTGCAAGGCCTCGAAGAATTCCGCGAACACCTCGGCGGCCAACTGACGATCACCTTGCTGCAAGCCATCGGCCAAGGCATCGAAGTCCACGAAGTCAGCCTTCCCAAAATGCTGGACGCGATCTACGAACTGCAAACCCGCCACGCTCAAACGGCGAAGAAAATCCTGCTCGCCGGATAAAATCTTTATTTTGCGTCTTTTGCGCTTTTTCGCGGCTAAAAATCAGCCATCCTTAGTCCGACATGCAACGCACCGCGGTCATCAACGTCGTCGGCCTGACCGAATCCCTCATCGGCCCGGCCACGCCTAATATTTCGCAATTCCTGCGCGCGGGAACCAAGGCCAATATCATCCCTGCGTTTCCAGCCGTCACTTGCACCGCGCAATCCAATTACCTCACCGGCGCAACACCCGCACAACACGGCATCGTCGCCAATGGCTGGTACAATCGCGAACTGGCCGAGGTCCAATTCTGGAAACAATCCAATCACCTCGTTGCTGGTAAAAAAATCTGGGACGACTTAAAACAACAGGATCCAAAGCTAACCTGCGCGAAACTGTTCTGGTGGTACAACATGTATTCCACCGCCGATTACTCCATCACCCCGCGTCCGATGTATCCCGCCGATGGCCGGAAATTTTTCGACATCTATTCCCGGCCCGACAACATCCGCGAAGAAATCAAACGCGACCTCGGCGAATTTCCTTTCCCAACCTTCTGGGGTCCCGCCGCCGGAATCCAAACCCCGCAAGGCGCGCCCGATGCCGCCTCCAAATGGATCGCGGAATCCGCCAAATGGATTGAAAACAAATATTCGCCCACGCTGAATCTGATTTATCTCCCGCACCTTGATTATAACCTGCAACGCCACGGCCCGAAAGACCCGCGCATCGCCGCCGACCTCCAGCAAATAGACACCATCGTCGGCGACCTGATTTCCTTTTTCCAAAAGCGCGGCGTCCAAATCATCCTCCTCTCCGAATACGGCATCACCGCCGTGGACACCCCGATCCACCTCAACCGCCTCTTCCGCGAACAAGGCTGGCTCACCATCAAACAAGAACTCGGGTTGGAACTCCTCGATTACGGCGCGAGCAAAGCCTTTGCCGTGGCCGACCACCAAATCGCCCACATCTATCTGAACGACCGTTCTTTGGAAACCAAAGTGCGCGACCTTCTCGCAAAACAAACCGGCATCGAATTCATCTACGGCGAAAAAGAAAAATCCGAGCAAGGAATCAATCACACCCGCGCCGGCGACCTGATCGCCGTGGCCAAAGAAAACGCCTGGTTCACCTATTACTATTGGTTGGACGATGCCCTTGCTCCTGATTTCGCCCGTTGCGTGGATATCCACCGCAAACCCGGCTACGACCCCGTCGAACTTTTCCTCGACCCAAAAATCCCCGCCGTAAAACTAAGAATCCTCCGGCGTCTCCTGCAAAAGAAAATGGGCTTTCGCATGTTAATGGACGTGATCCCTCTGGACGCCACTTTGGTCAAAGGTTCGCATGGAAGGCGCACCACCAATCCTGCCGACCAACCGGTTTTGATTGACGGAAAGAGCGGATTGAACTGGCCAAAAGTGGTGGACTCGACCGAAGTATGTGAATGGCTGAAAGCGCGAATAAAGGGTGTGATTATAAACGGGTGAGGAAATAGTGCCCGAGCAGGAACAAAGCGGCAGAAAACTTGCCCGATTGCACAAGACAAGAGACGAATCGCTCCGCGATGAGGAGTCGAAAAACTTCGCCCCTTTTTACGCCCCGGATAACGCTTGTATCTTGCAGTGCGGCCGATCCTTCCCTTTTTTCGATTGCGCCCACCCATAATCACACCCGCCCTGCATCCTCGCCGCCGTTTGGTAGTGGGCTACTTTGAAGAATGGAGCATACTTCAGTGGGGCCGGAGCACTGTGCCTGAGACCCGCAGCAGCGTCGCCGGGCAGAAGGTGTGGAGTATTCAAAGCCTCTTTACCATTTCACGCTGCTGCGGGTCACAGACCCGCGCTCCGTCAAAATAGCCGACTACCCGCCGTTTAACTGAATTGACGAATAGCTTGAAGTGCCACAACATGCCATGCGTCAAATGCGAGCAATGAAATTTTTATGCGCGGTCTGTTTTAGCGGCTTGGTTTTAAGCCTTGCGGCCCAGACGGATACGAATAAAACCCAGTCCATCAGCCTGCAACAAGCCATTCAAATGGCGGTGGAACACAACCTTGATGTGCAGGTGCAGCGGTATGTGCCGATGATGGATAAGTATGCGATTGAAGGGGCTTATGGGGTATATGATGTTTTTTTTAATGGTTCGGCCAAAGACGCATATCGAAGCCAGCCCGGGTCATTCAGCAACGGCATCCAATCCACTTCCACCACGAGCGACAACCAGCTTTATGCTGCTGGCATCGGCGGCAGCGGTGGTGGGAATGCGGCCACTCCTTGGGGCATGCAATACGCCATCACTTCCACCTACGAAGCCGATTCCATCCACAAGTTTGCTTTTGGCCCGCCTTTTCATCAGGATCCCACCTTTGCCGGGATCACCCTGGATCAGCCCTTGCTCAAGAACATGTGGGTGGACCAAAACCGTTACAACATCCTGACCGCAAAAAAGAATTATCAATACGATGAACTCGGGTTTCGGCTGCAAGTCATGAACGTCGTCAGCCAGACCGAACAGGCTTACTACGAATTGATTTATGCGTTTGACAAGGTCAAGGTCGAGCAGCAGGCCATGGATCTGGCCCAACAATTGGTGACCGAAAACAAACGGCGGGTGGAAGTCGGCACCATGGCGCCGTTGGACGAGAAACAATCTGAATCGCAACTGGCCTCCAGCAAGGCGGACTTGCTGGCCGCACAGGAAACTCTGGCCGGTCAGCAGAATACTTTGAAGGGATTGATCACGGACAAGTTTCGCCAATGGCACGACATTCTGCTGATTCCGGCGGAACATTTGCTCCCCGTTCCGGAAATGTTTGATCTGCAACAAAGTTGGGAACGCGGTTTGAAAATGCGCCCTGATCTGGCCCAGGCCCGGGTGGACATGGAACGCCACGGCTTGACCGTCCGCTATCAGCGCAACCAGGTTTTTCCTCAGTTGGATTTGACCGGCAGCTATGGACGGAGCGGCTTGAAAGGCGACATGGGCGGTTCGTTGAACGATATCCGGAATGAAAATTTCCCCTCATACAGTTATGGGTTGACGCTTTCGATTCCGCTGAGCAACAAGTCGGCCCGCAATACTTACAAGTCCGCCAAGGCCGCCAATGAACAGGCCGCATTGAACTACAAAAAGGCCGAACAGGCCATGCTCATCCAGATCGAAAATTCCATCGCCAGCGCCAAAAATGCCTTTGAACGCATTCGCGCCACCCGCGAGGCCCGGGACTACGCAGAGCAGGCTTTGGAAGCGGAGCAGAAAAAACTGGCCGTGGGCAAGAGCACCAGCTTTGTCGTGCTCCAACTTCAGAGCGCTTTGACCACCGCCCGCTCCGCTGAAATTCGCGCCCTGGCCGATTACAACGAGGCGCTCGCCCAACTCTCGCAAAACGAAGGCGAAACGCTGGAGAAATATCACCTGAGTGTGAAACTCCAATAAGGGGGACTTACGATTTACCATTTACGATTTACGCGCGGATGGTTGGATTGGGATTGTTTCCGAATCCTGGCGGTGACCGGTTAATTTTTGCCGCCGTTTTATGGCTTCCTCCCCCACATTGCCCCAGCGCCCGATGGTCAGCGGAAAGTTCTTCCGCGTGGGGGAGAAAAAGTTTTATCCCAAAGGCGTCACTTACGGCCCGTTTGCGCCCAACAGCCAGAAGGAGCCGTTTCCCGACCGCGCCCGGGTGCTGGAAGACTTCGCCCTGATCCGGCAACTGAACGCGAATGTGCTGCGGGTCTATAATGTTCCGCCACGCTGGCTGCTGGACCTGGCCCAGGAACACGGCCTCAAGTTTCTGATTGATGTTCCCTGGAACAAACACCTTTGCTTTCTTGATTCCGAGACTTTCCGGGATCACGCCATGCGGTCGGTGCGGCAGGCGGTGCAGGATTGCGCGCGACATCCGGCGGTCTTTGCTTACAGCGTAGTCAACGAAATTCCTCCGGACATCGTCCGCTGGAGCGGGGCGCGCGCCGTGGCGGATTTTCTGGACGATCTGATCGAGGTGGCCAAGGAGGTTGACCCCGAATGTCTTTGCACCTTCGGCAATTATCCGCCCACGGAATTTCTCCGGCCGGAGAACATAGACTTTTTCTGTTTCAACGTTTATCTCCATCAGCAGCGGCCTTTTGAAAATTATCTCGCGCGCCTGCAAATGATCGCCGATGCCAAGCCGCTCATGCTCGGCGAAGTCGGCATCGACAGCATCCGCGAGGGCGAAGCCCAAAAATGCGAGATGCTCGGCTGGATGTTGGAATCGGCTTTTCGCGGCGGCGTGGCCGGCGCGGTCGTGTTCAGTTTTACGGATGAATGGTTCAAGGATGGCCGCGAGATTTCCGAGTGGGGTTTTGGCCTGCTCACACGCGAACGCCAGCCCAAGGAATCTTTCGCCATGGTGCAAAATAAATTTGAGATCGCGCCGTACTTTCCCTTGCCGCGCATTCCGAAAGTGACCGTGGTGGTCGCCTGCTACAATGGCGGACGCACCCTGCAAGCCTGCCTCGATTCACTCGTCCACCTGAACTATCCCGACTACGAAGTGCTGGTGGTGGACGATGGCTCGACCGACATCACGCGACAAGTCGCTTCGCTCTACAAACAATTCCGTTACCTCTATCAAAGTCATCAAGGGCTTTCCGTCGCGCGCAATGCCGGCATCTACGCGGGCGACGGTGAGATCATCGCCTTCACCGATTCCGACTGCCGGGCGGATGAGGACTGGCTCTATTATGTGGTGGGCGATTTGTTGAAGACCTCGTTTGTCGGCATGGGCGGCCACAATTTTTTGCCACCGGACGATTCCGCCATTGCCGCGACGGTGATGGCTTCGCCCGGCGGACCGGCGCACGTCATGCTCAATGACCGCGTGGCCGAACATATCCCCGGCTGCAACATGGCTTTTTACAAATGGGCGCTGATGGAAATCGGCTGCTTCGATCCCATCTTTCGCAAAGCCGGTGATGACGTGGATATTTGCTGGCGCCTGCAACAACGCGGTTTTCGGATCGGGTTCAGTCCGCCGGGGTTCGTCTGGCATTACCGCCGGTCAAACGTCGGCGCCTATCTTGGCCAGCAACGTGGTTACGGCGAGGCCGAAGCTTTGCTCGTCCGCCGTCACCCGGAATATTTTAATTCCTTCGGCGGTAGTATTTGGCAGGGGCGCATCTATACCTCTTCCACTTTTGGCGTGACCATCCGTCAGCCCATCATTTATCACGGGCTTTTTGCCACCGGTTTTTTTCAAAGCATCTATCACGCCGCGCCCGCCACCGCCCTGATGTTCTGCACCATCCTGGAATATCATGTGCTCATCAGCCTCTCTTTGCTCGTGCTGTCGGTGCCATTCCACTATTTGCTGCCCCTGGCCATCACCAGCATTCTGATTTCGCTGGGCGTTTGCACGGCGGCGGCGGTCCAGGCTGAATTACCTCGCAACAAACGCCGCCTTTGGTCGCGTCCGATGGTGGCGCTGCTCTTTTTTCTCCAGCCCATTTGGCGCGGTTTCGCCCGTTACCAGGGACGGCTGAGTCTCCGGCCCACGCCCGAGGCCGCTTACCAAAGTCTGGCCTCAGTGGCCTTGACCACCAATGGCCACGCCGTCCATCAAGTGGAATATTGGTCCGAGAAAATGATGGATCGGCTGGACTTTGTCAAACACATCATTGACCGGCTGGAGGAACAGGGCTGGCAGATCAAGATAGACGCCGGCTGGAGCAATCATGACGTGGAAATCTTCGGCAGCCGCTGGGCGCATCTGCAACTCATCACCGTGGCTGAGCCTCATGCCAAGGGGAAACAACTCCTCCGCTGCCGACTCCGCACCGCCTGGTCGCTGCCCGCCAAAGTCGCTTTCTATGCCATGCTCGGCTTTGAATTGCTGGTCATCGGTTTTGTCAAAGACGCGCTCCCGTGGATCTGGTTGCTCCTCCTCAGCATGCCGGCCCTGGTCTGGTTTCTGCGCCAGGAACAACGCAATCTGCAATGCCTCATCTCCGTGCTGGTGGATGAGATCGCCAAAAAAGACGGCCTGATCAAACTGGAACGCAAACCTCTCGCGGAAAAATCAGCGTCTGCGCCTCCTCTTCAGCCACGATAGTCAAAATCACTTTGACCATCAGATTGCCTTGGTCGTTTCAAATGACAGGCCAGATGCATCTTAAAAGTTATGTTTTGCTTGTTTTATCTGCCATTGCTTTTAAGGTAGCCGGCTATTTTGACGGAGCGCGGGTCTGTGACCCGCAGCAGCGTGAAATGGTAAAGATGCTTTGAATAACTCCACACCT
>CAIYOY010000314.1 GCA_903927905.1 uncultured Verrucomicrobiales bacterium | reverse complement strand
GGTCACAGACCCGCGCTCCGATTTTCCGCAAAATAGACCACTACCAGATTGTTTTGTAACCACTGGCTATGGGTTTCGTCTGAGGAAGCGATGGAGTCTATTCAATTTTTATCACGATCATTCCTGCCAAAGGCAGGCGCCATATTTTTCGCAGGGATATTTGCCGCAGCAGCGGCCAGTCCGCCGCCAGCGCATAGTCCTGGGCCGGTGCGAAAGCCGGGTGACAGCGTTAATGACGCCGCCATTCGGGAAACACCCGGTCTTCGACCAAATGAGAACCTCCTGTTCAATGGCTGGGGCATAACCGCCGCCGGCCAGGCCGTGACCTTGAGCGATATGCCGTTGAAATTGACGCTTTCGCCGGATGGCAAATTTCTGTTGGCGGTCAGCGGCGGCTACAACAACACGGGATTGACCATCATGAGCATCGCCAAAAGGAAGGTCGTTCAATTTGTCCCGCTGAAGCAGTGCTGGAACGGTCTGGCTTTCAGCAAGGACGGCAAACGAGTGTTCGTTTCGGGAGCCGGTTCCGGTCTCATTCACATCTTCAAATATAAAGATGGTCAGGTGACGGAAGAAAAAACGGTTCAGCCCGTGCCAAAAACCACGGACACTTTTTTGGCGGCGCTGGCGGTGCATCCCGGGACGGGCAAGGTTTATGTCTGCAACGAAGGAGAACATGAGGTGCTCGTCTTGGACGGGACGACGCTGGTTTTGGAAACGCAGATTGCGGTCGGCGAACATCCGCATACCTGTGTGCTGGGAGCCGGAGAGTTGGATTTATATGTGAGCAATTGGGGCAGCCGCAGTGTGAGCATTGTGGACACCAAAACGGCGCGTCATTTGCAGGATGTTCCGGTGGGATTGCGCCCGAATGACATGGCGCTGGCGCCGGATGGGCGTCTCTTCGTCGCTTGTTCGGGCGACAACACCGTTCATGTGATTGATACGAAGGTGACGGAGAAGGTCACGGCGGAGGCTTCACCCACGCGCCGACTCAAAGAAGCGGCCCGCGAAATCATCAGCACCTCGCTTTATCCCGATTCACCGGAAGGCAGCGCGCCGGACGCGGTCACGGTGTCGCCTGATGGCAAAACGTTATTCATCGCCAATGCGGACAACAACAACGTCGCGGTGGTGGATATTTCTGAGCCTAAAGTTTCGCGGATCGAAGGATTTATTCCCGTGGGCTGGTTTCCGACGGCTGTGGCCGTGAGTCCTGATAATCGGACATTGTTGGTGGCGAATGGAAAAGGGTTGCGTTCACGCGCCAATTTCCCTGCGACGGGTAATGTGCAAAAGAAACATCGCCGACCGGTGCCCTACGATGGGATCGCTACTACTTTGGAAGGATCCATCTCGTTCATCGCTCGACCCACGCGGGACGAGATGAAGCGATATACCGAACAGGTGCGGCGTAATTCTCCTTACACACCCGCCGATTTGCGCAGCGCGCCCACGCAAAGCGACAGTGTCGTTCCGGATCGGGTCGGCCAGCTTTGTCCGATCAAATATGTCCTGTATATCATCAAGGAAAACCGGACCTACGACCAAATCCTGGGCGATTTCAAGAACGCCAAAGGCAAACCCGCCGGCAATGGCGACCCCCGACTTACGATCTACGGGGAAAATATCACGCCCAACCAGCATCGCATCGCGCGGGAATATGTCTTGCTGGACAATTTATATTGCAACGGCGAGGTCAGTCTGGACGGCCATAGCTGGTGCCAGGCAGCGATTTCAACTGACCACAATCAGCGCACTTGGATGTCTTCCTATTCCAGACACGGCGTGGTGCCGGGCAATGATGACATGGACACGCCTGCCGCTGGTTATTTCTGGGACCTTTGCCGCCGCAACGGCGTAAGTTTTCGCAATTACGGCGAAGGGGCCAAGAAAGTTCCGAGCGCCAATCGCGGCACGTGGCCCGGGGGGCGGGACATGGACCGGGTGCAGGGTTGGATTGATGACCTGCACGCGGCGGAAAAAACGGACGATCTGCCCAGTTTTATGATCATGTCGCTCGGCGAAAATCATACCCGGGGCACGACGCCTGGAGAATTCACGCCGGACGCGAGCGTGGCCAGCAATGATTTGGGTTTGGCTAAAATCGTGGCCGCCGCCAGCCGCAGCAAATTTTGGAGCGAGATGGCCATTTTCGTGATCGAGGACGACGCGCAAAACGGCCCCGACCACGTGGATGCGCATCGCACGACCGGTTTCGTCATCAGCCCGTATTGCAAACGCGGTGTGGTTGACAGCACGCTCTATACGACGGCCAGCATGATCCGCACGATGGAATTGATCCTGGGCTTGCCGCCCATGACGCAGTTCGATGCGGGCGCGACGCCGATGTTCAATAGTTTCCAAAAGAAGAGCAAAGTCACTCCTTACGAAGTGATCATCCCGACTGTGGATATGATGGCGAAGAACACCACAAAATCACCGTTCGCGAAGGAATCGGCCAAGATGGATTTCAGCGAGTACGACGAGGCGCCGGAGGATGAGTTGAATCGGATTTTGTGGTACACGGCCAAAGGGATGGACGCAGCGTATCCCACGCCGATTCATCGGATGGTGTTTTCGAACTGAAAAAGAACACCGAATTTTTCAGAGGGAGAAAATTCTTTTTAGTCTTGGGCCGATTTTAAGAAGTGGCAAAATTTCGGCAGCGGCGCCCATGGTGGCGGCGGCTTTGGGCATGCCATAAACAACCGAACTGGCTTGGTCCTGGGTGATGGTCAGGTGGCCTTTGTTGCGCATCATCTTCAGACCAGCCGCGCCGTCGCGACCCATTCCTGTCAATAACACTCCAGTCGCCTGGCCGGGCCATTTTTGGACGACACTTTTGAAGAAGACGTCAATGGAGGGACGGTGGATGGAGTCAACCGGTTTATTGGTGTAACCCAACATGCCGGGAGAAACGAAGATCAGATGCTGTTCGTTTCCGGCGACGAGGACCTGGCCGGGGGCTGGGCGGTTACCTTCGCTGGCGATGGCCACCGGCAAGGGGGTTTGACTGCCCAACCAACTAACCAGACCGGGGACGAATTCAAGGCCGAGGTGTTGGACGATGATGATCGGGACGGGAAAAGTCGCGGGGAGAACTTTCAGGATTTCAGCCAAAGCCGCCGGGCCACCGGCGGATGAACCGATGACAACCAGGTGATCTTCATTGCGCACGGTCGCGGTGGGCGTGGCCGGAATTTCCGTTTCATCCGGCTCACTGCTGCGGGCGAGGGCGTCAATTTTAGCAAGGAATTGTTCGACTTTGGCGGACACGGTGGGCACGGGAATGGCGTCCAAGGCTCCGGCGCTCATGGCCGCAAAAATTTCGGAGGAATCGTCGTTGTGCGCGCTGACGATAAGGATGGGGCAGGGGCATTTCAGCATGATGGAACGGCTGGCCTCGACCCCGTTCATCACGGGCATCATCAGATCCATCAGGATCAGGTCGGGGCGTTCCGTTTTGCAAAGTGCGACGGCTTCGAGGCCATTTTTTGCGGTCCAGATGACTTTGTATTTTGAGGAAGAGGCGAGGATGCGGCGCAAGTGCTCGACGGCCATGGGCAGATCGTTGGCGATGCCGATGTTCAAGCGTGCGCCTTTCCGATGAGATCGGTGACGGCTTTGATCAGGATGTCGTCGTGAAAGCTGCCTTTGACGAGATAATAATCCGCGCCGGCTTCCAGGCCGCGGCGGCGGTCTTCTTCTCGATCTTTGTAAGTCAGGATAAGCACAGGCATGGACTTCAACTTGGGATCTTTGCGTATATTCTGAACTAATTCAATCCCGTCCATGCGGGGCATGTCCACATCGCTCACCACCAAATCAAATTGATTCGTGCGGACCGCATTCCATCCATCCATCCCATCCACGGCGACCTCCACTTCGTAGCCCTGGCTTTGGAGGAGTTTTCGTTCCAGTTCCCGAACGGTGAGAGAATCTTCCACGATGAGGACACGTTTGCTTTTTTTGGCGGTGGCGCTGGCGGCTTCTTCGATGCGATTGAGCGAGCCGCGTTCGGCCAGTTTCTCAATGGAGCGCAGGAGGTCTTCGGGGTCAATGATCAGAACAGGCGCGCCGTTTTCCATCAAAGCGCCGGCGCTGATGTCTTTGATCTTGCCGAGGCGCGGGTCAAGCGGCTGGACGACCAATTCTTGTTCGCCCAGAAATTTATCCACCACCAACCCGCAAAGGCTTTCTTTTTCGCCCATGATGATGATGGACTGTTCGTCATCGCTCGGAGGAGCGGCTGGATAATCCAATATCTGGCGGGCGGTGACGAGACCGACCTGGCGATGGTGCAAAGGAAAATGTTGTTTGCCTTCCAGCGTCTGAATTTGCGCGCGCGGGAGTTTAAGAGTGTGATGGATCCCGGCCAACGGAAAGGCGTAAGGTTCGCCCCCGATGTTGACGAGCAGACTGCGGACGACGGAGAGAGTCAGGGGTAACTCGAATTGGAAACGTGTTCCCTGGCCGAGTTGGGAAAAGAGCCGCACGTTGCCGCGCACGTTTTTGGCCATGTTGCGCACGATGTCGAGGCCGACGCCGCGACCGGAGACATCGGTGACGTTTTCCCGCGTGGAAAAGCCGGGGAGAAAAAGGAATTCCATCAATTCGGCTTCGGACATTTGGGCGGCCACTTCGGTGGTCGCCTGCTTCCGTCGAACAACCGCGCGACGGATGGATTCGACATCAATGCCGCGCCCGTCGTCGGAAACGATGATGAGGAGGATGCCGGAGCTATGGCGAGCTTCGAGGCGCATGACGGCTTCGGCGGGCTTGCCGGTGTGCTGGCGTTCTTCCGCCCGTTCGATGCCGTGGTCCACGGCGTTGCTCAGGATGTGGGTCAGGGGAGTTTCGAGTTGTTCGAGGATTTCGCGGTCCACCTGCGTTTCCTGGCCGATGATTTCCAGTCGGATATTTTTGCCCAATTTATGCGCGAGATCGCGGACGAGGCGCGGGAAACCCTGAACGCCATCGGCGAAGGGCCTCATGCGGCAGGACAAAGTCTCGGAGTAAAGACGCTTGGCCAGATTGGTGGCGCGACGGTCGAACATCTCCAATTCTGTCAAGCGTTCATTGAGGTAGTAGCGGCATTCGGAGATTTTGGCCTGGGCCCCGGCGAGGCGGCGCTTGGTGGTTTCATCGCCGTTGGCCTGCCAGTCGCGCAGGTCATCGAGCATGTGGGAGAGTTCGTTTTGTTGACGCTTCAGGCGGAGGAGACTTTCGGAGAAAGGACGGAGGCGGCGTGATTCGACGAGGGATTCACCGGCCAGACCGAGGAGGCGGTTTAGATTTCCGGAGGTGACACGGAGGAAACGTTCTTGCGCATCTTTCGTGCTGGTGGAGGAAGACTGTTCTGCTTTTGATTCGGGCGGAGCCGGGGTCTTGGCTTCCTCGACGGGTTTTGGCGCGTTGGAAGCGGCGAGGGAGGCTTTCAGATGAGCGACAAAATTTTCTACCTCCTCGGCCTTGTGGGCGGACCATTGCTGAATGTCGGCCTCGGGTGTATTGGCGATGCGGGCGAGGAGATCCACGCCTTGGAACATCGCGTCAATCTGGGCACGACCCATGGTGATTTTATTTTTTTGCGCGGCGACAAAGCCGTCCTCCATGGCGTGTGCGACGGAGACCGCCGGGGTCAAGCCAACAATCCGCGCAGCCCCTTTCAGCGAATGGGCGGCGCGCATGAGCGATTCCAATTCGGTGGGATTGGCCGGGTCGCGCTCGATGCTGACCAAGCCGTTGCTCAGCACGACTTTTTGCGTTTCCACTTCCATGCGGAAAAGTTCCAGCATGGAAAAATCGCCCAAATTATCACTCGGAGCACTCATGTCAGACTCCGGTTGAGGGTGTGGAATAAGAGTTGGTCATCCAGGCAACCCACCGTGCGATCGCGCCAGGAAAAAACGCCGCGCGTATAAGTCGAAGCGGCTTGGGCTACGGTGGACGGAGTGGGCTGCAATTCGCCAATGATCCGATGGATGCCAAAAATTTCGTCGGTGGGAAAAACAAAGCGGTGACCGTTTTGGACCACGACCATGTGGCGGACGGTGCGGCTTTGGGTGTCGCTTTCAACCCCGAGCAAGGCCGCGAGTGAAATGCAAATCAGCAACTCGCCGCGCACGCGGACCAATCCCAGCATCGAACCTTCGCGGCGATGAGGCAGGCTGTGGATGGCGGTGTGTTCGGTGATTTCCTGAAAAACATTGGTGGCGAGCGCGAGCCATTCGCGGCCAAGACGGAAAATGACCACGGATTGGGAAATGGCCGGGGCAGCCTCAATTTTGGCCGCGTAAAAATCGGCCCACTCAGCTTGCATTTGTCCCTGCGGGGACAGCTCCAGCAAGTGACGGACTTTGGCCGCCGCTGAAATTTTATTGTCCAGTTGACTCACGATTTAACCTCCTGCATGACGCGGGCGGCGCGGGCTTGAAGGACGAGAGCGCCTGTCGAGTCGCCCATGGACTGGGTGAGCGCCGACAATTGCACGAGGGCTTCGTAATGGTCGGGTTGCAAATAGATGGCTTTGCGGTAAAAATCACGCGCTTTGTCACGGTGGTTCGAAGCGTCGTGGACCAGGCCGAGGAGGTAATAGACTTCGGACGAAGGGCCATTTTCTTCGAGGTGATCAAGGCAGATCTGTGTGGCTTCAGCAAACTTCCCGGCATCGGCGAATTCACGGGCCTGTTCCAGACTGATGATTTTTTCTGGCTTCGGCGCCACCGGCGCGGGTTGCGGTTTTGCTGGCGGAACCGGAGGGCGCAGGAAAGAAGTGTCCGGCGGCGGAAGATGAATTTTCACCGCCGGTTTTTCCGCCGCTTTGACCGGCATGCTGCTGGCTTTGCGAAAGGCAAAAGAGAGTGGCACTTTGGTCGAGACAAAACCATGATTGGTGGCCACTCCGCTTTCCGACGGGCCGACGAAGAGGACGCCGTCGTTCGCCAATAATCCAGCCAGCGTACGAAAGGCCCGCTCCCGTGTGGGAATGTCAAAATAGATCAGGAGATTACGGCAAAAGATGAAATCATATTTCGCACGCTTCTCGCCAAAATTGTCGTCCAATAAATTGCCCTGCTCGAAATTCACCCGGGTTTTGATTTGTTCGACCAACGCATGACCATGGGCCGTCTTTTCAAAATACTGCTGCAGAAATTCCATCTTGGTTCCGCGAAAAGAATTACGGCCATAGACGGCGTGCCGGGCCAAGGCTAATGCTCGATGGCTGATGTCGATGGCGTCTATTTCAAAATTGACCAGGCCGGCCTGAAGCAGGCTGATGGCGGCGGAATAAGGTTCCTCGCCGCTGGAACACGGGACGCACAGCAGGCGGAGAGGGCGTGGAGGATTGGTTCCCCGAACCATTTGGTCCAGGGCGGTGAAGGCCCCGGCATCGCGGTAGAACCACGTTTCCGGCACGACGACTGTTTCGATCAGTTCCTGGAGTTCGGCCGAGGACTCCGTGACGAACTGGATATAGCCTTCACAGGATTTGAGGTCCGTGGCGCGCATCCGTTCACGAATGGCGCGTTCGATGGAGGCGGAACCGATCGTGGTGGCATCAAGGCCCATCGCTTCCTGTAAAATTTGTTCCAGCGCAGTAAAATTCATGCGGGAACCTCCTCGGGCAGGAAAGCCAGCATGTCTGCCGCGCGTTCGAGCAAAAGTTTTTCCGGAATGATGAGATGAATGACCCCTTTGCCATCGGTGGCCACGGGGCCGAGGAAGGGCGTTTCTCCGGTGGTCACGCCGGTCTCGGAAAAGGCGGCGGGATCTTTTCGCACCGTGTTGGTCACTTGTTCGGCCAGCAGGCCGGCCAGACGGCTGATGCCGTTGCAGTCGGAAAATTTAATGAGGATGATGCGCGTGCTTAAATGTTTTCCGGCGGGCTTTCCCGAAATCAATTGGCACAGATCAATCACCGGGACGAAAGCGCCGCGATAGTTGAAAAAACCGGCCATGCCGACCGGCGCGCGCGGCACGCTTTCCAGGCGCAGGGACGGCAGGACTTCCGCCACGCGGGCGGCGGGCAGGGCCAACCGATTTTCTCCAACTTCGAACACGAGGTAGAGCATCAGCTTTTCAACTCCGGCTTAAACTTTGAAACGCGCCAAACTGTTTTGCATGCCGTTGGCCGCGTCGCGCAACTGGTCAATGGTCTGGCTGGAGAGCCGCAACGATTCCACCGTTTGCTGCGAGGACTGGGTCAACTGCAAGAGGGCCTCGCTGATCTGCTGCGCGCCGGTGGATTGCGATTGCATGCCTTCGGTCACGCTCTCGAACTGCGGCGTCAAGGTCTGCACCTGTTCAATGATCTGCACCAGTTGCGAACTGACTTGATGCACATCGGCCACGCCCCGGCGGACTTCATCGGAAAATTTATCCATGCCCATGACTCCGGCGGAAACGGCCGATTGCATTTCTTTGACAATTTGTTCGATGTCGTAAGTGGCCACGGCGGTCTGATCCGCCAGACGGCGGATTTCAGTGGCGACCACCGCGAAGCCGCGACCGTATTCACCGGCCTTTTCCGCTTCAATGGCGGCGTTGAGCGAAAGCAGATTCGTTTGATCGGCCACTTTGGTGATGGTGGTGATGACCTGATTGATGTTGCTGGCTTTTTCGTTCAGGGCGGTCAATTTGGAATTGATCGAACCGGCGGCATCGCTGATATGGCGCATGGTTTCTTCCATGCGTTTCAAGGCCTCGCGACTGGCCCCGGCGACGCTGGCGGTTTCATCGGCGACCTTGGCCACCGAATTCATGGTGCGGGCCAGTTCCTTGGTGGTGGCGGAAATTTCCTTGGAAGTGGCGCCGATCTCGGTGGTCGTGGCTGCGATTTCCGAGGCGGTGGCCTGTTGTTCCTTGGAAGTGGCGGCGATGTCTTGGATGGAAGTGTTGACTTGGACGCCGGATTTCTGAACCTGACCGGCGAGTTCGGAAAGGCGCAGGACCATCGAAGCGAGCGCGTTGCCCATCACGTCATAGTTGGATTGCGGTTTAATTTTAACGGTCAAATTGCCCTGGGCAATTTCACCGACGACACTGGCATTTTCCCGGATGACCACCGCCAAACGATCAAACGCCTTGGACAGATCGCCGAGTTCATCGCTTCGTTCAGCAATGCCGGTCGCGGCGGAAACGTTGCCCGCCGCCATTTCCCGGGCGACGATGACTACTTTTTTGAGCGGACTGGTGATGTCGCGCATGATGAAAAAGCCGATGAGCAGGACGGCGACCAGGCCGATCCCGGCATACTTCAGTGTTTGGTGTCGTGGTGCGATCAAAACCGGACAGATCTGTGCGGTCAAAAGCGGAATAATGCTTGGACCCCATTGTCAGGGTATTTTTCATCTCTATAATCCTTGGCTGCTTTGCCGGAAGATAAGGCTCTGCGGGGACGCAACCTG
>CAIYOY010000313.1 GCA_903927905.1 uncultured Verrucomicrobiales bacterium | reverse complement strand
CAGGTTGCGTCCCCGCAGAGCCTTATCTTCCGGCAAAGCAGCCAAGGATTATAGAGATGAAAAATACCCTGACAATGGGGTCCAAGCATTATTCCGCTTTTGACCGCACAGATCTGTCCGGTTTTGATCGCACCACGACACTTTATTCAGGAACTCAAGAAACCTTCTGGCAAGAGGAAACGGCCTTGGTTTGTATCATCTTGACCCACGGGGGCTTTGAGCTTTAAAGTCGTTTCTCACCTTTGAAATGAGCGATCCGATTAAAATTCCAAAGACAAGCGACGCGGCACTCTTGGCTTTTTGTGTTTTTGGTGGAATTTTTCTGAGGCTTCTTGGAGGGATGTTCTGTTTATCTTTCTTCCTGATAGGACCCTGCACTGGATTTGAAATCTCTCATTTAATTTATGGAGCAATTATTCTGGGTGTTAGCCAACTGCTCATATGGTTTGGAAAGCGAATTGGCAAAACGGAAGGATAATTACAAAAATGGAGTGGAAAACATTGATAACGCGACTTTTACTATTTATCCGCCGGTTTGATGTGAGTGATTTTGACTTCCGATACGATGTGATCCGCCCAAAATGTGACCGCGAAACGTCCGACAATTTTCACTTGAACATCGCGTCCCACATCGTCTTTTTCCGAAAAATCACCCTTGATAAACGGATTGGAAGCCAGCGAGGAAATGAAATCCATCAGTTTGATGCGTGATGGGCCGGAACGAGGCGCAGAAAATAGAGCTTCCTGATTGAGGTAAACCTTGTAGGGCCGCATGAGCACTCAGGCTTTCCCCAACCGGCGCTCAAATTCATCCGGTGTCAACCAATGGGATTTGTCTGTATCATTCAAGCGCTCCGTCACTTCGCGGCGATAATCGGCGTCGCCGGCATGGCGCAATTGGAGGGTATAAGCAATCAGTTCCGCCTGTTGGCCGCTATCCAAGTCCGCTACCTCACGTTTCAATTGATCGAAACTCATGATTCAACAATATGGCTGCGGAATGTGGTTTTGAAAAGGAGGAAAATAGGCAAATTTGGCTTTTCTGCATTTGGCTCCTGCCATTTTTCAACTCGTCCGTTTGCGAAAATATCTGGGTTTTAATGTGGGATAACCTGCTTGCATGTCGGCCAGCCGGACAATCATCCACGGCTGACGATAGTTCCAGCCGTATTTGGTGTAGGCCAGGTCGTCGGCCAAGAAAACGGCGGCATGTTTGAATTGGGTTTGGTTGAAGTAAAGGATGACGTCGCCATATTGGCTCGGCTGGCCGATCTCAAAATAATTCTTCACCAGATTGTTGTTCATGAATTGGGTGTCATTGATGCGGTTGTCCGGTTCGAGATTGGAAAAATTAAACGCGCTCCAATTGCAGTCCAACAACGGATCGCCGGGCTTGGACGGAGACGGATAAGTGTAAAGATGGCTGCGGGGAAACGGCGGCAACAGGTAGGTCAGGCTGATCGAGCCGCCCTGGGGCAAGGCTTTCAATCCTTCCAGCATCGGGCGAATGTCCCGGAGGTGGACGTTTTCCACATGTCCCCAATACTCGGCTATTTTATCAATATCGCTGTCGGGCCGGACATTGAGCCGAGCCATCACGGCTGATTGCGTGGAAATCAACCGGGCCATGAGCAAACGGCGGTCGTCGGACGGGATTTTCCGCATGAGCAGATTATAGTCTGTCAACTGAAACCCGTGCGAAACGGGATAAACCACCTGCTTCATCAACGCCAGATCATCCGGGTTCAATTGGGCATTGGCGTAAATCGTCTGGAGGGTGTCGGCGGAATAGGTGTAGGGATAATCAATATAGGTGTTCACGCCCTGGCCGTATAATCCGACGTAAAGCTGGCTGCGAGTCGTGGGCGCTAACGACCAGAGAAAATTCTCATCCGGGATAAGCGTGACCTGATTAGCGTTGGTGGCCCAATGGCTGGCCGTCATCAGTTTCTCGACCTGCTCGCCGGTTAAACCATTGGCCGTGAGCAAAGACTTGATCTGATCGGGTGTCCGTTTGGCGAAATTCCACGTCACCGGTTCGAGATTTTTATATTCGTCGGCCAAGTATTCGATGGGACGTTGCAGTTTGATGTCCTCGGTCACCAGTTCGCCCCAGGGTCCTTTGCGGGTGAAGCCGGTTTGGCCGGAACTGTCCGGCGAGGGGTTGTTTTTTTTTACGAAAGCAGGCGAGTTTGAGTTGGCGTCGTAAAAATGGCGTGAAACCAGGGCAGTTCCGACGATCAGCGCCACGACAAATATCATCAAACCGCCCAGGCTGAATTTAATCGAGTGAGCAGACTCATTTTTTGACTTAGCTTTAGCCACGGCGGGAAAATACGAAAAAGCGACCGTGTAGTCAATTCCCCTACACATATAGTAGTGGAACTCATTTACCACCCAAACGACGAGCCCTTAACTTTTCTTCGGTCCAAATCGTCCAAACCGGACCGCCAGAACTGGCAGCACCAGCAAATTCAATATCGTCGATGTCACCAACCCGCCCAAAATCACAATCGCCATCGGTCCTTCGATCTCGCGTCCCGCTTCGCCTGATCCCGCCGCGAGTGGCAAAAGGCCGATCGCTGTCACCACGGCTGTCATAAGAATTGGAATCAAACGCTCCGAAGCGCCGCGAATGGCGGTGGCCAAATTCCAGCTCATTCCTTCCTCCCGAACCAGATGTTCAAAGTGTGAAATCATCATGATGGAATTGCGCGTGGTGATGCCGAAAAGCGTGACGAATCCGACCAAGGTGCCAATGTTCAACCCCCATTCTGCCGGGTCATCAAACTTGGCCATCAAGACCAGCATCATCACGCCGCCGACGAGGGCGAACGGGATGTTGGCCAGAATCAGCAAGAGGTTGCGCCAATGCCCAGCCACGATGCCGAGCAGCAAAACAATTCCTACTGCGGCAATGGCTGAGTTCACGAAAAGTTCCTGGCGGGCTTTGTTGGTGGCTTCCGCCGCGCCGCCAAAAACGGCGTAGGTGCCTTTCGGAAAATGGATTTTTGCGCCGATCACTTTTTTGGCTTCGTTGACCAATGAGGTCACATCGCGTCCTTCGGCCCGGCAGGTGATGACCTGTCGGCGGCTCGCGGCTTCATGCAAGATGGAATAGCGGCCAGCGGTTAAACCGATGTCGGCCAGTTCTTTCAGCGGCACGGTCACGCCCTGCGGATTTTTTAGCATGAGAGAGCCGATCTGTTCCGGTTCGCGGCGGCTGGCGTCATCAAGAATCACGGCGACGTCGGCCACTTGATTATCCCGGTGAACTTGCGCGACGATGTCGCCCTGGTAGGCGGTGCGAATGGCCTCCAAGACTTCGGCGGGGCGGAAACCGAACCGGATAAGTCGGTCGGAGCGAAGTCGGACTTCCATGCGCGGGGCGCCGGGCAAAGATTTTATCTGGACATCTTTGGCGCCGGGAATAGCGCTTAGAATCTGCGATACTTCTTTTGCCTTGTTGTCAATCACATCCAAGTCCGGCCCGAAGATATTGATCACGATCGGCGCGGTTTCGCCGCTGATGGTTTCGCCGATGCGGTCGCCAAGGAAGGTCATGACCTCGGATTGGATGCCGGGATATTTATCAAGGATTTCGCCGATCTCCTTCATCAGCTTCTCCTGTTCCTCACCCGGCACGTCCGGTTTTAATTCAACATGAAACTCGCTGCGATGGGAGCCGAAGGTGTCCTCCCCCTGCTCCGCCCGGCCCACTTGCTGTTCGACCGTGGCGATGAATTTGTTGGCCAGGAGTTCCTTGGTAATTTCTTTTCCCATGCGCAACATGGTGGC
Organism: uncultured Verrucomicrobiales bacterium; assembly: GCA_903927905.1. Classification (GTDB taxonomy): domain Bacteria; phylum Verrucomicrobiota; class Verrucomicrobiia; order Limisphaerales; family Palsa-1400; genus CAIYOY01. The sequence continues at coordinate 12,266 of CAIYOY010000313.1, read as the reverse complement.
GAGCGAGGTTCCGGGGACAGCTTGCACGCCGAGGACAAAGTGGCCTTCGCGGAAATCCGGCAGAAATTCACCACCCATGCCCGGCATCTTGATCACACCGATGACACAAATGATCAGTGCTGTCGCCATCACCAAACCGGGCCAACGCACAATCCAACCGAGGATTTTGCCATAAACCGATTTTAACTTCCTTTGCAGCCACGACTCGTCGGTGCTGCGGACTCCTTTCGCAAAAAACAACAAACACAGTGCCGGGGTCAACGTCAGTGCCACAGCCAGCGAGGCCATGATCGCAATGATGTAACTCAACGCCAGTGGCGCAAAAAAGCTGCCCTGCAATCCGGTCATGGTCAGGACCGGCAGAAAAACGAGCGCGACAATGAAGGTGGCATACACCACCGCGCTTCGGACTTCGATGGAGGCATCGAACACTACTTGAAAAACCGGGCGTGGCTGGGTCAGCGTCTGGTTTTCGCGGAGCCGTCGGAAAATATTTTCGACATCAATGATGGCATCATCCACAACTTCGCCGATGGCGATGGCCAGACCACCGAGGGTGATGGTGTTCAGCGTGACGCCAAATTTATCGAGCAACAGAATGGCCGTCAGGAGCGAAACCGGAATGGCCGTGAGCGAAATAAACGCCGTGCGAAAATGACCCAGAAAAATAAACAAGACCACTGCCACCAGAACGGCACCGAGGTAAAGGGAGTGTTCCATGTTCTTGAGCGAGGCCTCAATGAACGTGGCCGGGCGATGCAGGCCGGGATAGAGTGTGACACCTTCTTTCTCAAACATCGGCTTCATTTCGGCCAGAGCCGCTTCGACCGCCAGCGTGACTTCCATCGTATTCGCGCCGTATTGGCTGGCCGTGGCCAGCAACACGCCGGGCCGGCCCTGGATGAGAGCGTCGCCGAATTTTGGTTCCGGCCCTTCTTTGACCAGCGCCACATCTTTGAGTCGAACCGTTTGTCCATCGTGATAGGTCACCGCTACTTCGCCGATCAATTCTGCGGTCAACGATTGTCCTTCGGTCTGAATGACAATGCGTTGGTTTTCATTTTCAATGAATCCAGCGCCCGTCACGGCGGTTGAAACTTTTGCCGCTGACAACACATCGGAAATTGAAAGGCCATAAGCGATCAATTTATCCGGCTGCACTTGAATCTGAATCTGGCGCACTTCTCCGCCGAAGACGATGCACCGCGCCACTCCGGGAACGGAAAGCAGACGCGGCTTGATCGTCCAATCGGCCAGCGTGCGCAATTCCATCGGCGAAAGTTTTTCCGAAACCAAACCGATCTTGAGCAGATCCATCGTCGAAGAAGTCAGCGGCGACATCATCGGGGTCTTCACGCCTGCGGGCAATTCCCCTGCGGTTTCGCCCAACTTCTCAGCCAACATTTGCCGGGCGACAAAAATATCGGTGCCTTCCTTGAACACCGCCGTGATAACTGAAAGCCCGGGAATGGATTCCGACCGCAAAGATTCCATGCGGCCTAGCCCATTGATGGTATTTTCCAAAGGCCGCGTGACCAACGCTTCGACTTGTTCCGGCGAAAGACCGGGCGCTTCGGTTTGCACGACGACTTGCGGCGGGACGAAATTGGGAAATACATCCAGCTTGGCGTGCGCCGCGACGTAAAGCCCATAGCCAACCAACAAGCAAGCCAGCGCGACAATGGTGCCACGAAAGCGCAAGGAAAAATGGACGATGCGATTGAGCATGATGGGCGCGGATTAGTCGGGCTTAAGCGAGGATTTTAATTCTTCCGAGAGCAAGATCTGGGCTCCCGATGTGACCACAGAATCGTTCGTGGTCACTTCCGTGGTGACAAACCACCCGGTGGCAATCGGATGATCCAACGCAACTTTAACGCGGGTAAACTGTTCGCCTGCGGAATTTAAAACATACACCCAGCCCGCGCCCTCAGTGCGAATCACCGACGAACTTAATATATTCACCCCGGATAATGCGTCGCCCGAGGCCTTGAGATAACCGGTGACCGCCTCACCGGGAACGAGCGACAAGCCTGATTGTTTAACCAGAAAAAGATAACCGCGCCCTAAAAATTGCGGGTCCACATTGGGCGCAAGACCGATAAATTCCGCCTCCCCCATTTTTCCTGCGAGATTGAAAATGCGCGCGCCCGTCGGGGCATCCAAACTCTGACCGGCTGACAAATCAATTCTGACCAAGGATAATTTGCGGGCGGCAAACGAATCCATCAGTTCCGGCAAATCTTTCCGGTCCGCCAGTTCGCCCCAGGCGAGTCGCAGACGATCTTGGGCCGCTTGCAGCGCAATTTTATCGTGCGCCGCCGCCGCTTCCGCCATTTGCAAAGCGCGATCCGAAGCGTTGCCTTGTGTCGCCAGGGTTTTCAAACGATCCAATTCCCGGCTGGTCACGGTATAGGCGGCCTGGGCAGAGGACAAATCCACCAGCAAACCGGCCACCGAGGCAGTGTCAAGCACTCGTCCGAATCCTTTTACCTCGGGACTTAAACGGGCTGCCTCCGGCTGGGCCGCAACCAATCCGATTTTCGCCTGCACTTTTGCGTCCAGCTTGATCACCACCCGGCCTTCGTCGTCGTGGCTGATGCGCTGTTCTTCCGCCGGAGCTTTTTCATCGGCGGGCTTGGCCGGTTCATCCGCTTGTCCGCGCCAATAAAGGCCGGTGGCAGATCCGATGATCAGAAGACTTAGCAGAAATATTTTTTTCACGGGGTATTCTCTTTCTTGGCCGGTGAGCGCTGCGATTGCTCAAAAAGCCGGGGTTGCATGGATTCGATGGGCCGTTGCAAGGCGTTTTCCAAAGCGGCCAGCGCCTGTTCCAATTTTATCCGGCCAGCGAGTTGCAACAGGTCGGTCGCGCCTAATTCGATTTGCAGATTCAACAGCTCGGTTGGCGCGACGGCCCCGGCTTTGGATTGTTGTTCGATTGACTCGCGCCGTTTGTTTTGCGATGTGACCAGAGTCTCCAGCGCAGTCATATTTTCCCGGGCCAATTGATAGGCGGCCACTGCCCGATCAATTTCACCGATCACTTTTGCCTGAAGCGCGATGAATTGCGCGGCGGCTTCGGCGCGACGCGCTTCGGCTTCGGCGATGGGACCTTGATTCTGATTGAACAACGGCAACTCTGCGGTCACGGACAGGGAAAACTTGTGATCGCCCTGATCGAATTGATAGCCGGGGCCGAGGTGGATGTCGGGATATTGTTTGGCGATCTCCAGTTGCAAGCCCGATTGCCGCGCGGCGAACTCGGCCAATGCGCCCAGAATGTCAGCGCGGCTGACCAAGGCTTGTTGCCGGGCCTCGGCGGAAGACAATTCACCGGCTATTTTTTCGCCCTGACCAAAATCATATTTCAATTCAATCCCTTGCAATGCCTTGGCGGAAACACCAATCGCCTCGGCGACTCTTCCGAGCGCCTCCATCCGCTGCTGTTGTGAGTCAAGCAAATCAAGCTGGAGCTGATTAAGCGCGACGCGGGCGGTGGTCAATTCTGATCGCGAAACCGCTCCGGCCTGTAATTGTTGCTCCAAGGATTGGGCCGCTTTGTCCTGCAAGGTTTTTTGTTTTTGCAACAAGGCTTCCTTTTGCTTCGCCGCCGCCCAATCGAGCAAAGCCGAACGCAGCATGCTGCGCACTTGCCACGCGGTGGTCGCAATGTTCAGCCGCGCGGAATCGGACAAATGCCGGGCCTGGGCCATGCGATAGCCGCGTTTGCCGGCCGTTTCAATCGGCACATCAAACGTCACCGCCGGAAGCCATGGGGACAATCCGCCTGCGGCGCTGATGTCGTATCCCGGCGTTACACTGGCCGTGGGATTAGGATGTTGCGCGGCAGTTTTATTTTCGCCGACGGCAATGGTCCATTGCGCTCGGGCCACATCCAGACTGGGATGGTAATAGAGAGCGGCGAGATTCAGCGTTTCAAAATCCCACGAGGACAACGGCCACTGGTCGAACTGGCGATTAAGATTTCGTTCTAAAAAGTTCCGCAAACGGGGATTACTCAAATCCCTTGAATCGAAGCTGGCCGCTATCTGCGCCGGGGAAATGGTTTGCGGCTTGAAACGCGCGCAACCGGCCAGAGCCAGCATTAATAATATGGTTAAGCCGAAAGATTTCATGCCGGAAGAACGACCACCGCTTTAGTTGTTTTGTTGACATCCGAAGTGATTTTAATGGAGCCACCGTGGGCCGTGACGATCCAGCGAACGATGCTTAGCCCCAGCCCGCAACCTTCGACCGTATTACTGTGGCTTTGATCGCCGCGAAAAAACGGGTCAAATACATGCGACACCATTTCCGGCGGAATGCCTTTGCCGGTGTTCACAATGGTGATTTCCGCGCCTTCTTTGGTCTGGCCCAAGGTGATGCTTACCGTGCCGCCAGGATGATTGTACTTGATGGCGTTGTCGGTCAGGTTGAGCAGCATCTGACGGAGACGATGACGGTCGCCGGTGATGGATGCCGGTTCGCATTTCTCCAGCTTGACCGAAACCTCAAACGGCTTGGCCAAAATTTGCGCATCGGCCACGGCATCGCTGACCAATTCATCCAGTGATAATTTTTCACGATTCAGCGAAATTTGGCCGGCATCGGCTTTGGTCAAAAGGGTCAGGCCATCCACGATCTTGGTCAGGCGTTGGACTTCATCGAGTTTGCTGACCAGATGTTCCCGTTGTTCGGCGGAAAGATTTTCGTTCTGCAACTCCGTTTCCAATTCGCCGTGCAGCACGGTCAAAGGCGTTTTCAGTTCATGCGAAGCGTGTAAAGTGAATTCGCGGACTCGCTGGAAGGAACCGCCGAGCCGGGCCGTCATCGCGTTGAAAACTTCGGTCAAGCGATCCAGTTCATCACCGCTGCCGCTGCGGGGCAGTTGTTCGCCGAGGTTTCGTTCATTGATCCGTTCCGCGGCCTGGGTCAGGGACGCGACCGGGGCCAGGGTTTTTCGCATGAGCCACCAACCGCCGCCCAGGGCCAGCGCCACCGCCGGCAAGCCGCACCACAACAAAATGCCAAAAATATCCTCCGCGTCCTCCGCCTGGTCTTCTTGCGCTTCCACCAGTTTTCCGGGTGGACGACTGCGCGGCTCCACCACAAATTCGTGGTAGGACAAGCCGATCATCAGCAACAGCGACACGAACATGATGCCGCCATACCAAAATGTCAGACGTGAACGGATGGTCATGCCGTTTCCTTGATGACGTAACCGATGGAACGCACGCTGTGGAGCAATTTCTTGTCAAATTCCGCGTCAATTTTTTCCCGGAGACGGCGGATATAGACGTCCACCAGATTGGTGCCGGGATCGAAATCGTAATCCCACACCTTTTCCAGAATCGCCATGCGGCCGCAAACGCGCCCCGGCGAACGCATCAAGAATTCCAGCAACCGATATTCCCGCGCAGTCAACTCAATCACCACCTCACCACGCCGCGCTTGATGCGTGACGGTATCCAGGGAAAGTTCTCCAACTTGCAACACGGTAGATTTTGATCCCGCCCCACGACGGCCCAAGGCACGGACCCGCGCGACTAATTCCGCCAGGGCAAAGGGTTTGGACAAATAATCGTCCGCGCCCGCGTTCAAGCCTTCCACGCGTTCGTTCACTTCGCCACGTGCCGAAAGCAGCAACACCGGCGTAGTGTTCCTTCGCGCCCGCAATTGCCGCAACGCAGACAAGCCATCCAACCCCGGCAACATGATGTCCATGACGATGCCATCGAACGGCGTGGCCATGGCCATGGTCAGGGCCTCGGTGCCGTTGTAGCAAATATCCACCGCGAAGCCCTCCGCCTGGAGGGCCTTGCGGATGAACGAAGCTGTCTTCTTTTCATCTTCTACGACTAAGACACGCATAATTTTTATCTTTGTAGGAGACGAGGTGACGAGACTCTAACTCGATTTATGGCTCACGCGGAAAAGTTAGAGTCTCGTCACCTCGTCTCCTACAAAAATTAGGTGCTACTTCTTCTCGTCCTTCTCATCATCGTCGTCGTCTTTGTCCTTCTTATGCTTGTGCTTCTTTTCTTTGGCTTCGTCGGACTTTTCTTTTTCCTGATCCTTCGGGGTTTCCTGTTCGACGGCGATGATTTCCCCGGTGATGGCGTCCACATTCACTTCGGTGATATTTTTGGTGCCAGGAACGGCGATATCAAAGGACCAGATCAACTTTCCTTTTTCATTTTCCAATTCGCCTTCCTTGATCGTGCCACCGGGGGCTTTGCTAAGAGCAGTTTTTTCCGCGTCTTCCTTGCTGATCTTGGCTTTGCCTTCAAGATGCGATTCCTTTTTCGATTCCTTGCAACAGGACTTTTCACATTCACAACCGGCCATCAGCAACGCGCTAAGAGCCACACCGGCAACAATTGATATTTTCATATGGCTCCAACAATGCCCTAAAGGGATGAAGTTGTAATGACAGAAATATGACAAAATTGTCATTTAACACCGTCCGGCGGAGCGCGAGTCGCAGACTCGCCGTGTGACGGAAAGCCAGAACTCGCTCAGACGTTTGGCGCAAACGGATTCCTGAACCTGAACGTGGCCACCATAGACGTTGAAGGCAAAGGCAACGCGGGCGACTTCATCTCATCACACACGTAGAAACGATTCGGCTTAATAGTTACCCTGCGAGATCAAGTCCAGTTGGCCATTCTCCGAACTCTCGCCAAATTTTGTACCCATGAGAGGGCCAAGATCAATCACCGCGCCAAACTTGCTGAACACCGCAAGAAACCGTTCAAAATCCTCGCCCCAATAAATCATGGCGCAGGACATCGGAGCGCCTTTGCCACCATTTCGGCCATCAACCAGAAACTTCAGCCGAGTGTCATAGAGAAAACAAACTCCTGTAGCCGCGCCAAAGACATATTTCTTCCAGTGCCCAGTGTTAGTTGCTACCGGAACAAGAGCCAAAACTTCAGAGCCGTGTTCTCTACGTGCAGTAGCACAACGCAGCAGCCATTTTTTTATGGATGTGCCTCGCTCTTTATCAATGCCATAGGGCGGATTGACGTAAATATTGTGAAAGTCCCAGCTTTCGCGAAGCCCATCCTGCCGGGGAAGGCGATATTCCGTTCGCGCTTGAACGATGGAGTGCTGATTAGAACAGGGATCAAGATCAATTGTTCCACCAAAGAACTCCCTGACGGCGTCAACGTATTTGTGGGGCGTTCCCCATTCTTGACTCAAAGTGTTTAATGTTCGGCCTGCACTCACGAATGAATCTCCTGCCAATTTTTATTTTTCAAGGTGTCCAGTTCTTCTTTCAAAACTTCCAATCCTTTTCCAGACGGAGCAATGATGTTGAACCAGCCGGCAATCACTTTTTTCCGGGAACTGAAATAAGACTGAAGAGCGGCGTCAGCCTCAAGCGAAAGCTGTTTTTTTGTGAACTGGTTGACTCCCTTTTCGCCAGTATAACTGGCCAAAAAAGCATCTCTGGCCGCAGCCAGTTCTTTGGTGGGGTGGAAAAGCAACTCATCAATAAATTGAGCAACCCCCGCATCCGTCAGAAAGAGCAGCCAGTCATACGATTGCGCCAGTACCTTCAACTCTTTGTTGTGATTCTCCGATGTAAACCAATTGCCATGATTGCTGACCACCCCAACGGTCAGAATAAATCGCGCCAACAATTCCGGGTTGTCTGAAGCGATAATTTCAGCCATCAACTTATAATAATCTCCGTGACGAAACGAGCCGTCACGTTTTTGAATCAATCCACCCATTGAGCCATTACTGAGCCTTATTTTCTGAAGAGCCGATACCGTTCTCGCCACATAGGCTCCTTGCTTGGCCTTTTCAATGGTTTGCGGCCCCTTCTTCATTCCTTCTTCTACCCCGACGCGCTTGCACTCAAAAATGGCAAAAGGCCGCTGACGCAGCGACACAATGGAATATGTCCCGGCGATTTTCCCCAAGTCATCAAGATAGGCATTGAGAAAACTATCCCCAAAGTCACCAACCGTGCAGGAGTTGCGCAAAATCAATTCTTTGGTCAACAAAGTGGATTTCTTGAGTTCGGCTTCCGTTATTCCCAAACCGGCCAGTTTTTCATTCTTGGAAATTTTTGCCGTGGTCAGCGGCAACACATCCCGGCTGAACTTAATTTGTGCCACCGAGGTTGACGGATGCAGACTGTATTCCACATTGTGCGTGATGTCGTCATTGGCAAACTCGGGCAATTTTCTCTCAATGGCCACATATCGTTCAAGCCCCCAGGATTTTAAGGCGTAAAACGTAATGATCTCCACCAACGTGCCAAGTGCCCGACCAGCAGCCTTCTTTGAATCCTTCGCATAATGAAACACCTCTTTTGTTAGAACTTTTTGAAGTTGGTCAACTGAGGGGTATGACATTTGTTTTTGTTTGTTGAAATCTTTGACGGCTTACTTCATTTATCTCTGCCACAATCTATTCGTTACGACTTTTAATCCTAGTGCTTCAAAAGTAAACCCAATTCTATCAAATCTCGTTTTGCGACATCATTCCCCCTTTTTCAAATCCGGTAAAAAAAGTGCAAAAACCGCAGCCAACGCAAACAGCGCCCCGATGCACAGCAGCGCATTGCGGAAATCCACATGTTTTAAATAGAGTGCGAAAACGATCGTGCCGATAGCGGCGACGATGCGGCCGATGTTGTAGCAGAAGCCCGCACCGGTCGTGCGCAGCAACGTGGGAAATAACGGCGGCAAGTACATCGTGAATAAACCGAAGATGCCGGAGCAAAAGCCGATGACCGGCAGCCAATGCAACAACGAGTCTGGTCCACGTTGGACACCGAAGGTTGCGACAAACGCGGCCACAAAAGCCAGGCAGCCCCAGAAAATCGCGCGGCGATAACCGAATATTTTTGCCATCCACGAAGCAAAATAATTTCCACCGATGGAAATTCCCACCACGAGGGAAAATGCTTTGGAGACGAGTTGGCGTTTTTCCGCATCGCTCCAGTTGGCCACTTCGGGAAGGCTTTGCAAATGTTGTGGGTGCCAAAACATGAAGGCCCACCAGCCGGTCAGCGTCAGGGAACAGACGATCACGGTCAGAATAGTGGTGCCGCGGATTTCACCTTTAAACAGATCGCGCACGCCGGGTTTGATGGTGGCGGCTTTATTGGCTTCGGTCCATTCCTCAGGTTCAGGAACATTGCGACGAATCCAAAAGACGATGAACGCCGGCAGGACGCCCACCAGGAAAACATAGCGCGGCGGCAAATCAGGGAAGGTGTAAATAAACCAGCAGGCGAAAAGAATGCCCACGTTGACACCGGTCTGCAAAACCGCCGCGATCCATGGCCGCCACGTTTTGGGCCAGGTTTCAGAAAGGAGGCTCGCGCCTACGGCCCATTCGCCGCCAATGCCCAGCGCGGCGACGAAACGAAAGATCAGCAGTTGCCACCACGTGTGAGCGAAGAAGGAAAGTCCGGTGAACACTGCGTAAGTGAGGATGGTAAGACTCAAAGCCCGGCTGCGGCCCATCCGGTCGCCAATCCAGCCAAAGACACCACCGCCCAACGCCCAGCCCACGAGGAACGAGGCTTGAATCCAGGAACTGTATTGTTTGACCAGGGGATCGGACTTGTTGGCGACATGAATCAGTTCGGCCACGAACGTCGCCGCCACCAGGGTGTAGAGGTGCATGTCCAACCCATCGAAGAACCAGCCGAGCCAGGCGGCGATGCCGGATTTCCATTGGCGCGCGGAAAGGACGGGCTGGGCCACAGTTTCAATTTTCATTCGATCGGGTATGTTGCAGGCTAGACAGTCCCCGCCAACGGCGCAAGAGGGTAGTAATAAACTTTGATGAAAAGATCAGTTGCCCATAAAACACCCCGGCTCGCGAGTACGACTCGCACCACCTTTCACCAAACTAAACCACTACCGACAAGAGCGAGTTCTTGAATTCATGACTCGTTTTGATATATATTCATCTTTCGTCAGCCGAAGAATTAATGGATAAAACTGAAATACCCTATGGGCAGCCCATCTTTCGCGAAGTGCAAAGATTGCGGCACGGATTTCTTTGGATCACCGTCGTCGTACTGGCCGTCCTGTCCTGGCAGATGATCCTGGAACGCCGGTTGACGCATTGGCCCAGCGACTTTTCCCAGGCCACCAAGATTTCCCTCATTTGCGCCTGGATTTTCTTCGGCATCGTCATGCCCCTGTTTATGGTGTTCTGCCGCATCATCACCGAAATCCGATCCGACGGCATCTATGTCCGCTGCATTCCCTTCGAGCGACGCTATCTGCACATCCCCTTCACCGATTTCAAACGCTACGAAATCCGCACTTGCCATCTGCTTTATGAATTCGGCGGCTTCGATTCCCAAGAAGGTTTCTCGGGTCAGGCTTACAACTTTGGCGGCGACGTCGGCATCCAATTCAATATGCTTGACGGCCGACAGATCATGATCGGCACCCATCGCAGCGATGAATTTGTCAAAGTCCTTCATTCCATTTGCGACAAAACACGGCAAACTTGAGATATGCCGTCGCCGAAATCCAATTTTTTAGACAAAGTCCTGGGCCGGATCGGACGCCTTGACGCCGAGGGCCTGCAAACCGTGGTGCAACGCCTCGCCCGCGAACGTTCCTTTCTCGAAACATTGTTCGATGCCATCGAAGACGGCGTGCTGGTGGTGGACGAACGCGGTCGCATCATCTACTTCAATCAGGCCGCCACCCGTCTCCTCTCCTGGCCGGCGGAACAAGTCGAAGGCCAACAGATCAACAAATTCCTGCCGACGTTGGATTGGGAAAGTTTGGCCGCGCTCGACAAACACGGTGGGAAACGCGTCACCCACCACGAATTTGAATTGACCTATCCCAAACCACGTTTTCTCCGCCTTTACGCCGCGCCGTTGGACGGCGAAGCCAAAGGCGGCACGGGACTGGCGTTGATTTTGCATGACGCCACCGAAGCCCGGCAAAAAACGTTCGACGCCATTGAGAGCGAACGCATCCATTCGCTGACCCTGCTCGCCGCGAGTGTGGCCCACGAGATCGGCAATCCGCTCAATGCCTTGCACATCCATCTCCAATTGATGACGCGGGAAGTAAAAAAGCTGCGCCAACCCGCCATCACCGCCGGCAGTCGCCGCGTCCAATCGCTTCCCACCAATCCGGAAACCCTCGAGGTCGCCCAAAAACTTGAGCAATACCTCGACGTGGCCAAAGGCGAAATCACCCGGCTCGACTACATCGTGACCCAATTCCTGCAAGCCATCCGCCCTTCCCCCCCGCAGGTCAAACCTCATCCCTTGAACGATGTGGTCCGCGAAACCCTTAAACTGCTCGGGCCGGAATTGGAAAATCGTGGCCTCAACGTCAAAGAAAAACTGGCCCGCCGCCTGTCCCCTTCTCCCATTGACGCCGGACAGATCCAGCAAGTCCTTGTCAACTTAATTAAAAACGCCATGCAAGCCATGACCAAAGGCGGCACCCTGACTTTGCAGACCGGCGAAACCTCAGAAGCCGTCTGGGTCAGCGTTTCCGACACTGGCGGCGGCATCCCGCAGGACCAGATCAATCAGATCTTCGAGCCCTTCTACACCACCAAGAAAAAAGGGACCGGCCTTGGCCTGATGATCGTGCAACGGATCGTCCGCCAACACGGTGGTAGAATTGAATTAGACAGCCACGTCGGCCAGGGAACGACTTTCCGGATTTGGTTGCCCTTGCGCGAGAGACAGCCGAAATTGCTGGAAGCCCATCATCACGATTGATTTCTCGTAGCAGCCGAGGCCCAAGAATTCAATCGTCCAAAAATGTCAGAATTCTAGGACCGCCCCTTTTATTTCCCGTAGCATTTGGGCCCGAACTTCTGCACCATGCCATAAAACTCGACCAAGCCCGCACCGGTCAGTAGGACCATGATGAACAGGAACCCATAATCCGCCAGGGCTTTATTACTGTAAAAGAGCACGCCCAGGATGACGACCCAAAGAAAAATAAAACTGGATAGCCGTCGCAAAAAGACCTTCCCCTTGGAAGGCGGCGTTACGGGCGGATTGACGGTTTCTGGCATCGGCGGAAAAGTTAGCGAACTGAGGGGCGGTGTCTAGCTTGCATTTGGTAGAGCAATCTATTTTTCAATGAATAGCTCTGATTTCTTTCGAACAAATTCCACCCTGATGCCTCGCATCTTTTTAAGTGATTTAATAAATCTATCCTCGAACTGATTGTGATTTTTCTCCAGAGCCAAATAGCCCATTAATTTTTTATAATCGTCCCATTTCTTTAAATTTT
>CAIYOY010000312.1 GCA_903927905.1 uncultured Verrucomicrobiales bacterium | reverse complement strand
CCACAAGGTCGGCAGCTATGAATACATGAATCGCGTCCGCGAGCGATTGCGAAAGGAACTGCCGCAACTGGCCGCTTATTTTCAAACCGGCGGACTGGTGGATGCCATCTTGAATCTCGGCCTGCCCGCGCCACTGAACATTCAAGTCACCGGCTCCAATCTGGAAAAAGCGCATGAGGTCGCGATTGAAATTGCCCGCAAAACCCGGGCGCTGCCGGGCGTGAGCGATGTGCTCATCCCCCAGGATATTGATTATCCCTCTTTGAAACTGGACATTGACCGCATCCGCGCCAGCCAGCTTGGGCTCGATGAAAAGGAAGTTGTCAACAACCTCATCACCGCCTTGACGTCCGATCAAATGATCGCCCCGAGTTACTGGGTGGACCCAAAAAGCGGGAATGATTATTTGTTGACAGTGCAATATCCAGAAGACTATGTGAAGAACCTGGCGGATCTTTCGTCAGTGCCTCTGCGCGGCACCCATTCCATTTCCCCAACCCGGCTCGACGCGGTCAGCCACATACGCCATATCGAATCCCCCACCGAAGTGGACCATTATCAACTGCAGCGCGTGACGGATATTTATGTGGCGCCTTCCGGCGAAGACCTCAGCCGGGTGTTGGCCGGGGTGAATAAAATCATCGCAGAAACCAAACTGCCCGCGAACGTCCGGGTGAATGTGCGCGGTTCAGTTAAAGCCATGCAATCTTCCTTCCAGCGGTTCGGTCTCGGGCTGCTTCTTTCGACGCTTTTGGTTTATCTGGTGCTGGTGGCGCAATTTGAATCGTTCCGCGATCCCTTCCTCATCCTGTTGGCCATTCCCCCGGGATTGACCGGCGTCTTGCTCACTTTGTTTCTGACCGGAACGACCCTCAACATCATGTCGCTCATGGGCATTGTCATGATGGTTGGCATTGTCGTATCCAACAGTATTTTGATCGTGGAATTTACCCGGCGGCTGCGGCTGGATGGAAAGCCGTTGCGCGAAGCGGTCTCATTGGCGTGCCGGGTGCGGTTGCGTCCGATTCTCATGACTTCACTGGCCACGTTGGTGGGACTGCTGCCCATGGCCATCAAGCTCGGGACCGGGGGGGAAGCGTATGCGCCGTTGGCGCGCGCGATTATCGGCGGTCTGGCCGTCTCGGTTTTGTTGACTATTTTTATCGTCCCTTGCGCTTATTATGTGGCTTATGGAAAGAAGGAGAAAGCGGTATGACCAGGATTTTGTTCATCATGTTGTTGGGTCTCGGGGTGGCTCAGGCGCAAACGAACGGGAATAAAACGTTGTCCCTGGCCGAAGCCCGCGACCTGGCCCTGCATAACCATCCGCAAATCTCCGCCGCCAATTTCCGCGCCCTCGCCGCGGCACAAGGCGTTAAGGAGGCTCGCGCCGCCTTCTTCCCCCAGGCCAACATCGTCGCCACCGCTGCCGCCGCTGACTCCGTCAACACCCGCATCGAAGCCGGTGCTTTGAACAATCCCAGCATTTTTGATCGCGGCGCGGAGGGGCTTATTGTCAATCAATTGATCACCGATTTCGGACGGACCGCCAATCTTACGGCCAGTGCCAAATCCCAGGCCCGGGCGGAAGAACGCAATGCCGATGCCACCCGCCACCAAGTCCTGCTCCTGGCCGAAGTGGATTATCTCGCCGCGCTGCAAGCCCGCTCCCTCGTCCAGGTGGCGCGCCAAACGCTTGACACGCGCGAATTGCTTTATCGCCAGGTCACGGCCCTCGCGTCCAACCAATTGCGCTCCGACCTCGACGTCAGCTTTGCCAGCGTGGCCCTGGAAGAAGGCCGCCTGCTCATGGAGAAAACCGACAACGACGCCCAAGCCGCCGATGCCATGCTTGAAGCCGCGCTCGGCCTGCGCGAACCGGCCCATTTCCAGCTCGAAGAACAATCTCCGCCCGACAACGTTTCCACCAATATTTCCGACCTGTTTTGGCAAGCCTTGAGCCGCCGGCCGGAACTCCAGAGTCTCCGTAATCAGAAAGAATCGGCCCAGCGTTTGGCCTTATCCCAGCGCGATGCCCGTCTTCCGACCGTTGCCGCCGTGGGCACGGTCGGTAACTCTTATGCCCACGATAAACGGTTGCCGGATAATTATGGCGCGGCGGGCATGACTCTGACCATTCCGATCTTTGCCGGCGGCCTCTACACCGCCCGCCAAAACGCGGCGGAACTTCGCGCCCATGCTGCCGAAGAAAATCTCCGGGCCGAAGAAGATGAAATCACCCGCGATGTCCGTCTCGCCTGGCTCAATCTGAACAACGCCATCCAACGTTTGCGCACCACGGAACAACTCCTCAAACACGCGACCAAAGCCTGGCAATTGGCCGATGCCCGGTACCGGGTCGGCACCAGTTCGATCGTTGAATTAAGCCAGGCACAACTTGCCCTCACCTCCGCCAAAATCTCCCAAACCACCGCCCGCTACGACGCCCTCATCCAACGGGCCAATCTGAATTACCAGACGGGCGGGTCAGAATAAAAAACAGTTTCCAAATCCCACGTCCTTGTGTTCAATGATGGGATGAAATGTGTTTCTGCCCTCTGTCTGCTCGCTGCCTCGCTCGTGCCGTCCTTTGCCACGCCGCCCGAACTCGATCCGCAAAAGGATTTGCCCCGTTTTCCGCCAGTTGAGGCGGCCAACGCAGTTGGCACCATTCAGGTCAGAAAAGGTTTTCATGTCGAACTGGCGGCGGCAGAACCGCTGACCACCGATCCCATCGCCGTCTCGTTTGACGAAAATGGCAAAATGTACGTGGTGGAAATGAGCGATTATTCGGAGTTGCGCGACCGTAAGCCGCATCTCGGGCATATCAATTTGCTGGAAGACACCGATGGCGACGGGAAATTCGACAAGGTAACTTTATTTGCCGATGATCTACCTTGGCCCACCGGGGTGATTTGTTATGACGGCGGTATTTTTGTCGCGGCGTCACCGGACATTATTTATCTCAAGGCCAGCAAAGGTTCGGGCAAAGCAGACATTCGCAAAGTGGTTTATCACGGCTTCGGCAATACGGCCGATCGGTTAAATGTGCAGGCGTTGGTCAATGGCTTTAATTGGGGCTTGGACAATAAGATCCACGGTTTAAGCGCGCACAATGGCGGCATCGTGACCAATATGATGGTCCCCGCAGAAAAACCGCAGAATTTGAGCGGCCGGAATTTTGCTTTTGATCCTCGCACCTTTATCATGACGCCGGAAGCGGGCGGCGGACAGTATGGCCTGAGCTATGACTCGCGCGGGCGCAAGTTCACTTGCAGCAACAGCGATCACATTAATTATTTCATGTACGAAGCGCGCTACGGCGATCGCAATCCTCTTTATGCCATGCCGCCGGCGCTGGCTTCAATCGCGGTGGACGGCGGGGCGGCGGAAGTTTATCGCATCAGTCCGGAAGAACCGTGGCGCGTGATCCGCACCAAGTGGCGGGTCTCGGGCATTTCTCCGGGCATGATCGAAGGCGGCGGACGTTCCGCCGGTTATTTCACCGGGGCCACCGGGATGACGGTCTATCGCGGCAACGCCTGGCCCGAGGAGTTTTTGGATAACGCCTTTACCGGCGATGCTGGCGGCAATCTGATGCACCGAAAACTGGTTCTGCGCGATGATGTCGGCCTCAAAGCCCAGCGCCCGGACGATGAACAAAAGGTGGAATTTCTGGCCTCCAAGGACACCTGGTTCCGCCCCGTGCTGTTCGCCAACGCTCCGGACGGCACATTCTATGTGATTGACATGTACCGGGAGACGATCGAGCACCCGTGGTCCCTGCCGGAACAGATCAAGAAACATCTGGATTTGAACAGCGGCAATGATCGTGGTCGCATTTTCCGCGTGGTGCCGGATGGATTCAAACAGCCTCCCCTGCCCCAACTCGGCAAGGCCACCACGAAGGAATTGGTCGCTACGCTGGATAATCCGAATGGCTGGCATCGTGACACCGCCGCGCGTTTGCTCTACGAACGCCAGGACAAATCGGCGGTGGCCGATCTCGATAAACTGCTGACCAAAGGCTCGCGCTTTGGCCGGTTGCACGCCTTGCATGCCCTCGACGGCCTCTATGAATTAAAGGAGAGCCAGGTTGTTACCGCGTTGAGTGACTCCGATTTCACGGTGCGCGCCCATGCGATTCAATTGGCCGAGAAATTTCTGGCCAATCCGTCCGGCAAACTCTGGATGAAACTGCAATCGCTGGCCGCCGACCCGGATGTGAACGTGCGTTATCAACTGGCTTTCACCATGGGCGAAACCAAAGTGCCGCAGCGCGTCAAAGTCTTGAGCGAAATCATCAAGAGCGATCTGGGCAGCACTTACATGCAGGCGGCGGTCTTCAGTTCGTTGTCCGAAGGCGGCGGAGAAATGTTCCGCTACATTGCCACTGATCCTTCCTTCCGCACCGGTCCGGGCAATGCCTTTCTGCAACAACTGGTGGAATTGATCGGGGCGAAAAATAATCCGGCGGAAGTGACCACCGTGATCAATTTTCTTTCCTCGGTGGATAACGCCACGCTCAATCTCGGCATCGTGCGCGCCCTCGGGGCGGGCCTGAAACGGGCCAACAGCTCGCTCGCGGAAGTGGACAAGGATGGAACGATGAAGACGGTCTTGGAAAAAGCCGGCAAATTGGCGGCGGATGAAAGCGCGAATGAATCCACCCGTTTGCAAGCGATCCAATTGCTCAGCCAGACCAGTTTTGCCGAGTCGGGCGTGACGTTGTTGTCATTAGTCGGCGGCCATGAATCGCAAGCCATCCAATCGGCGGCGTTGGGCACGGTGGCGCGCTTCCCGGACCCGCACGTGGCGGAGTTTTTGACCAATCAGTGGGACGCGTTGACCCCGCAGATGCGGAGCGAGGCGCTGAATGTTTTGCTGGCCCGCCCGGACCGTGCGGAAGTGCTGCTGGGGGCCATCGCCGCGAAGAAAATTCAATCGTCGGAATTGACCACGGCACAAATCAAATTTTTGCGGAATCATCGCAACAAGGCGGTTAAGGAATTGGCCGCGACCGCGCTCGGCCCCGTGGTGGTCAGCAAGAGGCAGGATGTGATTGACGCGTTCGGCGCGGCCCTGACCCTGACGGGTGATGCGACTCACGGGAAAAAGATTTATGAGGAGCGTTGTTCGTCGTGTCATCGTTCGAGCGGCGAGGGCCATCAACTGGGGCCTGATTTTGTGACGGTGAAAACGACCGGCAAAGAAAAGATCATGGTCAATATCTTGGACCCGAACCGCGAAGTCGCGCCGCAATATACGGCAGTCTCAATTGAACTGAAGGACGGCGACAGCCTGATCGGCATCATCGCCAACGAAGATGCCAACAGCGTGACCATCCGCCAAGCGTTCGGCAAAGAGGACGTGGTGCTGCGCAGCAACATCGCCTCACGCCGCAATCAACAACTATCGCTCATGCCTGAAGGAGTGGAAGCCGGGATGCAGCCTCAGGACATGGCGGATTTGTTGGAGTATATCACCACCGCTGATAAATAGCCGAAGCATGGGTGGATTTTTAATCTGGGAAGATGAGCATTTGCTGGTGATCAACAAGCCAGCGGGGATGAATACCCATGCTCCCAGTCCGTTTGCCTGCGAAGGGATATATGAATGGTTGAAGGGGCGGAACCCGGCGTGGGCCCGGCTGGCGATCATTCATCGGCTGGACAAGGAAACTTCCGGGGTGATGGTTTTTGGGAAAACGACGCTGGCCAATAAATCGCTCACGGATCAATTCGCGAAACGGCTGGCGCAGAAGAAGTATCTATTGCTCACGGATCGGGCGGTTAATTTCACGAAGCTGAATGTGAAATCGGAAATGGTGCGCGTCGGGGAGAAATATATGAGCCGCACGGGAGGAGACAAGGCAGAGACGAATTTTTCGCTCGTGGAGCAGGAAGCGGACGGCAGGCGGTGGGGCGAGGGTACT
>CAIYOY010000311.1 GCA_903927905.1 uncultured Verrucomicrobiales bacterium | reverse complement strand
CCGTGGCCGATCCGCCGAGGGCGTCGCCGTCCTGAAGAGGAACTGGGTTGCCGCCAATGTTTTGGTACCATTGATAGGTCAAAGTGGTGCCAGTGGCAACGACCTGAAACACGGCAATGTCACCGGTATTGGCGGCGACATTTTGCGGTTGTTGGGTAATAACCGGCGGAACTGCGTTCACCACCGAGACGATGCGCGTGATCTGGGCCGTGTTTCCGCTGGGATCGGTGGTGGTGTAGGTCAGGGTGTAATCCCCCAGGGTGCTCGTATCCACGGTGCCAGTAGCGGTGGCGTTAATATAGCCGGCACAATCGTCCTCCGCCATGGCTCCCGGATCGTTATAAGTAAAATTCAAGCCGGCGTAATCGTGGGCCGGACCATCGAGTTCCAGGTCCGGCGGGGTGGTGTCAATCACATACACAACGCGGGCATTGGTCACCGAATTGCCGGCGGAATCGGTGGCAATATATTTGAGCAAATAGGTTCCCAGGGTGTTCGGATCCACCGTGCCAGTGGTGGTGACGGTCAGGTTTCCTCCGCAAGCATCACTCGCGGTCGCGCCGGGATCGGTGTAACCGCCGTGACATTCCGCCGAGGAGGAAGCATTGCCGGCAAACGCCGACAACGTGGTCAGATTGCCATTGGTGCTGATATTAAAGATGGTGCCACCGTTATAGGCCCCACCGGAATAGGTGGTGCCATAGTAATTGCCGTCGTTGCCCAGAACCAGGCCGCCATGGGAATCATCCCCGTCCGTTGTGTCGGTAAAATTATGCAGGGTGGTCAGCACCCCGTTGGTGGTGATGGCGAAAACGGTGGACCCGCCGCCTTCACGGTCGGTGGTGCCGTATAATCTGCCATCGCTCCCCTGCACCATTTCCGCATCCGGATTGCCCCCATCGGAGCCGCCGGTGAAATTATAAAGTATGTTCGTGACACCGTTGGTCGTCATGGAAAAGATAATGCCAAAATCATAATTGGGGCCGCGATGATGCGTGGTGCCATAGAATTTGCCATCGCTCGCCTGCATCAGACCGGCCACGGGTCCCTCGCCGTTGGTCAGCACCACCAACGGAGTCACCACGCCCGCCGCCGTCATCTTATAAACCGAGGCGTAGGTTGTCCCATAGAAATATCCATCCTTGCCCAAGACCAATTGAGCATAGCCCGGCGCATAACCGTCCGCGCCACTCCCGGTAAAGGTATGCAGCGTGGTCAAAACACCTGCAGGCGTAATCATAAAGATGGTGCCGGAATTGCTCGCGCCAAACCAATCGGCCGTGCCGTAGAAATTGCCGTTGGCCCCCAGCGTCAAAGTGGCTTCCGGCCGGCCGCCGTTGTTGTCCTGAGCAAAGGAATAAAGCGTGGTCAAAGCGCCGGACGTCGTGATCTTGAAAACGGTGCCCCAGCCATTGGCGCCGCCCTCGTAGGTCGTCCCATATAAATTGCCGTCCAGACCGAACGTCAGTCCGCCTTGCGGATTGCCCCCATCGGATCCGCCGGTGAACTCGTGCAGGACACTGAATTTTCCGCTGGAAGTCATGGTGAACACCCAACCTTGGTCAAAAGCGCCCCCCTCGCTGGTGACGCCATAAAAATTGCCGGCACTGTCCTTGGCCAAAGTGCCGGTGGGAAAGACCGAGGCGGCTCCAGCCACATTGATGACCGGCGGAGTCGTGTCAACAACATGCACCACCCGGTTGGTCGTGGCCACATTGCTGGCCAGATCAAACGCAGTGTAAACAATGGTGTAGTCCCCCGGCGTGTTGACATCCACGAATCCCGTATAGCCAACCCCCGAAGTCCCGGAGCAGGCATCGCTGGCCGTCGCTCCCGGATCGGTGAAACTGCTGTGACATTCCACCGTCATGCTCGCGGAACCAAGAAGCGTGAACACCGGCGGCGTGGTATCCTGCACCATGACCGTGCGGGTATTGACCGCCGTGCCACCCAACGAATCGGTGGCGGTGTAAGTCAAGACATACGTTCCGGTTTTGGTCGTATCTAAAATGCCGCTGGTCGCCACGGCCACCGTTCCAACACCAGACTCGCTGGCGGTCGCTCCGGGATCAGTGAAGGTGCTGTGACATTCCACCACCACGCTGGAACTGCCATTGAGCGTGACGTTGAATGGAACCAATTCGGCCGCGCCGATATCGGTCGCGGCAATGGAGTCGCCATTGCCATCCACCGTGCGAGCGTAACCGCGTTGATCGGTGGTGAACCCAAAGGTGTTGACGCAGGCGTCGATCGCCGGGGAGCCAGACTGGGGCGGCATGGTTTGCGTGGGGCCGCCATATTTACCCAGCGGAGCAAGGTTGGGACTGGTCGTGAGCGGGGTGGTGCCGGCGGGAGCGCTGGCGGAATTCAATCCAAAATTGTTGACGATATTTGCGCCAGCATAGGTTAGGCCGGATTGGTCGATGTAAACACCACCTGCGATCGAGTTGCCCATCGTGGTCGTGCCAACATAGGTCGCGATGTCCAGGCTGGAAATCCCGTCGTAATTACAGATGTTGCTGATCACGGTGCTTTGGTTCACCGCCATCGTGCCTTCATAGTTAAAAATGCCGCCGCCCCACATCGGGGCCGAATTGCCGGTGATGGTGCATTGGTTGACGGTCAGGATTCCGTGATAATTGATGATGCCGCCGCCCGTGCCGCCCAGGGTTCCCGTGGTGGAAGAATTTCCCGCCACCGTGCAGTTGTTGATGGTCATGGTGCCGCCATTGCGAATGCCGCCGCCATCGTTCGTATAATTGCCGTTGGCAATGGTCAGCGCCGTCAAAATGTTGGTGGTGCCGCTGGCCGTTTCAATCACCCGGCTGGAATTATTGCCGCTGAGCCTGATCCCACCCGGCAACGATGAAGCGTCAATCGTCAGGTTGGTGGTCACCAACAATTCTCCCGAGGTCAAGAGAATGGTTGAGCCGGACAGGGCCGGGGCAAAAGTGATGACGGTTCCGTTGGTGGCATTCAGGATGGCCTGCCGCAATGAGCCGGCGCCGGAGTCATTGGTGCTGGTGACAATCACACTGCCCACCGTCAGCGTCGCCGTGGCGCTCGTGACACTGCCGACCGTATTCGTGATGATCACGGCATAATTGCCGACGTCGGTGGCACCGACACTGGTGATCGTCAGGCTGGAAGTCTTGGCCCCGGAAATATTACTTCCATTCGACAAATTCACGCCACCTTTTTGCCACTGATAAGCCAGCGATGAACCGGAAGCGGTGACGTTGAAGTTGGCGCTTTGTCCCAAGGCCACCGTCTGGCTGACGGGTTGCGTGGTGATGGCAGGGGCGCCAGTCAGATTGTGATAATAATGGAGGTTTAAATTCGTGCCGCCGACCACTTCCACCTGAATCTGGCCGGAACCAAGGTTGTTGGCGAAATTGGCGGTGGGCAAGCTAAACTGCGATTGATTGGTAAATCCGGCGATGCCGCCGGTGGCGGTGGCAATGGTCCAGAGGTAATCGCTGTTGGTGCTGAAATTGATCGCCGCACCGGCCAGGTCATTCGTACCGAGGGAGGTAAGATTGATGGTAAATGGGTTGGCGGAGGTGGCCGAAAGATTCAGCGCGCCGTTGATTTTGACGATGTCCCAACCGGTGTCCTGGCCGGCGGTACCAGTGGCGTTGTTGATTTCCCACGTGTAAATACCGCTGCTGTTCCAGGTTTGGTCGGCTGAGGTCATCACCCCGGGACTGGTGCTGGCGCCCGGCGCGATGGCGCCACCGGCGTTCACGAACACCGGGCCGGTGATGGTCGCGGTGCCCTGGAGGGTGCCGCCGCTGTTGATCGCGACACCACCGGCGCCAGTGGCATTGGCGGCCAATGAAACGATGCCGGCATTGACCAGGATGGAACCGGTCAAGCTGTTGGCTGCTGTCAATATAAGTGTGCCGGCGCCGGTCTTGGTCAGCGTGCCGGTTCCACTCAGTGTGGAGGCCAATAGATCGGTCGAACCGGAAGGAACATTGATGGTGCCGCCCAGGGTGCCAACGGTGATGGCGCGCGAGGAATTAACCATGGTCACGGTGCCCGACGCGGTATTCTGCAAGGTTCCACCGTTGAAGAGAATGGAACCGCTGCCCCCCAAAGCGCTGGCTGAATTGATGGAGAGAGTTCCGCCGGCAATATTGACGGGGCCGCTCAAGGTATTGGCCCCGCTGAGGACCAGGGTGCCGATGTTGGTTTTGACAAAAATAATGGAGGTTCCCGCCAACAGCGGCGTGCTAATCGTCGCCGTATGTCCGTTGGTCACATCAAAACTGACCACGTTGCCGGTGTTGGCATTGGTCAAAGTCAGCGCGCTGGTTCCCGTTATAGTGACTGTTCCATCCTTGAAAATCATCCCGCCGACCGTTTGAGTGTTGGTTACGGTCACGAAATAGACGCCGGTCGCGTCGCTGCCGGCGGAAAAGACAGCGGTGTCGGCAAAAGCCCAGGATGAGGGCGTGGCGATGCCTGTGCTGGACACGCTCCAAAACGTGCCGCTCCAGGAGCCGGAGGGGCTCGGGCCGCCGGAGCCGGCCGTGACCGCGTTAATATCCCAATAGGAAAGTCCGGCTGCCGCGCGGAAAGGCACAAACAAAAAATAGAGCAAAGTGAGGCAAATCGAGATTCTGGCCAAAATCTTCATAAAAATAGCGGTTTTTAATTCGGGTTGAACAATGAATAGCCTTATCGGTATTGGCTCAAAAAAGCAATGCAAATCGGCGACAAATTGGGGCCTAAAAAAACGCCGCCGCAGGCTGAAAACCCACGACGGCGGATGCGGAATGGTTAAATCGAACGGTTCGGCGCGTCAGCTTCCGACGCTGGCCAGTTCTTCGTTGGTCGCCACGTTGACGATCTTGAATTGTTCGGCGTGGAACGACGGCTCGGGCCGGAAGGACAATTTGCCGAAGTATTTCTTTTCCATATCAATGATGATTTTTTCGTCTTCCGTGCGGAGGCGTTCGAGCACCGTCGGATGAACGGCGATGCGCAATTGGAAATCGGAATCGTCACGGGAACGTTTCTTCAGGATTTCGTTGAGCTTGCGCTGGATTTCGACGCTCATGGTGACCGAACTCTTGACCTTGCCCCGGCCTTTGCAATACGGACAGTCGTCATAGACGGCGGAACGGACACTTTCGGAATGACGTTGGCGGGTCATTTCCATCAGGCCCAGTTGGGAGATGGGCAAAATGTGGGTCTTGGCTTTGTCGCGACGGAGACATTCCTTGATTTTCTGATAAACCGCCTGTTGGTCGCGGCGGCCTTTCATGTCAATAAAATCAAGCACGATCAATCCGCCCATGTTGCGCAAACGCAACTGGCGGCAGATTTCCTCGGCGGCCTCGATGTTGACGCGCACGATGGACGATTCCTGGTCGCGCCCGCCCTTGTGCCGGCCGGTGTTCACGTCAATGGCCACGAGGGCTTCGGTTTCATCAATGACGATGTAACCGCCGCTCTTCAAATGCACCTGGCGGGAGAAGGCGTTCTCCAACTGGCGGGTGATGTTGCAGCGATCGAAGATCGGCTGGCTATCGGCATAGAGCATGATCTTGCCGACGGATGCTTTGGAAACTTTCGCCACCATTTCGCGCATCCGTTCATAAGCGGGCGGGCTGTCAATCACCACACGCTCCACGTCTTCCGTCAGGAAATCGCGGACGGAACGCTCGATCAAATCCGGTTCCTGGAAAACACAGGTGGCCTGGCCCTGCTTCTTGATGTTCTCCTGAATTTCCGCCCACTGTTCCAGCAGGATGGCGATATCACGGATGAAATAGGCTTTGCGTTGGCCTTCGCCCGCCGTGCGCATGATCACACCCATGCCTTCGGGCAGGCTGATTTCCCGCAGGATGGATTTCAGGCGCTGGCGTTCTTCGGGGTTTTCGATCTTGCGGGAAATGCCGCTTTGATCGGAATTCGGGAGGAGAACAAGATAGCGTCCCGGCAACACTAAGTTGGTGGTGACTCGGGGCCCCTTGGTGCCGATGGGGCCTTTGGTGACCTGGACAACAATGTCGCTGCCCGGCGGGTAGAGGCGCGGGATGTCGCGCTGGGTGATGCGCGGACGATCCCGCTTGCGGCCCTCGCGTTCGACCACTTCCACGCCGCTGTCGAAGCTGGTGGGAACGATGTCCCAGTAATGAAGGAAGGCGTTCTTTTCAAAGCCAATGTCAACAAAAGCGGCTTTGAGACCGTCTTCCAGGTTGCGGACTTTGCCTTTGAAGATGCTGCCGACGAGGCGTTCTTCGGTGTTGCGTTCGATGGTGAATTCTTCGAGGCGGCCATCTTCCAGAACGGCGACGCGGGTTTCGAGGGACTCGGCGTTGATGATGATCTGCTTGGAGCTTTCCGGCTCGGGCTTGATCATGCGCTGGACTTTCTTGACGATCTTGCCGGCGGCTTGCTTCATCTTGTCAACAAAACCTTCGGCGGGCTGATGGCCCACTTCGACCGCTTCGAATTTTTCCTCCTGCACTTCGGCGGGCGTTTCCTTGTTCGGCTCGCGGAATTCGCCGCGATGCTGACGCTCTTCGGGAGATTCAACCGGTGGTGGCGTGCCTTCCGGCGGCAGTCCGGCGGCGACGTTTTCGGCGCGTTCAATTTCCTGTTCGTGGCGGGCGCGCTCGAACATGCCCTCGGGCTTTTTCTGGCCGGTGGCCTCGGCGCGGGCCTCGGTCGCGCCACGGTCGGGTTTTTGATTTGGGTTTTGATTAAAACCGCCGGGGGGGCGGAAGCGCATGCCGCCGCGACGGCGGCGGGAGAAATTGCGGTTGTTGCTGTTGCCACTGTTGCCGCTGTTACCACTGCTGGGGTTTTCGTTCATAATTAATAGGATTTCCGGTGGATATGGACATTGTGCAGCAGCCCGATGGCGATGAGTGAGCAGACCACTGAGGACCCGCCGTAACTGACGAGCGGCAATGGAATGCCCGCGACGGGCATAATGCGTATGTTCATACCGATGTTGATAAAGACGTGGCTGAAAAGCAGCGCCACCACGCCAATGGCCAGGAGTTTGCCCAGGCGATCGCGCGCCTGGCTGGCTATTTTGATCCCGTAAAACAGGAGCATCGTATAGAGCGTCAGGATCACGACGCTGCCAACGAAACCTTCCTCCTCGGCGATGACCGAGAAAATGAAGTCGTTGTGTGCTCCCATGCGGGGCAGGAATCCCAATGAATGTTGGGTGCCTTGCCGCCAGCCTTTGCCCGAGAACCCGCCGGAACCGACTGAGATCAACGCCTGCTTGACGTTGTAACTTTCTTCCACGCCGATGAAGGCGCGCAGTCGTTTCTGCTGGTAGGGGGTCACGATTTTTTGCAGGCGCGTCGGAGCCATCAAAGTGGCGACCGCGACCAGCACGACAATCACCGCGGTCGTTGCGACCAGGGTGCCCAAAACGCGTTTGGGGATTCCCGCCACGAACATCATGACCAGGCTCGTGGAGAGGAAAACGAGGGCCGAACCCATGTCCGGCTCCTTTAAAATCAAAACAAAGGGCAACAAAGTCAAACAAAGGGCGATCCAAAATGTTTTTGTTTGGCGCAATTCTTCGACCGGGCGGCTGAGGAAATTGGCCTGCAACAGGACGAAGGCGATCTTGGCGAATTCGGACGGTTGGAAATTGAAGCCCAGCGGAAGCGTGATCCAGCGTTTGGAACCATTGATGGCGGAGCCTTTAACCAAAACACCGATCAGGCAAAGGATCATGGCCCAATAGATGACGGTGGACCAGCGGGCGAGGCTGACGTAATCGAGTTTGCTGAGGGCGAGTGCCGCGCCGCAACCGGCGGCGCACCAGATGATCTGTTTGGCGAAGGTTTGTTGGAACCACGGCATTTCCTTCGCGATTTCCACCGCGCTGGTGGCGCTGAAAACGAAGAACACCCCGATGACCATCAGCCCGAACGAGGCCACAATCAGGGGCCAGTCCAGTTCGCCGCGTTTATCGTTGAGGGTGCGATCGTACATTTAATTTTTAGCCACCTGTGGGGCTTCAAGTTTTTCCAGCGCGCGATAAATGGCGCAGGCCGCCGGGGCGCAGGAGGTGCCGCCGAACGAGCCGTGTTCCACCGTCACGACGACGGCGTAGCGCGGGTGGTCAAATGGAGCGTAGGAAAGGAAGGTGGTGACCTTGGTTTTGACGCCGCCCGACTTGAGTTCAGCCGTGCCGGTTTTTCCCGCGACATGAAAAGCAGTGGTGCCTTCGCGTTTGTTGTGAAAGGCGGCATAGGCGGAGGCGTCGGGATTTTCCGTGTCGGCCAGCATCGCTTGATGGATGAGTTCCAAGTGTTGCGAATTGATCCGCACCTGGTCGCGGAGTCGGCCCGGGGGATGGATGAGTTTGTCCTCGCCGGATTCCGGTGATTTCAAATGACTGACCATGCGGGGCCAGAACATTTTTCCGCCCGTGGCAATGGCCGCAGTGAAGGAGACAAGTTGCACGGGAGAGACGGTGATCTCCTGGCCAATGGAAATATCGGCAGTCTGATGTTTGTTCCATTTTTTGCCGATTTCTTCGGGCCGGGGGAAGTCTCCGACGATTTCTTGCCGACCTTCCGGGTCGGTTTTTTCGCCGAAATGAAAGCGGCGGCCCACTTCAGAGATTTTGGCGAGGCCGGCTTTGAGACCGTAGAAAATGAAATAGGTATTGCTGGATTTGTAAAAGGCGCGATGGAAATCGTAATAACCGGGGGGCGCTTCATCGTGGATGGTGTGGCCGTTCTGCACCTTGAATTCGCCTTCGCTGTAATATTGTTCCTTCGGATCCATCACGCCGCTTTCGAGGCAGGCCAGAGCGGTGATGATCTTAAAGGTCGAGCCGGGCGGGTATTTGCCCAAGAGGGCGCGATTAAATTCAGGAGTATATTTTGGATCTTCGAGGCGGGCCTGGTCGGCGGCGGACAGGCCGGTGACGTAGCCGTTGGGATCGAAGGCAGGCGCGGAGGCCAGAGCCAGGATGTCGCCGTTGTTGACATCCATCACGACAGCCGCGCCACGCACAGGGTTGCCATCGGTCACCATGCAACGGGCCAGGGCTTTTTCCGTGGCCTGCTGGATGGGCAAATCAATAGTCAAATACAAGTCCTGGCCCGGTTCGGCGGGGACTTCGGCTTGTTCGCTTTGGCGGTAGCCGGCGCTGTTGATCACGACCCAGTTGGTGCCGGGGGCACCGTGCAATTGCTGGTCGAATTTTTTTTCCAACCCGTTGATGCCGAGAAAATCATCGGGGCCACCGGCCCCGCGCTGGCGTTGAACATAGCCGACGAGGTGGGCGGCGGCGCTGCCATTGGGATAATTTCGAACCGGCTGCACCTGTAATTCCATGCTGGGATGGTCAGAAAGTTGTTCGGCAAACCGGGCCACTTGTTTGGGATTCAGATTGGCCATGACCGGGAATGGCACGTAGGTGAAATCGTTGTAGCGACGCACAAAAGCGTGGCGATCAAGGGTCGTGGGCTGGCCGAGGAAGGTGCTGACCTTCCCGGTGATGTTGCTGACCACGCGGTAGGCCGCTTCTTCTTCCAGACGCGATTTGACGGCGGAAGTGACTTTGTTCGTGGGATTCTGGCGGCGATATTCCGGCAACACCGCGTTGGTCCGTTCCTGATA
Source organism: uncultured Verrucomicrobiales bacterium (assembly GCA_903927905.1). Classification (GTDB taxonomy): domain Bacteria; phylum Verrucomicrobiota; class Verrucomicrobiia; order Limisphaerales; family Palsa-1400; genus CAIYOY01. The sequence continues at coordinate 3,005 of CAIYOY010000311.1, read as the reverse complement.
GAACGCGGCGCGCATTTCTTCGAGGAACAGAACCACATCGTAACGGGGCAAATTGTCGGCCAGGACGCGGCCATTGCGGTCGAGGATTTTCCCGCGCACGGCCGGGATGGAGATCTGGCGCAGGGAATTTTTTTCCTGTTTTTTCTGGGAAGCGCGGGCGGACATGATCTGGACATGCCACAAGCCGGCGAGGAGAAGGAACATGCCGCCGAGCAGGCTGAAGGCGACGATGCGCAGGGGCCGGTCGTTGCGTTTCAATTGGTCGAAAACAAACATGGTCAGGCGCGTCCTCTCTTGATTTCCCGATCGGGCCGGAAACTGGTTTCAACGCGGGGCCGGTAGTTCAAGGCCTGATCCAATCTGTCAAACAAAATAAACAAAACCGGCGTGGCCAGGCCGCCGCTGACCAGGGCCACGAAAATGTGCCAAATCGTTTTCCAACCGAGCAGCGGCGATATGCCGACGCTGCACACCAGAAAGAGGGTCATCAGTTGATAAAAAACAGCAGCCCCGGCACCGAGGACCATTTGGGCAAAGGTATTTTCGCGCAAAAGCAATTCGCGGCATTGAAAAATAATAAACGCGATGAGGAACAGCGGAAGAATGCTGACGCCCAGCGGATTCGCGGACATCGCATCGAAGCACAGTCCGCTGATCAGGGACACCGCCGTGATCATCGGCACGTCACGGGTCAAGCCGGCATAGACCATCAAGCCGGGCAGCAGGGCGAAGGAGGTGCCGAAAAAATTTCGGGGCCATTGCAGCCACGATTCCAGGAAGATCATCACCCAGGCGGCGCCGAAAATAAAAATGGAGTTGAGCCAGTTCATTTCTTTTTCGTGGTGGTGGCCTTGGGGCGGGAATTGGACGCGGGCAAGTTCGGCGCAGGTGCCGGAGTGAGTTCGCCCGGCAACATGACCAGAACTTCTTCCAGTGAACCCATCCGGGCAAAGAGCCGGACGCGGGCTTCCGTCGTTAGGCCGTTGTCGTTCTTCTTCGAGTCAACAATTTTTCCGATGGGGAGGCCGGCGGAAAAATAGCCCCCCTCCCCCCAAGTGAAAACGTTCAAACCTTCTTTAACCTGACTATTGCCGGCAAGATAGCCGAGATCCACCATGTTTTCGTCCTGCGGATCGGATGAATCCACCATGATGATGCCGGTCTCTTTGTTTTCGACCATGGCGGCAACGCGCAAATTGGGATCGCCGAGGAGAATGACCTGGGAACTGGTTTCCCCCGCAAGCGAAACGCGTCCGGCCAAACCTTCGGCGGTCAGGACAGGCGCATTGTTGGAAATCCCGTCGCGGGTGCCGACATCAATTTGGACGGTGCGCCACCAACTGGCCGGATCGCGAGCCAGCACGCGAGCGGCTTTGAAATGCCAGGCCGCCTTGTGTTGCCAGCCCAAAAGCTGGGTCAGACGGGCATTTTCGTTGGTAATCGCGGCAAATTGTTGAAGCTGGAATTTGAGTTCCTGATTTTCGCGGCGAAGCTGGTCGTTTTGGCGCAGGAGTTCGCCTTTGGAAGTCAGGGCCTGGCCGGTTTTACCGGACAAATCTCTGGCCGCGCCAGCAGTGCTCATGGCCGGTAAAAAAAGACCGGTGATGGCCAGCTTGAGTTTCCCGACGGTTTGGCCCGGCAGTTTGAATAAAACCACCACGACCACCACGATCAGGATCAAAGCTATGTAATGTTTCCGTTTTAACATTTCGCCCAGGCGAAAAATTGCCAGGCGAACTCGGAACTAACTTTTGGAAGAAGCGACTCGTTTGAGAAATTGGAGTTCCTGCAACACGCGTCCGGTGCCTTCGGCCACGGCGCTGAGGGGATCATCCGCAATATGCACCGGCAAACCAGTTTCCTGGGCGACCAATCGGTCAATGCCGCGCAAGAGCGCGCCGCCGCCGGCCATCACAATCCCGCGTTCGACTAGGTCGGCGGAGAGTTCCGGGGGGCAGCGTTCAAGGGTGATGCGGATGGATTCCAAGATGCTTGAAAGGGGTTCCTTCAAAGCTTCACGAATTTCTTCTGAATGAATGGTCAAGGTCTTCGGCAGACCGGCGCTCAAATCGCGCCCTTTGACTTCCATGGTTAATTCTTGCTCCAGGCCGGAGGCGGATCCGATTTTCATCTTGATCTCCTCCGCGGTGCGTTCGCCAATCATCAGGTTATAGGCCCGTTTCATGTGTGCCACGATGGTATCGTCAAACTCATCGCCGCCGACGCGCAAACTGCGGCTGAAAACAATTCCAGCCAGGGAGATGATGGCGATTTCACAGGTGCCACCACCGATATCCACGATCATGTTACCCGCAGGCTCATGAACGGGAAGACCGACGCCGATGGCCGAGGCCATGGGTTGTTCGATCAAATATACTTCGCGTGCGCCGGCATGAGTCGCGGAATCTTTTACAGCTCGTTTTTCAACTTCAGTAATACCTGAAGGGACTGCGACCACGACCCGGGGAGCGATGAGCTTGCGATGATGCACTTTTTGGATGAAGTGCCGCAGCATGGCTTCGGTGATTTCGAAATCGGCGATGACGCCGTCTTTCATCGGGCGGATGGCCACGATATTTCCGGGGGTGCGTCCCAACATGCGTTTCGCCTCTTCGCCCACCGCCAGCACATTAGTGGTGCCGGCCTCGATGGCCACGACTGAGGGTTCGCGGAGCACGATGCCTTGATCCCGTACATATACGAGAGAATTGGCCGTGCCCAGGTCTATTCCAATGTCATTGGAAAACAGGCTTTTAAGTTGCGCAAACATGTATTCTGCCTAACGTTGAGGAGGAGGTTAGGGGCGACATCCCTTGTGGTCAAGACTTTATCAAAAATGTTGTTCACAATTTAATTTGATGTAATTCCTGCCATTCCACCAAGTCGATAAAGGAAAGAAGCTCAGGAGAGGCATAGCCTTCACAACAACAAACCAGAAAACTTCCAAAACACGCCCATTTTACCAAAAAACTGTGCCTCCAAACGCACACCCAAAAAAAATGTTT
>CAIYOY010000310.1 GCA_903927905.1 uncultured Verrucomicrobiales bacterium | reverse complement strand
TCAAGGCACGCCAGCAATTTGCCGTGCATGGAGGGATTTATCCCGAGCGTCTTGAATTGGGCAGTGTTGCCACCATAGCGGGCTTGGGCAGCTACCTCGCCAGTGAGGAAATTAAATCGCCGACTTTACTCTTGGAAATCTCCCAAGAATCCTCCCAGGTCTTTATTTTGCGTGGCACCCAGCTCGACTTGGCCCGACCAATTCCTCATGGCCTCAACAGTATGTTCCCCATCGTACAGCAGGAACTCGGCTTGAAGGACGAGGAATCCGCCCGGAAGCTTTTTTATTCCAACACTTTTGATTTCACGGAAATGGGCCCCGCGTTGCTCAAGAAAATCTTGAAGGAGCTGCAGTCCTCCACCGGCTTTTACGAAGTGCAGACTGGCCAGACCATTGGGCAAATCCACCTTAGTTTATTGCCCAAAAATCTTGCTTGGATGTCCGGCCTCTTGGCCCGCTCTCTCGGCATTGATTCCTTGAAGCCCGAATTCCCGACGTGGCTCAAAGGCCTCGGCATCGAGGCGGCACCGGGCTGTGAACTTGCGGCGCTGGATAGTCGCTGGCTCGGCGTTTTTGGCCTGATGGCAAAATACGACCATAAGGCTGAACCTAAAACGGAGGGCACCAATGCTCACGCGTAAGAAAAAGCCCGATGTCGTGTTGAACTGGCACCCGAATTTTCGGGATGTGCCCTCGTTGCCAGACATCAAGCAAGTGCGCACCGGCTTCCTCATTAATTTTGTGGCCATCATCTTGGCTCTCCTCGCTTTGGCCTGGACGCTTTACGCCGAAGTGGAAATCCACAAGGTCAATCACGACATTGCCGCCCTGAACGCCCAGATTGAGAGCAACGCCTCCACCAACAAAAAAGCTCTCGCGGCCACCAAGGCTTTCGTTACCGCGTCCAAGCCCATGCAATATGCGGCCAAGTTTTTTGCCCAAAAACTGCCTCCCTTGGAACTGCTCTCTAGCCTGGTTGACGCTCGCCCAGATAATATTGTTTTTGATGCGATTGCCCTCGACACCGTTGTGCTGGATCTCGGTGCTGGCAAAAAAGCCATTACCCAGCGGGTAAGCATTGACGGCGTGCTGACCAGCGAGTCGGAATTGGGTTTGCAGGAATTTGTGGACAAAGTTCTGGCCAGCCCCGCCTTGAAAGGCCGGATGAGTGACTCCGTCAAGGATCGCAAAATTGAATCACATCGCGATCCCGCTGCGGGTGCCTTTAAGTTCACCGTCACGCTTACCCTCAAGCCCACGTCATGAACCCCCAGCAAATTATCGCCAAAATTAAGTCGTACCCCCTGGCGTGCGGCCTGGTTCTGGCTGCCATCCTGCTGGCGGGCTGGGCTTACTATCGCAGCGGTTCACTGGAGGATTTGCGCGGCGAACTCGATACAGTGCTGGCGCAAAACGACCAGTCCAACAAAAATGTTACCGAGGGCAATAATTTCAAAGAGCAACTGGACCAGCTCACTGCCGCCGTGGCCCGTTACAAACCCGGCCTCATCAATCCCTCCGCGAACATCCCCAATCAGCAGTATTTTTATGATTTCGAGAACAGCGGTGTGTTGATTGTGGACTTGGGCGAAGTCAGCAGCGTCGCGGGCAAAGACGAACCGTCCATCACTACCTTCAAGCTCAATGCCTCCGGCACTTGGGATAACATGATCTCCTTTGTCAATGCCCTGCAAAGCGGCTCGCACTATTTGCGCTTCAGCCAGTTCGACATTGCCAAAGCGCCGCAGTCGCGCAGCACTGCGGGTGTCGCGCAGCCAGTCAGCGTGTCTCTGCTCCTCGAGGTTCTCGGCCAATGAACTTTGCCTCACTAACTAAAAGATTTTTCAACCCCGCCGCTTTGCTGCTGGCTGGCGGGCTGGTCGTCGTCGCTCCACTTCACGCCGCCGATGCACCCACCGACGTCGCTCCTGCCCCGGCTCCGGCCCCTGCCGCGCCCCCCTCCGGCATCTGGTATGTTTTTGCCCCACCCAAGGACGGCGTCGTGCTGCCCATTCCCATGCGGGAAAAACTGCTGACTTTGATCAAGGGATTCATGGACCGCTCGAGCCCCGCGCAAGTAGCCCACCTTCAAGCCGCGACGAATCCTTTTTACGCCACCGTTCCTGTCGCACCCGCCACGTCCGCAGCAGTTACCAGTGGTTCTCCGGCTGGCCCTTCAACCCCGGTTGCCCCTGCGCAAGTTTCTCCCGAAGAAAAACTGCAACAAGTCGCCGACCAGCTTAAACCTTCCGGCGCGCTCATCGGCGGTCAGAACCGTTTGATTGTTTTTGCC
>CAIYOY010000309.1 GCA_903927905.1 uncultured Verrucomicrobiales bacterium | reverse complement strand
GACATGACCCCAGTCTGCCCCAGTAAAAATTTTTAAACTGTAAGCCATGTCTTGGCGCTGGCTGTAAGCGATGTCTTGGCACTGTGCCTGTGACCCGCAGCAGCGTGAAATGGTAAAGACGCTTTGCATAACTCTGCCACCTTCTGTATGGCGAAGCTGCTGCGGGTCACAGACCCGCGCTCCGATTACCGCAAAGTAGCCCGTTACCAAAAGATTGCCAACCTCCTTCGCCCGCCGCAAACTGCTGCCTGATGGACTTTGCCAGCAAAATTCTGACCGCTGACACCCTGCCGGCCTGGCGGGAAAATCTCCGACGCCTGGGCCGCAAGCTGGTCGTGACCAACGGCTGCTTCGACATCCTCCACCTCGGTCATGTCACCTATCTGCAACAGGCTCGGCAACAAGGCGATGCCCTGCTCGTGGGTGTGACGAGTGACACGAACGTGGGAAAATTAAAAGGCCCGGGCCGCCCGGTGAACAACGAACAAGATCGCGCGGGAATTCTGGCGGCGTTGCAATCGGTGGATGGGGTTTTTATTTTCCCTGAATTCGATGCTCGAAAATTTCTGGAAGCCGTGGTGCCCGATATTTATGTCAAAGGCGGCGATTACACTGTTGATACCATCAACCAAGACGAACGCCGCTTGCTCGACAAACTGGGTGTGCAGATCGTGATCCTTTCCGTCGTCCCCGGCAAATCCACCACCGCCCTTTTGGAAAAGATCAACCGGCTTTAAGTCCGAAAGCCCCTTGCGCGGTTGTGAAAACCGGCGTACTGGAAGCTTATGGCATCTGAATTATTTAAAGCGAGCCGATGGACGAGCGGGAATCATTTTTTCCCCACGTTCATTGAAGTGACCGACCGGGCGGTGATTCGACGCAAACGCTCCTGGTTCAGTCTGGATGAGATCAGCATCAGCATTCAGAAGGTGGCGTCGGTTCATATCAAGACCGGGCTTATCTGGTCAGATATCGTGATCGAATCTTCCGGCGGCACCGATCCGCTGGCCAGTCATGGACACACGAAAGCGGATGCCCGCCGCATCAAGGAATTGATCGAGGAACAACAGAGTCCCACCCCGCAAAAATCGGCAGTGTGATCAGGCTTTCACTTCCTTTGCCTCTTTCGCTTCCACCGCTGCTGCGCGTTTGGCCATGATCGCTTCCACGATTTTCTTGGCCAACTCGGGTTTGTCGGCCAGGGCTTGTCGAGCCGCGTCTTTGCCTTGACCGATCAATTCACCGTTGAATTGCAGCCACGCGCCTTTCTTGTCCACCACTCCGTGGGTAATACCGACATCAATGATGCTGCCTTCCTTGTTGATGCCGTGATTGTAAATGATCTCGAATTCCGCTTCGGCAAACGGCGGCGCCACTTTGTTCTTCACGATCTTCACTTTGACGCAGTTGCCGATGGCCACGCCGGCCGCGTCCTTGAGCGTGTCGCGGCGGCGGATATCAATACGGATGCTGGCGTAAAATTTCAACGCCTTGCCGCCCGGCGTCGTTTCCGGGCTGCCGAACATCACGCCCACTTTTTCGCGCAATTGATTGGTGAAAATACAGGTGGTCTTGGATTTGTTCAGCACCGCCGTGAGCTTGCGCAATGCCTGGCTCATCAACCGCGCCTGCATGCCCATGGTCGCCATGCCCATTTCGCCTTCGAGTTCCGCCTTCGGCACGAGCGCGGCGACGGAATCAATCACAATCACATCCAGCGCATTGGAACGCGCCAGCGTTTCACAAATCGTCAGCGCCTCTTCGCCGCTGTCCGGTTGCGATACCAAAAGTTCATCCAGATTGACGCCCAGTTTTTTGGCATAAGCCGGATCCATCGCGTGTTCCGCGTCAATGAACGCCGCCAGGCCGCCGGCCTTTTGCGCGTTGGCGATCACATGGAGCATCAGCGTGGTTTTGCCGGAAGATTCCGGCCCGTAAATTTCCACGACCCGTCCGCGCGGCACCCCGCCGATGCCCAGCGCGAGATCCACCGCCAGCGCGCCGGTGGGAATAAATTCAATGCCGACTTTCGATCGCGCATCGCCCAGCCGCATGATGCTGCCGTCGCCGTAGGCTTTGGTGATGGAGGAAATCGCGGCATCAAGGTCGCGTTGCCGGGTGGCCGAGACTTTGGGCTCAACCGCTTTGGTTTCTTTGGCTTCTTTTGGTTCCGATGTTTTTTCCGCTTTAGGAGGCATAGTTTTTTATTTGTTTAGCTTGTTAAAATTCCTTCCCAATACTGAACCGACCGGCCGTTCGTCGTCAATGTTCCGCTTCATTTTCTTCAGAAATTTTTCCAAAATCCCGGCACACCCCGCGTTTGGAAACCGCGACAAAATCCATCATGACCTTCGCCGGTTCGCTCTTGAATTTTTCCCGCGCCGACGCCAGAACCTGGCCCAACGGTGCCGTCGTGCGAAAGAGCGCGTGATATAATTCTTTCAGCTCCAGTCGCTCCTCCGCTTTCAAACCCGCGCGGCGCAACCCGATGATGTTCAACCCGCAAATGCCGTTTTGCCCGCGCGCAATGGTGAACGGCGGCAAGTCCTTGCTGATCCCCGATCCGCCCTGCATCAACGCCAGTGTCCCGATCCGTACAAATTGATGTACCAGGCAATTCCCCGAAATAAAAACCCGATCCGCCACTTGGGCGTGACCGGCCAGCAACGCGCCATTGGCGAGAATAACATGATTCCCAATCACCACATTGTGCGCCACATGACTGTTGGCCATCAGAAAATTATTCGAGCCGATGACCGTTTCATCCTCTTCCTTGGTCGAACGATGCACTGTTACATGTTCCCGGAATAAATTATTATCGCCGATGCGCAACCGCGTCGGTGTGTCCTTATATTTCACATCCTGGGGGGCTTCGCCAATCACCGCCCCGGCATAAAAGCGATTGTTCGCTCCGATGGTTGTGCTTCCGGTCAGATAAACATGCGGCCCCACCTTGCAACCCGCGCCCAAAATCACATTTTCGTCAATGACCGCATACGGCCCGACTTCGACAGATGCGTCAAGTTTCGCTTTCGGATGAATTATGGCTGTTGAATGGATCATGCTTTAATTACGCATAAAAATAACCCAGCTCCCGCAAGGAAGCATAGTCTTTTCCATTCGCTTCCGTGCGCCGTCCCAAGATCACATGATCTATAACGTCTATCTTCAAAAGCTGCCCCGCTCGGATGATATCGCGCGTCACTTTGATGTCCGCTTCCGAAGGGGTCGGATCGCCGCTCGGATGATTATGCACCAGAACCACGGCGGCCGCATTGGTGCTGATGGCCGCCCGAAAAACTTCGCGCGGATGCACCAGCAGCGAATCCAACGTCCCGTGTGAAATCATTTCATGCTGGATCAACTTGCGCCGCGCATTCAACAGAATGACTTGAAAATATTCCACCGCATGAAACCGGTTGTTTTCGCGCAGATAATCCGCAATCCGTTCCGGCGTGTCCAATAACGGGGCGGGTCCATGCATTTCCGCCGCCATCCGCTTGGCCAAAGTGAACGCTCCTTTCAAAGCGATGGCCTTATCGCGCCCGATGCCTTTGATTTTGCACAGATCGGCCAGCGAAGCGTTCGCCAGGGAGCCAAGGGTGACAAAACGTTTCAACAATTCATCCGCCACTTGCACCGCCGAGATGCCCTTGGTGCCGGTGCGTAGAAGGATCGCGATCAACTCCGCATTGCGCAACGCATCGGCCCCATGTTGCGCCATGCGTTCGCGGGGACGATCACCCGCCGGAAGGTCTTTGATGAGTAAGCCATTGCTCATGCCTACGGGCGTTGTAAACCGAAGACCGGGCCGCACGCAATAAAATTTTTGACACAAAATTTGAGCCTTGCTGATCTTAAGATCAGGCCTCCTGTTTGGCCGCAAACCGCCGTCTCATCTCCGCCACGTAATCATCTTCCGACGTTTCCCGCCGGGCTTTCACCATCGGCGCAATATCCGGCGTGGCCACGTAACGAATCCGATTGGTCCCATCGGTGGCGGCGGTGAAGATCACCTGGGCCACGTCCTCCTCGCGCGCCAATCGGGCTGAGCGTAGCGCCACAAAGGTCTGATTCGTTGTCGCGATGAAATCGTTATAATCCTCGATCGGCTCGTTGAACAACGATTCCTGCGCGCTGCGTTCCCCGAAATTGGTGCTGATGACCCCGCCCGGCTCAATGATTTTCACCTGGATGTTTTGCGACGCGAGTTCATAGGCGAGCGATTCGGAAAATCCTTCCAGCGCGAATTTGCTGGCACAATACAACGACAACATCGGCAGCGTGAACACCCCGGCACCGGAACTGATGTTGATGATCACCCCGCTTTTCTGCTGGCGAAAATGCGGCAGGATGCCCCGCGTCACATTCATCACGCCGAATACATTCACATCGAACTGTTCTTTGATCTTCTCCGGAGGAGTCCCTTCGAAAACGCCAAAAAGCCCGAACCCGGCGTTGTTGATCACCGCATCAATTTTGCCAAACCGCGCGATGCCCGCCGCAATCGCTTCCTTGATGCTGTGCTTGTCCAACACATCAAGCCGTGTCACCAAAACATCGGGCATTGCGGTCAGCTCTTTCTCCGCCGCCGGATTTCGCATGGTCGCAACCACGTTCCATTTGTGCTTGGAAAAATAGCGGGTGGCGGCTTTGCCAAAACCCGAGGACGTTCCGGTGATTAAAACTGTTTTCTTCATAAACTACGCTTTCAGCGTAACGGTTAAATCTTGCGTGATATACGGCGCAAATTCAGCATGAAAATGCGGCGGAATGCGCGCTTTAAATCGCGCCGCATCACCGGAGTAATCCCGTTCCACCACTTGCGCCACCTCGTGCAGGCGGGCAATCACCGCCGAACTGTCATGCGGCACATTCAATTCCACAAACTCGCGGATCGGCCGCAATTGAATCCCGACCTCATTTAGCAATTCCGGGATGCCCGCTCCGGTTTTAGCCGAAACACCGACCGCGTGCGGATAATCATGCAGATATTTTTGCAACAATCCATCGCCTTCAAACCGGTCAATCTTATTGAAAACCATGATCGTCGGTTTGCCTTCGGCCTTGATTTCATGCAGCACCTGGTTCACAGCCGCGATCTGTTCCGCCGCCTGCGGATGACTCACATCCACCACATGCAACAACAACTCCGCCTGCACCACTTCCTCCAGCGTCGCCTTGAACGCCTCCACCAAACCGTGAGGCAGCTTGCGGATGAACCCCACCGTATCTGTCAATAAAACATTCTGGTTCGTCGGCAGCCGCAGACGCCGCGTGGTCGGGTCGAGCGTCGCAAAAAGCTTGTCTTCCGCCAGCACCGCCGCGCCGGTCAAAGCGTTCAGCAGCGTGGATTTTCCCGCGTTGGTATAACCGACGATGGAAGCCAGCGGCCAGGCATTGCGCTGGCGTCCGCTGCGCTGGGTGGCGCGCTGGCGGCGCACGGCTTCCAGCTCCTCGCGGATTTTGTCTATGCGTTCACCCAAACGACGGCGATCCGATTCCAATTGCGATTCACCTTCACCGCCTCTCATGCCGATGCCACCGGATTGACGTGACAAGTGGCCCCAAAACCGGGTCAAACGCGGCAGCAAATGCTGCAACTGCGCCAACTCCACCTGCAACTTGCCCTCTTTCGTGCGGGCGCGTTGCGCGAAAATATCCAGGATCAACGCCGTCCGATCCAGCACTTTGCAGCCGAAAACAGTTTCCAGATTTCGGCTTTGGGCCGGCGAAAGTTCATCATCAAAAATCACCGTGTCCACATCGTTGGCTTTGCAAAACTTGGAAAATTCCTCCGCCTTGCCGCTGCCGATAAAAGTCCCCGCCACTGGTGTTTCCAAACGTTGAATGCCCGTGCTGATGACCGTCCCGCCCGCCGTGGCCGTGAGTTCAGCTAATTCCTCCAGCGACTCCCGGGTTTCCCATGAATTGCCGGATTTAAGTTCCAGGCTGATGAGAAAAACCCGTTCCGTCCTTTTTTTAATGGTGGAGATCAGCGCTTTCAAATTGTCAGGCGGTTAGGGTAGCACGATTGGAACGTTAAGAAAGCGGAATTAAGTCGAGGTGCCGCATCATTTACTGATTAGCTCTTATCGAGAAGACCACGCACTTGCTCAACCAATAATGGCAGATGTTTTTCTATAACACCCCACACCACTCTGTCGTCCACAGAATCATAGCCATGAGTGATTCGATTGCGAAAATCCACGATGCGCCGAAGTTCGGTGATGCGTGGCCATGTTTGCATCTAAACGATCCAGCCGGTTCAAGGCTTCGCCGATGATTTCAAACTCCCGCTCCACCGCCCGGCGAAAGAAACGGTCGGCGGAATATTCCGCGAGGGTGCGTCCTTGCGTGTGTTGCAGGATGCTGTCACCCGCTTCGCGCACATCAAGCAGCAACTTTTTCGTGCCGGCGGTCATAGAGTAGCTGGCGGGCGGTCAGAACGGTTTCGCGCAAATAGGGATTGCGCAGTGATTTTTCGGTGACCAAATCCACCGGTCGCTGGAACAACGCTTCCAATGCCCGGGCCAGATCGAGATAATTATCGGCGTATTCGCCGGGCGGCTGTTCTTCCAACGCCACCAAAAAATCCAAATCACTGCGGCTGGGTTGAAAACGACCGTCCGCCGCCGAGCCAAACAGATAAAGCCGTTCGACATGGAACCGTTGGCACAGTTCCTTCAAAGGCTGCTCAAATGGGGCGGTCACTGCGTTCATTTCAGAAACAATGTTAGCCGGTGAATCGGAATTATGCCAGCAATTATCCCTTGCCTCGAGATTATGGCGAGCGAAGCCGATGGGCCATCTATAAATTGTGGTTTATCCTCATTTACTTTCCTCTTTATCTAGAATTTTGCGCACCTTGTTGATTGTCGGCTGTAATCTGCAAACTTTTTCTTGATAACTCAATCCCCACAGATTTCGTGGATGAGCCATTTGCTCAATAGGCACTCCGGTTAGCATTTGGAAGTGCTGGCCCAGATGTTTTTTCACCGTGGAACCAACGGCAATAATTACCTTTGGTTGCACACGTTCGATGACCCGAGAGAGGTAACGGTCTGCACATGGACTCTTATTGAAAGTCGGGGGTGCCTTCTCGCTGGCACACAGAAAAAGTTCAGTTACCGCCGCCACAGACTCAAACAATCTTCCTTTTTCAAAAACACCTTCGATGACAATCATGTGGCTATGGTAATGCGGTTCCGGGCCGTTTGAAGCGATATAGGCTCGTCCATCGAAGTAATGATTTTTGGCAAGTTGGTCAAAGTGATCAGATGACTCCATTAACCATTCATGCAATTTCAAGTTGGTATTTGACCGGCGCGGATTTATGCCGATGAAAAGCACTTGCGCCTCACCTTGAGCCCCAATAATTGGAGGGAATTTGGTGTATGGGATGCCTTGTAATGGCGTTCGGAAATCCGTGTTGCCTGTGCAGATTTGGCATCTGAAGGCTTCCGCCCTAAGCTGACTTCCTAAATCCATTTTACAAAACCTTATTGCCCGTGTATCGGCCCATCCTCCGAACCACCTGGATTCCCATCCGCCCCGCCGCCATCCAAGTCTATGAGGATATCGCGCGGCTCAGCGCCTTTGCTCGGGCCGACGATGCCGCGTTGTTCGAGTTCGTCCATGATGCGGGCGGCGCGGGTGTAGCCAAGGCGCAGGCGGCGTTGCATCAGGGAGACGCTGGCTTTTTGTTCGCTGCGGATGACTTCGATGCACTGCTGGATCAAATCTTCGTCTTCGCCGCTGCCTTCCCCGTCCAGATTAGCCACGGGTTTGGAAAGTTGTTTGTGGATTTCTACTTCGTAACTCGGCTTACCTTGCTTGGCGATGAAGTCCACGATGGTCTGGATTTCCGTGTCGGTGACCAATGCGCCCTGGGCTCGAATTAATTTGGCGGAACCGGGCGGGAGATAAAGCATGTCGCCTTTGCCCAGGAGTTTATCGGCACCCATGGCGTCGAGAATGGTGCGCGAATCCACCTTGGCCGCGACCTGGAACGCGATACGCGCCGGGATGTTGGCTTTGATGACACCGGTGATGACATCCACGCTGGGGCGTTGCGTGGCGACGATGCAATGGATGCCGGCGGCGCGCGCCATTTGCGTGATGCGGGCGATGGCCATTTCGACATCGGCGGGCGCGACGAGCATGAGGTCGGCCAACTCGTCAATGATGACCACGATGTAGCTGAGATGATCGGGAATGATAATCTCGTCATCACGCGGAACAACAATCGCCTCGTCCAACTCAACGGCGAAACCTTCCGAGCTGGTTTCGATTTTTTCCTTTTTGGCCATCAACGGCAACTCCGGTTCCGACGGCGGCAGCGGTTTATTTTTTGGCCGGTCGTTGAACGAGCGGAGATTGCGCACGCCGACTTTGGCAAAAATCTGGTAGCGCTTTTCCATTTCGTTGACCACCCAGCGCAGCGCGAGAATAACTTTCTTAGGATCGGTGACAACAGGCACCACGAGATGTGGGAGCACATTGTATTGCTGCAACTCGACGACTTTCGGATCAATCATGACGAAGCGTAATTGGTCGGGCGAAAATTTGTAGAGCAGGGAGGCGATGATGGAATTGATGCAAACGGATTTGCCGGAACCGGTGCTGCCGGCGATGAGCAAATGCGGCATTTCCGCGAGGTCGGCGATGATGGGATGACCATACACATCCTTGCCCAAGGCCAGAGGAATCCGCGCTTTGCTGGTGCGCCATTCTTCGGACTCAAAGAGATCGCGCATGATGACTTTGGTCTTGATGGCATTCGGCACTTCCACGCCGACGGAACTTTTTCCGGGCACAGGCGCAAGGATGTTGATGCGTTCGGCCTTGAGGGCGGCGGCGATGTTGTTGCTCAGGCCAGTGATTTTTTCGAGCTTCACGCCGGGGGCCGGATGCAATTCGTAACGCGTGATGGTCGGTCCCTTGGTGATGTCGCCGAGTTGAACTTCAATGTCGAATTGTTGCAGGGTCTGCTGCATGAGGCGCGCATTGGCCATCAACTCTTCTTTTGATTCCGTCGGTTTGGTGGCCGGTTCGGGATATTGCAGGAAGTCGAGTGACGGTAATTCATAATTGCCAATCTTCGGTGTGGCGGCAACGGAGATGGGTTTGGGCTTGCGCGGCATGAGCCTGGGCCTCGGCGTTGGCACCGTCGGCAAGGGCGCAGGCGCGGGTGCGGGCGCAACTTCAGGAGCCGTCACCGCCGCCACTGCCCAGGGCGGTTCGGATGACGCAGCCTTGTCCTTGTTCTCCTCGGTTGCAGGCGCGGATTCTGTTTTAGCCGGCTCTGCTTTGGCCTCATCCGCTTTGCCAGTCTTCTCGGTTTTTTTACCAAGAATATCTTCCGTGGTCGCCGCGAGAATTTCTTGGGCTGGGATGACAACTCCTTCATCGGCGGGAGCCGGTTCCACTGCGGCTTCTTTGGCCTTTTTGACTTTCGCGGTGGATTTGCTTTGCGGCTGGCTTAAATCGCGCACCGTTGGTTCCGGCACCGGTTGCAGATCAGCGCCCAAGCCGGATTTTTCCTTTTCCTTCTCTTCCGGAACAGCCTTGCCGGATTTTTCCAATTGGTCTTGAAGTTTCTTTGCCTGTTTTTCCAGATCGCGCGCGCGCCGTTCCAATTCCTTTTCATTGGCCGGAACCGGCGGCACGGCTCCAGTCGGCGGTTTCACTCCCCAAGCCTGGCGGATCCATTCGCCCAATTTGAAATTCGTCAGATAAAGAAAACTGACAATATAAACCCCGCCCAAAACCAGCGTGGCCCCGAACTTACCGATATGCCACAAAATGTAATCGTTCAGAAACTGTCCGATAAACCCGCCGACACTCGGCGCGCCCAAGGCATTGCGCAGCCGGATCAGGAAAGAAAAATTCCGTTCATATAAACTGACCAACCCCATGCAACAAACCAGCAAGGCCACGCCCCAAATCCATTGCTTCCGCAGATACGATAAAAACTGGAGGAAATAGCCCAGACTGACCGCCAGCAACAACAGCGGTATGATCAAAGCGGCGGCGCCAAAGACCCGGAACATCGCCATCGAAAACCACGCGCCCAAAGGCCCGGCCCAATTATGGAGGGGATTATTGGGCGAAGTTGTGTCGGCAGGCGAATCATGCAGATCATGAGAAAGCAGCGCGCCCAATACCGCGATGGCGGCCAGACCCATCACGATGCCAATGACATCGTTTAATCCATGATGATGAGGTGGATGACCTTGCGGCGCATCTTTTTTCGACATGCGAGGAGTTTAGGGTTCACCGCCCAAAGTTCAAATTTAAAGTGCGATGACTGAAGCGTGACATCACTTCCATTGTCTGATACAGTTCAGGCATGGAGATTCCGTTTTGCCGCCGCCCAGTTGTTGCGCTGGTGTTGCTGCTGCTACTGGCTGGCGTTCCATCGCTCTGGGCCAAACCCATTCGCTTGCGGCACGGAACCATTGATCCGACTCAATCTTCCCCACTTAAAGCCCAAGCCATCGTTGCTTCACCGCCACAGTCCGGGCTTTTTTTGATCCAGTTTAACGCGCCACCCACGGCGGAAATCCGCGCCCAATTGGCCACGCAAGGCATTGACCTTCTCCGCTACGTGCCAGAGGACACCTTTATCGCTCGTTTTCAAAAGGTCAGCGTCAATCAAACCCGTTCGCTGGCCAATGTCAGCTTCATCACCCCTTATCTGCCGGAAGCAAAACATGACCGGCGTTTACTTGCCGCCATCCAAGCCTCCAAACTCACCCAGCCCATCCGCGTGCGCCTCGTCCTTGCGCCGCGAGCCAATCCGGCCGATGTCCTGGCCCTGCGTCGCCTCCTCGGCCGTGTCTATCAACAGAACAACCTTAAACTCACCCGCGTCATCGCCGCAGAAATCCAGCCCGCCAAATTGGATGCCCTGGCCCAATCGCCCGCTGTTCTTTGGATCGAACCCGACCGTTCCATGCGCTTGCACGATGAGGTCAGCAGCAAAATTGTCGCGGGCGATGATTCTCCTCATGTCACGTCCATGCAAGCGCTCGGCTTCGACGGATCGGGTGTAAAAGTCGGTGTTGCTGACAGCGGTTTGAACAACGGCGATGCCGCGACCATGCACCCTGATCTTTTTGGCCGCACACCAACCTTTTTCTTTTATGGCAGTCTGACCGATGCCGCCGATGAACACGGTCACGGCACTCATGTCTCCGGCATCATCGCCGGCAACGGTGCCACCGGCGAAACGGATGAAAACAACTTCCTCTACGGTCTTGGCGTCGCTCCGGGCGCGAGCATCATTGCCCAAAGAATTTTCGACGGCGTCGGCAATTACGAAGCGCCGCCCAGTTATGAAACCTTGACCCGCGACGCCACGGAAGCGGGCGCGGTGGTCGGCTCCAACAGTTGGGGCGACGATGTGCAGGGTCAATACGACATCAGCGCCGCCGAATTCGATGAACTGGTGCGCGACGCCGATCTCGTGAAACCCGGTGATCAACCATACATCCTCGAATTTTCCGCCGGCAACGCCGGACCCGCCGCCCAAACGATGGACAGTCCGGGTGTGGCCAAAAACGTCATCGCCACCGGCGCCTGTCAAAGCGGTCGTGAAGACCTTTTCATTTACGATACCGGCCCCGATACCATGGCCGATTTCTCCAGCCGCGGCCCGTGCGAAGATGGCCGCATCAAACCCGATGTCGTCGCGCCCGGCACTTGGATCTCCTCGTTGCAATCCGCTTCCGCCACCGATGAAAATGCCTGGGCGTCCATCTCGCCGAATTATCAATACGAAGGCGGCACCAGTCAGGCCGGTCCTCACGCCTCCGGCGCGGCCGCCGTGTTTGTGCAGTATTATCGCTCCACCCACACCAACGCCACGCCGTCTCCCGCCCTGACCAAAGCCGCCCTAATCAATTCCGCCACCGCCATGGACCCGGAAGTCGAACTCGCGCCTCCGCCGAACAACGACGAAGGCTGGGGTCGCGTTGACTTGACAGAATTGATCGGCTCCGACCGAAAATTCGATTTCGTGGATCAATCCGTCCTCCTGACCAACACCCAGGTTTATGAACGCCGCGTCGTCGTTGGGGCGGCTGATGATATTTTAAAAATCACCCTGGCCTACACCGATGTCCCGGGCCTGCCCGCCGTGATTCCCGCGCTGGTCAATGACCTTGATCTCGAAGTCATTTCGCCCGACGGCCATCTCTATCGCGGCAATCAATTCAGCGACGGCGAATCCCAGCCCGACACCGCCAACCCCGACACTATCAACAATATTGAAGCCGTTCACCTTTCCACCCCGGCGGTCGGCGAATACATCGTTCGCGTCCGGGCCCGGCACGTGGTCGAAGACGCCCGGCAGGACACCTTCGCCATAGACCAGGATTTCGCGCTGGTCATCTCCGGCGATCTGGTGGGCGCGGGACAGGGCATCGTGGTGCTGGACCGTCATTCTTACACCGCTCCCAGCCAGATCAACATTCGTTTAATTGACAGCGACCTGGCCGGCCAGCCCACCGCTCATGTCACCGTCCAAAGTTCCACTGAAACAAACGGCGAAAACATCACGTTGTCCGCCTCCGGCAGCAACGGCACTTTTACCTGCGCGGTCTTCACCGTCACCGGCCCGGCTGCGCCGGATGGCAAGCTGCAAATCGCCCACGGCGATCTCCTCCAAGCCATCTATGCGGACGCTTCCGGCGCGACCAACCGCATCGCGACCGCCCAGGCTGATTTGGTCCCGCCGGTTTTGAGCGGAGTCGGCGCGGCCAGTGATTTCGGCTCGATGATCATTTCCTGGAACTCCGACGAACCATCCACCTCGGTGGTCCGTTACGGCACCAACACCTCGCTGGCGCGGGCGGTCATTAATACGACTTTGACGACGACCCATACCATGGCCTTGAACGGTTTGGTGGTCGGCCAAACCAATTACTTCGCCGTGATTTCCACCGATGAAGCCGGCAACACCGCCACCAATGATAATGGCGGCACATTCTTCACTCTCATCGCCGCCCCGACTGCGCCCGTGCTGGTCGTGGACGCGGCCTACGATCCGGAAATCGGCGTGCCGCCGCTCAGCGGTTGGACTGATCCCTTCAACCAATTGGGTGTCAGCTATGATGTTTGGGATGCTTCCCAACGCGGCATCCCCTCCACCAATACGTTCGGCGCTTATCGCGCGGTTTTTTGCCGCCTGCCCGAATTGGTCAACAGTTTCACCGCCACCCAAACCGGTACGCTGGCCAATAATCTCAGCAACTACGTCTCGCATGGCGGATCGCTCTTTGTCGCGACCATGGAAGGTTTGACCCGATTGGAAGAAGTCGGCGCTTTTTCGTTCATCACCAATGTGCTCCACGTCAAATCCCACAACGTAGATACCGGCGTGGCTCAAATCACTGGCGTGGGCAGCGATGTCGTCGGGGCCGGGTTGGACACGCCGCTGGATTACAGCGCGTACGAAGATGCCTGGAGCATTTTGCTTTTTCTCAATCCCACGGTTGATCTGTCCGACACCATGGTTCCAACCGCCGATGCGGCGCCGGCCTTGACGGATGAATCCGGCAATTGCGTCGCCTTGCGCTGGCCCAAGACCGGCGCTCCCGGACCCGGCCGCGTCATTGTTTGTTCCTTTGAATTTGACACTGTTCCGACCGATCCCAGTCTGGTCAACAACCGCGCTCTTTTCCTGCGCAACTCCCTCAGTTTCCTCATCCCCGGTCGGAACGGTCTCGGCACCATTTCCCTGGACAACCCCTCCTATTCCGTGCCTGGCACCGTGCTGGCGGAAGTGGATGACTCCGACCTCATCGGCCAATCTTCCACTACCGTCAAAGCTTACGGACCGCATGCGCCGGGCGGCATCAATGTCACGCTCACTTCGCTTGGCACCAACGGCGTTTTCACCGGCACGTTCAATCTCGTCGCCGCCACTAACGCCCCCGCCGATGGCCGTTTGCCCGCCGCCGACACGGACTCCATCCGCGTGGATTACGCCGATGCCTCCGAACACGGCACGATCAGCGCCACTGCGATAGTTGACACTACTCCGCCGGAAATCTCCACGGTCGCGGCCGCGCCGGATTATCAGGATGTGGTCGTCTCCTGGCAAACGGACGAGCCTTCCGATTCCCTCGTGCAACTTGGCCCTTCCGCCTTCCTTGATCACACCGCTTATGATCCCGGGCTGACCACGGACCACGAAGTTACGATCTTCGGCCTGCTGCCGGATACGGCGTATAATTATCGCGTTGTCAGCACGGACGGCGCCGGCAACACCACCACCGACGACAATTCCAACGCGCTCTACACCGTGCGCACCCTTCGCCCCATTACCACGCCGTGGTCCGATAATCTTGACACCGGCGCGACCAACTGGACCACCGTGGACAGCGCAGACACCCAACCCGGCTGGGCCCTTGGTGTGCCGAACAATTCCCTCGCGACCAACGCCTATTCTCCGCCGAATTGCTGGGGCTCAAACCTCAAAGGCAATCCGATTGACACCGTTGAAACCTTTCTCATCAGCCCCGCGCTCTTCCTGACCAATGGCAACGTCGCCACCCTCCACTTCACCCACAACTACGATTTCACCCCGCTTTCCGACAACGACATTCTCGAACAGGGCCAAATCCTCATCCTCACCAACTCCGTCGGCAGCGTCAACCCCATCGCGGTTTACAGCGGCGACGCCAGCGGTGATTGGGAACAAATTGATTTGGACCTGACCCCGCACCTCGGCCAGGTCATCTACATCGTCTGGCAATACGATTTGCTTTCATTTGACACGCTCGCGCGGCCCGGCTGGCTGGTGGACGACATTTCCGTCACCGTGGAAACCATCGTCCCGGGCACCGTCATCATCACCAACAACCTCTGGCAGGCGGGTTGGTCCCTGACCGGCCCCGTCATCCGCTCCGGCAAAGGTCTCGGCACGACTATTTCCAATGCTCCGCCCGGTGATTACACCCTGACCTGGTTTGGCGTTCCCTACTACCAAACGCCCGCCATCCAAACGAACACGCTCGTGTCCAGCGGCGCCGCCACCTTCAATGCCGCCTACACCATCGTGGATACCAATCACAACGGCATCCCCGATTCCTGGGAGCAGCAATTCTTTGGCGCTGTTGAAACCAACCGCACGGCCTTCACTGATACCGATGGCGATGGCATGAGTGATTACGCGGAATTCATCGCCGGGACCGACCCGACCAATCCCGCTTCCGTTTTTAGGCTCTCCGTCACCGGACTTGGCCCAAACAACCAGGCTCAACTCCAATGGCCCTACGCCACCGGTCGCGCCTATCAAATACTTGGCAGCACCAATGGCGTCACCTGGCCTCCAATTTCCGGCTGGTTCCAGAGCACCAACCAATATAACGTCCCGACCCAGCCCAAGGGCATTCCTTATCTCTTTCGCATTCGGGTTCTGCCTTAAATTCCGGGCGGACAGGTCTTCCTGTGCGCGGCAGGGTGGAGCAGATCAGTGACGCAACGGATTGCGCCGGGTTTGGTGCGGACTGCCGGCTCAGGTTAATTTCGGCGCGTTTTTCACCGTCAACCTGCTGCTGACAGGGATATCCGCCCCCGGCGAATCCGCTGTTTTTCACTTGCCGCCAGCCTATAGTGAGGCACCTTAGACTTGTTCGCCAAAATAAATCGAAATCCTCACATTTTTAACAATATGAAAAGAACCCCCAGAACATTGATCACTGCCGCTGCCATCACCGGCCTGTTGAGCGGCGCGGCCATCCATCGCGCCTGCGCCGATGACAGCACCAATGCCAAGCCGGGCAAAGTTGCGCCCGCGAAAAAAGCTCCCAAAGTCCAGGATTGTTCCGGCAACAATGATTGCAAAGGTCTCGGCGGGTGCAAGACCGGCGACAACGGTTGCAAGTTCAAGAATTCCTGCAAAGGCAAAGGCGGCTGCAGCATCACCAAGGAAGACATCCAAACTTGGGAAAAAGCCCACAGCAAGAAAAAGGCCTGATCACCTTTAGTTTTAGGAGCGCGGCCTTCAGGCCGCTTCCTCGTGAATAAGCGAAGTGATTTTGCAAATTTTTTGGCATGTTTCACGTTGAAGCGGCATAAATGCCGCGCCCCCATTTTCTCCATGCCCGCCAATCGCTTCAACGGCTTCACTGATTATGGCATCGGCATCGGCTTGCGCATCCCGCATTACCAGCACATCCTCAGCCAGAAGCCGACGGTGGATTGGTTTGAGATCATCTCGGAAAATTTCATGGTGGACGGCGGGCGACCGCTGGAATTGTTGGATAAGATTCTGGAACAATACCGCGTGGTGCAGCATGGCGTCTCGATGTATTTCGGCTCGACCGATCCGCTGAATCGCGAGCATCTGAAAAAACTCAAGCGCTTGGTCAAACAAACCAAAACCCCCTGGCTCTCGGATCATTTATGCTGGGGCAGCGTGGACGGGCGTTATACCCATGATCTGTTGCCGATGCCTTACACCTTCGCCGCCGCGAAATTGACCGCGCGCAAAATCCGCGAGACGCGGGATTTTCTGGAAGTGCCGATCGCCGTGGAAAACGTCAGCAGTTACGCGGAGTTTCATGTTTCAGAAATGACCGAGTGGGAATTTCTCAACGAAGTGGTGGAACGGGCGGATTGCGGCATTTTGCTGGATGTGAATAATATTTATGTCTCTTCATTCAATCACGGGTTTGATCCGTTTGAATATCTCAACAGCATCCCGGCGGCGCGGGTGGCGCAGATCCATATCGCGGGCCATTCCAAGTATCGCAAATATATTCTTGATACACACGATCACGCGGTGATTGATCCGGTGTGGCAACTCTACGCCCGGGCCATCGAACGGGCCGGACCGACCGCGACCCTTTTGGAATGGGATGCACACATCCCGTCTTTCGACGAAGTTCACAATGAAGCGCTCAAAGCGAACCAATTCATCCGCCAGCTCCAAGCGGTCCCGGCCTAAACGCCAGACCACCGCTGAACTGTGCAGCCTGCAACGCCTGATGGCGGCGGCGGTGATGCGTCCGCTGACGGCGAAACAGCGGATGCGGACAGAGTGGATGGATGATACCCCGACGAAAAAGGTCGCGGCCAGTTTCATCAAGCCCAATAAACGGCTGACGTCATTTGAGCGGTTGGAAATCTATAATCGGCAATATTGGTTTCGCGTTCAGGAATGTATTTACGAGGATTATCCCGGCGTGCGGGCGGTGTTGGGGGAAAAGAGATTTCAAAATCTGACCATTGCCTATCTGGCGAATCATCCCTCCACCAGTTTCACCCTGCGCAATCTGGGCCGGTACTTGAGCGAGTTTATTGCGGCAGAACCCAAATGGACTGGTGACGAAATTGAATTGTCGAGGCAAATGGCCCAATTGGAGTGGGCGCACATTGAAGCTTTCGATAACGAGGCGCGAACTCCGATCACTCCGGCGGACTTGCAGGGCAAGGACGCTGGCAGTCTGCGATTGAAATTGCAGCCGCATATCGTTCTGCTCGAATTAGACTGGCGGCTGGATGATTACCTGATTGCGCTGCGGGAAAATTCGCGAATGCGCCGTGAAGCGAGCAACGCCATGGAAAGTTTTATCACGCATGATCGCACTCAGACAATCCGTCCACCCAAACGAAAACCAGTCTGCCTGGCAGTGCATCGCTATAATAACGTGGTGTATTATAAACGGCTTAAACCGGGTCAATACGCCTTGCTTTCAGCCTTGCATCATGGGGATTCATTGGCGGAAGCATTGGGTCAAATAACACCTAAACAAGCATCACAAGTCGGGGTGTGGTTTCAGGACTGGGCAGTGCTGGGGTGGTTTTCACGTCGGTAAATCCCCATATTAGACCAGAGCAATGGCGTGTTACATATGTAACATTTTTCTGCTTTTGGGTGGGATCCAGTTATGGCAACACGGCTAATGTTTAACCACAGGCTCTTTACGCTCGCCACCAGCCAATGGATTTATATTATCAGCCGGAGTTTTATGAAAATTAAGAATCTTTCAAATCGTATTGCTGGATATGGACTGCTGGCCCTTTTGCTCGTCGCCGCTCCTTTATTGGCCAAGGACAAAAGTTACTTGCCCGCAGGCAAACCGGATGGCATGACCTTGTTGCCGCCACCACCGCGACCGGGCACGGCGGAATATGCCGCTGATCTGGCCACGACCGAGGCTGCGTTTAAGGCGCGCACTCCGGCCGAAACCGAACAAGCCGATAAAGACGCCACGTTGCTCATCTTTAATTTTTCCCGCGCCATTGGCCCTGATTTGAAACCGGGCCGTTACCCCAAAACCGAAGCGCTTTATCAACATGTGAAAATCAGCATTGGCGATCCGATCGTGGCACCCAAAGATTATTGGAAACGTGCGCGGCCTTATGTCGTGGACACCAATCTCGCCTATGGTGAGCCGGAGAAAAACTTCAGTTATCCCAGCGGCCACTCCTCGCGCGGGACCGTTTACGCGTTGGTGCTGGCCGAAGTGTTTCCCGAGAAGCGCGATGCCATCCTGAAAGTTGGCGAAGAGATCGGCTGGGATCGCGTGGTGATCGGCAAACATTTTCCGACGGATGTTTATGCCGGCCGGGTTTTGGGCAAGGCAATTTTCCGTGAACTGATGGCCAGTCCGGATTTTCAGCGCGACCTGGTGGCCGCGCGAAAAGAAGCGCAAGCAGCGACGCCTTGATTGGGAGCCTGGGTTTAGGGTGGGACCAGGTTGGAATTGAATTTATTCGATGAAATCAGTGACTCACATTTGCAGCGCGATCCTGGTAGGAATGGGCGGAGTAGTCTTATTGGGCTGGGTCCTCAAGATTGAAATGTTGAAACGAGTGCTGCCCGGCTTGGTGGCCATGAATCCGGCCACGGTGATGGCATTTATTTTTTCAGGGGTTTCTTTGGGCCTGTGCGGAGCGGAGACGGTTTCCCCTTCGACGAAACGCCGGGCCGCATTGGTTTTGGCATGGCTGGTGGCGGGGTTGGGTTTTTTGAAATGCGGAAGCTATCTGTTCGGCTGGAAAATCGCTGTGGATCAGATTCTATTTTCCTCGGAACTGCCGGATGCGCAAACCGGAATCGCCAATCGCATGGCGCCCAACACCGCTTTTAATTTCCTGCTCAGCGGTATGGCCTTGGTACTGATGGATCGGAAAACGCGCAGTCGCTGGCATCCGACCGATGTTCTGGCGTTGCTGGTTGGATTGCTTTCGCTGTTGGCGGTCATCGGGTACCTGCTTAATTCCATCAGTTTTTACCGGGTGACCACCTACATCCCCATGGCCTTGCATACCGCCGTGGTATTTTTGGTCTTGGTGGCAGGATTGATTTCAGCCCGGACAGACCACGGCCTCGCCCGGCTTTTATGCAGCCGCAGTTCGGGTGGAACGACTATGCGGCGACTTTTGCCTGCGGCCATCATCATTCCGTTGTTGTTGGCGCTGTTGCGTTCGCTGGGTGAGCAGGCCGGATTTTACGATGTTTCCTTCGGAATTTCACTGATGGTGGCCATCACGATCGCCGTGTTTGCATCGCTTATTTTCTCCAACGCCGTGGCTTTGGAAAAGGCGGACGAAGCCCGGCGTCAGGCGGAGGAAAAAATCCAACAACTCAATGCCGAGTTAAAACAGCACGCCAACCAATTGGAAGAGGTCAATAAGGAGTTGGAGGCCTTTTCCTATTCCGTCTCGCACGATCTGCGCGCGCCGTTGCGGGCGGTGGACGGGTTTTCCAACATTTTGTTGAAAAAATATTCCACCGAGATACCGGCCGACGCCCGGCGCCTGGTCAACACCATCATCACCAACGCCCGGCAAATGGGAATGTTGATTGATGACCTGCTTCGCCTGTCTCAATTGGGCCGGCAATCACTCTCGAAACGGCCCGTCAAAATCTTGTTCATGGTGGAGGGACTCATCCGTGATCTGCGCCGGGAACATCAAGGGCGCGAGATCGTGATCCATTTGCAAGAACTGCCTGATGCCGTGGCTGATGCCGCCTTGCTGAAGCAGGTGTTGGTCAACCTTTTGTCCAACGCCTTCAAGTTCACCCGACAGAAGGAGAAAGCTGAAATTGAGATCGGTTGCCGGCGCGAAGCTGGGGAAAAGATTTATTTCATTCGGGATAACGGGGCCGGGTTTGACATGGCTTACGTCAAAAAACTTTTCGGTGTTTTTCAGCGCTTGCACAGCGTGGAACAATTTGAAGGCACCGGCGTGGGGCTGTCCATCGTCCAGCGCATCATCCAGCGGCATGGCGGGCGGATCTGGGCCGAGTCCATCGTCGGCCAGGGCGCGACTTTTTATTTCAGCCTGCCGGATTGACGCGAGGTAGTCGGCTATTTTGACGGAGCGCGGGTCTGTGGCACAGTGCCAAGACATCGCTTACAGCCAGCGCCAAGACATGGCTTACAGTTTAAAAATTTTTACTGGGGCAGACTGGGGTCATGTCATGGCATACCGGTTCTTTAATCACCGTCCGCGAACAG
>CAIYOY010000308.1 GCA_903927905.1 uncultured Verrucomicrobiales bacterium | reverse complement strand
CTGTTCGCGGACGGTGATTAAAGAACCGGTATGCCATGACATGACCCCAGTCTGCCCCAGTAAAAATTTTTAAACTGTAAGCCATGTCTTGGCGCTGGCTGTAAGCGATGTCTTGGCACTGTGCCTGTGAGGCGCAGCACATTACTACGAAGGAGGCGGGAGAATTATAAGATCTTTTTGTTGGCCACGTGCTGCGCCTCACAGAGGCGCGCTCCGTTCGCTGCTCGTCAGTCCAAACCATATTCACCATCACTTTTGTTCGCACCCGCCTTTCAGCTTCCGCTTGTTTTTCCCGCGCCGTGCGCTAGAGTTCGCCCATGGCTGAAATAGCTAAATTTGTTCATCACGGCACCGCGATGATTACGCCCACGATTCTCAAAGGCGTTCATCGCAAACTGCCTTTCCTAAAATTGAAATTCGCCGAGATTGATGATCCCAATCATCCGCACCTGGTCAACCAGTTGGAATTTCTCGCCGATGTCGTCGAAGATTTTGCCGAAGGGGTGGAGGATGGTTTGCCCTATGTGGTAGTGGCGGCTTCGACCTTCGCCTTGATCTATGCCAATCGCCAGTTTGATCTGATCCCGGATTCCATTCCTGAATTTGGCCATGCCGATGATTCCGCCGTGGTGCGCGCGGTCCTGATCGAGCACGAAAAAGTTCTCTCCTCTTATGCCGACCGGCACAAGATGAATTGGAGCCGGATTTCCATCAATCCCTGATCGTATTTCCTGCGGTCCAATTTTAGGACAGAGGAAGCTGTTCGTTTGCCTGAATAACTATTCAGCACATTTATCCCTCCCCGCTTGCCTTTTTAGTCCCGCCCGGAAAAAATATCACCGTGAATGACCGTTTGCGGAAAATCCGCCACGCCGCCCTTGATATGGACGGCACGATTTATAAAGGCTCGACGCTGTTTGAATTTACCCGGCCCTTTCTCGCCTCGTTGCAGGAGATGGGTGTTGGTTATACTTTCCTGACCAATAACCCTTCCAAAAGCGTTAAGGATTATCTGAAGAAACTCGCTTCGCTGGGCATCGAAGCCGGGCCGGATCAACTTTACACCTCCACCCAGGCCACCATCGAATTTCTCCAGGAGCAACATCCCACGGCCAAACGCATTTTCGCCCTCGGCACCAAAAGCATGTTGGAAGAATTCGAGAAGCATGGTTATCAGATCTGCGACGATGATCCCAAGGACGAACCGGAGGTGGTGGTCGTCGGCTTCGACATGGAACTGACTTATGCGCGCCTCTGCCGCGCGGCGTGGTGGGTGCAGCAGGACAAACCTTACGTCGCGACCAATCCGGACCGGGTCTGCCCGACGGATGAGCCGAATGTTTTGGTTGACTGCGCTTCGATCTGCGCCTGCATCACCTCGGCCACCGGACGGCAACCTGATGCGGTCATGGGTAAGCCTGACCCGGGAATGTTGCGCGGAATTTTGGCGCGGCATGGGTTGCAGCCATCGGAATTGGCGATGGTGGGAGACCGGCTTTACACGGATGTTGCCATGGCGCATAAGGCTGGGGCATTCGGAGTGTTGGTTTTGACCGGCGAGGCAACAATGGAGGACGTAAAGAAATCTTCTGAGAAACCAGACCTCATTGTGCCGAGCATCAAGGAGTTGGCGGAAGAATTACGGAAGGCCAGGAAATGAAGCGCGAGGCTGTGATCCAAGAAATGACCGGCGAACAGTTGGACGTGTTGATTATCGGCGGCGGCATCGTGGGATCGGGCATTGCCCGTGACGCGGCCATGCGCGGGTTGCGCGTCGGTTTGGCCGAACAATTTGATTTTGCCTTCGGCACCAGCAGCCGGTCGAGTCGTCTGCTGCACGGCGGCTTGCGTTATCTGGCGCAAGGCAAAGTGGGCCTCGTCCGCGAAGCGAGCGTGGAAAAAATGACGATTTCACGCATCGCCCCGCATCTGGCCCAGGGATTGGGATTTGTGTTTCCGTGTTACAAGGGGACGGACTGGCCGCTCTGGCAAATGCGCATCGGCGTGAAGATTTATGATTTGCTCTGCGGCGCGGGTAATTTTGAAAAATCCCGCGGCTTGAACGCGACTGAAACCGCCAAACTGTTGCCCGGAGTCAACGAAACAAAATTGAACGGTTCTGTCCGCTACTTCGACGGCTTGACCAACGACGCCCGTCTCGTGCTGGACACCTTGAGCTCTGCTGAAGCGAACGGCGCGAAAGTCGTGAATTATTTTCAATTCAAGAAAGCCGAGCGCAAAGGCGATCTGTGGGAATGTCACATGGTTGATCTCCTGACCGACGAAGCGCGCATCGTGAAAGCCAAGACCGTGGCCAACGCGACCGGCCCATGGTCGGACCGCGTGGAACATAGCGCGATTAAATTGCGTTTGACCAAAGGCATTCATCTGGTGATTGACCGGAAAAAACTGCCCATGCCGGACGCTGTGGTCATGACTCAGGGCAGCCGAATTTTATTTGTGATTCCATGGGGCGAACGGATTGTCCTCGGCACCACGGATACCGATTACAATGGTTCGCGCGAAGCGGTTCACGCTGAGTCGGACGAAATTGCTTACGTGTTGGGCGTGACCAACGAACTGTTTCCCAAAGCCGGATTGACCAAAGGCGACGTCATCAGCACCTGGGCCGGCCTGCGACCGTTGATCGCCAAGAAAGACGGCAGTCCCTCGGATATTTCCCGTGCGCACGACATCATCAATCCCGAGCCGTTTTGGTGGGACATTGCCGGTGGAAAACTGACGACCTATCGCCTGATTGCTGAACAGACGGTGGACAAAATTTTGCGCGAAATGGGCCGGACCGCAAAACCCTGCCGCACTGCGCAGGAACCCCTCTTGCCTGCAAATCACGCCGCCGACCTGAGCGGAATCACGCCGCCACCCTTCACTCAAAGCGCGGTGGAACATTATTGCCGCGAAGAATGGGCCCGGCACCTCGACGACGTGATGGTGCGCCGCACCAGTTGGCACTACTATTTCGCCGACGCCGGAGCCAAGGCGGAACAGGTCGCCCAATGGATGGCCGAAATTTTAAGTTGGACGAACGCGGAGAAAACAGCGGAAATAGAACGCTATCGCACCAATACATGTTCGCCAAAGCCTTAAATTGGTTCAAGCCCGCGCCGCATCGGCCGTTGAAATCGGCCGAAGAAATAGCGCGGCAATATCCGCGCTACCGCTGGCAGGTTTTTGAGGCGGCTTTCCTTGCTTACGCCGGATTTTATTTGGTGCGAAATAATTTTGCTCCCGTTTCCAAGGAAATCGGCGCATCGCTCCATTACACGAAGTCCATGATCGGCGATATCCTGTTGGGCACCTCCATCGCCTATGGCGTCGGGAAATTGGTCATGGGATTTTTTGCTGATCGGGCCGATTCCAGAAAATATCTGGCGGTCGGGATGCTGCTCACGGCGTGCCTTAATTTTATTTTCGGGCAAACGCACAATTATGTCGGTCACGTCCTGATCTGGACAATCAACGGTTTCGTTCAAGGGATGGGTTACGGGCCATGCGCTCGCGGCCTGGCCCATTGGTACAGCGTGAAAGAGCGCGGAACAGTTTTCGGTTGGTGGAACACTTCTCACAACGTGGGCGGCGGCATCGCTGGCTGGTTGGCCGCTCTTTGCGCGGAAAAATGGGGTTGGCCGAGCGCCTTCTATGTGCCTGGTGTGATTGCCGTTCTTGCTTCCATTTATCTTTTCTGGCGGATGCGCGACACGCCGCAATCGGAAGGCTTGCCCGCCGTAGAAGAATATAAAAACGACTGGCCGCCCGAAGAAAAAGAACGCCACGAGCGCGAACTCACGTTCAAGGAAATGTTCCTGAAACATATCCTGCCCAATAAAATGCTCTGGGTCCTGGCCTTCGCCAACATCTTCGTCTATATCGCCCGCTACGCCATGGTGGATTGGGGCCCGACCTATCTCAAAGAAGTCAAAGGCGCGTCCCTGGCCAAAGGCGGCTTCAGCACTCTCGTCATTGAATTCGCCGGCGCGGCCGGGATGCTCACCATGGGCTGGGTCTCGGATAAAATGGGTGGCCGCCGCGGACGAGTCAGCGTCATCGCGATGATCCCATTGCTCCTCGCTTTTGCCGGATTGATTTTCACCGGTTCACTTTTTTTGGGCAACGAAGACATCAAGAATCCTTCAGCCTTGATTCAACAACTCCAAACTGGCGCCACTCCGGCCGCGCAATTTATCTGGCAGCAAATCCCCGCCGATTCGCAAAAACAAATCGTCCAGACCGCCGCCTTCCCCGCACAACCCGATCTGGTCGCCCGCCTGAATATTTTGCTGACCAACGAAAATTTTTACGTCCCCGCCCGTTTCACCGGCGTGAATCTGCGCGAAAAAACCCAGGCTTTGCTCGCGAAAAAAGTCACCGGCGGAGAACTGACCTATCGCAACCGCCTTCTTTTGGAAGACGCCTTTCCCACGGAAATCCAGCCGTTGCGCTACACGCTAGACACGTTGCTCTGGGTCAATTTCGCCTTGTTCGCGGTCATCGGATTTTTTGTCTATGTGCCGGTGATGTTCTCCGGTGTGATGGCGCTTGATCTCACCTCCAAAAAAGCCGCCGCCACCGCCGCAGGCTTTGTCGGCTTTTTCGGTTACGTCGGCGGTCGCGTGATTCAAGGTAAAGGCCTTGGCGTCATCGCTGACACTTACGGCTGGAACGCCGGCCTCTACGCCATCATCGGCTGCATCTTCCTTGGAATCGTACTGCTGTCATTTCTGTGGAATGTCAGGCCGAGGGGGTGAGTTTGACGGGACACTATTTGAATTTTTCAGCATCCTTAGCCGCCTTATTATTTTTTACAATTAAAGCTTTATCCATTTCTGGAATTTGGCTGAAAAGACCGAGAAGTTTTTCCACATCGGAGCAGGTAAACTGGGCGTCCAGGGATGACTTCTCTTGATTTAGATTTTTGGCCCATTCAACATTCGCCCCTATTCTATAATGGAAATAAATAGAATCCTCCTCATTTGCATGGATGAAAATGGCTTCTTCATGTTCATCAAATGGGGTAATGACCTTGTTAAAGGGTTCCACATCGTTTGTTTTTGCAATTTTACTCCATTCCAGAGATTTACTGAGCGCAGCAATCAGTTTATTAATATCGTTTCTGTCCACAGAGAACGAAGGGTATTCATAGTTGTGCCGTTTTTGATCCTCAAAATTCCCCTGATGATTTATGCTTATTTTTTTAAAGTCTCCTTGCAGCCACCAAGCCTCGCCATCTTTACCTTCAATCTTACAGAAAGACGTGTCGCTAATTGCGTTGATTTCAATTTTTGGAACATCAGCTTTCCGGGAACTATCAGCACTCGGAATAACTTCGGATTTCCCGATTGAGTTGTGAGCATCGCGGGACTTAATCGCTATGATTGTAACAAATAATATTACCACCCCGAAAATTCCGGCCAACATTGTCCAATTCCTCTCTAAACCAGTCGAACCATTTGAGGATGGATTTTCCAAAATTATTTCCTTTCCGCAACCGGGGCATTTAATTTTTTCGCCAACGCCTCGGGACGGAAATTTAATTTTTGTCCTGCAAAAACGACAAAAAAATTTAAAAAACTTTGGCTCTTCCATAGCACCGTGTTTAAGTTAACGCTTTGGTTTGATACCGAGCTTTAACAGGTGTTCTGCCTGTTTATCAATTAAACTGAGACCGATACGCGCTTCATTGACGAGATCACTCGGCCATTCATCTGGATTGCTCCAATAGGTGCCTTTCAAATTGCAACGTCGAGCCAAATCTTCGTCAAAATGCTGCAGAGGAATTGCGGCAAGATGCCACAATTCTGATAATTCAGCTTCCCGTTCTGGGTCGGCAGGCTTGTTTGCATGACGAGCCTTGATGTAAGCGTCAGTTCGGGTCACCGCCTTACGGATTGCTGTGAGTGCTTCATCTACCAATTCACGTTGTTTCGCACGATGGGCACCAAGTGTTTTAAGCGCATCCAAAATTGACTTAGTCAATTGAGAAATGGTTGTGAGAGCGAGTGCCATAAAACGACGATATTTGCGAGATTACGGCATAGCAAGAAAAGGTTATGATATGGAGGAACGACGGTGAAGCGTGGCACGGGCAAGGCGGACGGCATCGTGGAGTTTTCGTTCCAGCAGTTTCTTGGGCAAGATTTTGGTCAAGTAGCTGGCCACATGGATGCCGCTCTTTTCCAATTCCAATAATTCGACGTGTTGCTGGCGTTGGCCGGCGCACAGGATAATTCCCAGCGGTTCAACTTCATCCGGCTGACACTCATGGCGTTTGAGCCAGTTCAAATACAGTTCCATCTGCCCTTTGTCAGCGGCTTCAAAATTCCGGAGTTTCAAATCAATGGCGACCAAGCGACGGAGTTTGCGATGATAAAACAACAGGTCGAGATGGTAATCCTTGTCGTCAATCTGCATCCGTTTCTGTCGCGCCACGAAGCAAAATCCCACTCCCAGCTCCAAAACGAACGACTCGATCTCCCGCAAAATCGCCGCCTCAATGTCCTTTTCCGCATAGGTATCTTTCAGCCCGAGAAAATCGAGGAAATAGGGATCGCGGAAGACCAAGTCAGGCGTGAGTTTGTCTTCCTCGCGCAGCGCGGCCAGTTCCTGGCGGATGAGTTTTTCCGGTTTCTTTGACAAGGCCGTGCGTTCAAACAGCATGCCGCCAATTTTCTTGGCCAACGTTCGCGTATTCCATTTCTCAATGCGACACATCTCCGCGTAGAAGTCACGTTTGAGTTGGTCGTCCAAGGAGATAATGTGCCGAAAATGTGTCCATCCCAATTGTGTACTCAATGCGTTCACAATCTTTGGGTCGGAGAAGGCCTCTGAGAAGTGAACCATGTGCCACAAATTGCGCGCAGAAAATCCCTGGCCGAAGTCCGGGACCAATTGTGTACTCAATGCGTACACAATCTTCTCGCCGTATCCGCCTCGCTTTTCTTTCAGAACATCCTGATGGATGCGCCGGCCCACGCTCCAGTAGAGCGTCACCAACCCTGAATCCACCGCGCGGGCCACGCCAGCGCGGGCCTGCTGGATCATTTCCCGCACGTCAGCCAGCAAACCGGATGGGCGGACGACAGAAGTGGACATCTTTTTGTTCGTTTTAGAAGATGGTTTTTTCACGAGTCCCATAAGCGTATGTGCGAAGTTGACAGGAATGGGGATGGAGGGGAAGAAAAAAAAGAGTGGAAAATTTTGGGCAGACAGAATGTCAGTTTTGTGGAATGTTCGCCCGCGCGGCTGATTTTTTCTCCAGCGTCCATAATCCCGTCATGATCAGCGCCGCTCCGATGGCGCAGCCCGCCCAGAACAGCACGGCGAATTGCCAGCCTTTTTGCTCCGCCAGATTGCCCGTCACTTTATCGCCAGCCGCCGCGCCCATGTAACCCATGAAGTTGACGAAACCCGCTGCGGCCGCCGCCGTCCCTTTCTTCGCCAGGTCCACTGGCAAAGTCCCAACCAGCAAAACATGCGGCCCATACATGCAAAAACCGATCACGAATAAAATCACCACCGACGCGCCCACCCCGAAATGAATGATGCGGTCATAAACCAATCCCACCGCGCCGAGCGAAGCCAAAAACAAACAGATCACCGGCACGCGCCGGCCGTTAAAAAATTTGTCCGACAACCAGCCCGACACCAGCGCCCCGCAAATCCCGCCGAACGGCAAGATCGCCAGCTTGAACGCCGCCGAACTGATCCCGACATTTTGCACTTCCTTCAGATGCGTCACGCCCCAGTCCGAGAAACCATACCGACACGCGTCCATCAGGCACAACGAAACTGCCACGATCCACAACGCCGGATTGGCCAAAGTTAATTTTAGATTTTCCAACGTCGAATGGGAATGGAGCGGCGGCAATTGCGCGGGCACATGGGCCTCTGGTGCTTGACGCGGCGAATCCTTTAGAAAAATCAACAGGTGAATGGCGCTGGCGGAAACCAAAATGGCCGGAATATAAAAGGCCGCCCGCCACCCGAAATTTTCCGCCGCCCAACCCGCCACCACCATGGTCAACGCCGCGCACAACTGATACCCGGTTCCGATGATTCCGATGGCCCGTCCGCGCTGGCTCGGCGGAAACCAATTGGCCGCCACCCGCATCGTTGACGGCCAGCCAAGGGCCTGCACATAACCGTTGCACGCCCAGACAAAGGTCATGAAATAAATCGACGTCATGCAGCCAAACAGCACGTTCAGCGCGACCGATGCCAGCAAACCGACCGCCATCAACGTGCGCGGCCGCCATTGCTCCGCCAGTTGACCGTTGATGAATTGTCCCACGCCATAAGCCAGTTTGAGCGACATCAAGACCGTGCCCATCTGGGCCTTGGTATAATGCAGTTCCGCGCCGATTCCTGGTACAGCGACGCTCAGATTATTGCGGGTAAAATAAAACGTGCCGTAACTCAGCCATAAAACCCACAGCACCATGCGCTGATCCGGCACAAACTTCGCCTTCGCAACATCTGTCTCAGTGGAATTCAAGCCCCTAGAGAATAGGAGCAGTCGGCCAGCGTCAATCTTTTGAGAGAGAAAACTTGGGTGTGGTTGCCGATCGGAGCGCGGTTCTGTGAACCGCAGCGGGTGGCACGCCGAAGCACTTTAGAATTAAGGAAGATCTCCAGCGAATTATCTGCTGCGGTTCACAGAACCGCGCTCCGTTTTTGTCACCACACTTCCACCGGCCCCTTGGGCACCGGAATCTGCTGGCGTTGGGCAACGCCGGGTTCTTGCATGAACGATGCCACCATCGGTGGCGGGCGATAATTCGGTTTTAGCTGGCCGTTTTCATCGAGGAATTGCTGGCGCCATTTGCCGTAGTGATCCAGCAATTCGTAAAAATCCGCCTTGCTGGCGAGCGTCACGATCTTTTTGTTGAAATCATTCGCCGGGCCAAACCGCTTGGAATACCACGGGCCGATTTTGCGGAACATCCGGCAACCGTGTTCTTCGCCGAATACTTCGATCATCAAGTCCAAGTGCCGGCACATCACCCGCACCCGTTCCTCGAAAGACGGCTCTGGCAAAAGCATCCCCGTGTTGACGTAATGCGCCGCGTGCAAAAAAATCCACGGATTATAAAACGCCCCGCGCCCGATGCTCACCCCGGCGCAACCGGTTTCATCGAACATCATTTTCGCGGCTTGCGGCGTAGTCACGTCGCCGTTGCCGATGACCGGAATCCGTTTCACCGCCTGCGCCACAGCACGGATCCCTTTCAGATTCACCGTTCCGCCAAACCCCTGCTCCCGCGTCCGACCATGCACAAAAATCGCCGCCACCCCCGCGTCCTCCAAAACCTGCGCCAAATCCGGCGCAGTCAAATTATCCTCATCCCACCCCAGCCGCATTTTCGCCGTAATCGGAATTTTCACCGCTTCCACCATCCCGCGCACCAGATGCGCGGTCTTGTCCAATTCCGTCATCATCGCCGATCCGCCGCCGATCCGCGTCACCTTTTTCACCGGACAACCCATGTTGATATCCACGGAGGAGACGCCGATGGATTCCAGATAAACGGTGGCGTCGCGCATTTCTTCCGGGACCGCGCCAAATAATTGCACTGCCAGCGGACGATCGGCTGGGCAAGTTTCAATTAGCTTGAGTGCCTTTGGATTCTTCTCAATCAACGAGCGGGCATTAACCAGGTCGGTGGTGCAAAGATCCAGTCCGCCGACCTCGCGCAGCGTCAGTCGAAACGGCAGGTTGGTATAACCCGCCAATGGCGAGAGGAATAAATTGGACTTTAAATTAAGCGACCCGATCTGCATCTGGATTATTATAACCACAGATGACCCCAGATAGACACAGCTAAACGGTCAATGCGCCGCGACCGCCCGGAAAAAGCGTTGCGGATAGGCCGACGTATTGGCATTGGTAAAACTGAACGGTGAGGCGTTGGTCAGCACCGGACTCCATGCCGTCGGGTCGGCCAAATTGGTGGTCGCCTGCACGATATAATTCGCCCCGGCGGTTCCGGTCACCGTGAAGTAAAATTGGTTGCTGCTCAATATCGCCGATGACAACAACGCCGCCGTCGCGGTGTTATTGGCGGGAATAAGCTGTGCCGGAAGGGGCCAGGCCGCAACAAATTCAGCGCCGCCCATGTCCCCGGCGGTCCAGATCGTAACCGAGCCATTGGTCGCGAATTTGGTGACCGAGCCATCACCGTCATTGGCCGCGTAAAGATTCCCCGCCGCGTCAAAAGTGACTGCATTCGGATAGGTCAGATTATTGGTGGCGAAAGTGGACAAAGTGCCATCGGGCGTGATTTTAAAAATGATGGTGTCGTCGTAATCCGCCACGAAGAGATTGCCGGCAGCATCAAAGGCCATGCCGATGGCATTGAAGACGTTGGAGGCAAAAAGTGTTCCGTGGCCGCTGGAGTCAAATTGCGTGATGGTGCGGTCGGCGTAATCCGCCACATAGAGATTGCCAGCCTGATCGAAGGCCAGACCGCTCGGAGCATCGAGATTGGTGAGGTATAATGAAACGGTCCCGTCAGGAGCGATTTTTCGAACGGCACCATCATCATTACAGGTGACGAACAGATTCCCGGAACCGTCGAAGGCGAGGGCCGCAGGACTATGCAGGTTGGTGGCAAAAAGTGAGGCGCTGCCATTGGTCGCGAATCGAATGATGTTGTTGCCATCGTAATTGGCCTCAAACAGATTGCCCGCTTGATCAAAAGCGAGCCCGGCAGGGCTGAAGCCGATATTGACGAGGAGCGAGCCAGTGCCGTTGGTGTCAAATTTTTCGACCAGATTATTATCGTCGGTGACGTAGATACCGGTTCCGAGTCCTGCGGTGGATATGGCGTTTATCGAAATATTGGTCGAACTGGTGGAGGAACAACCCAGAGCATTGCCGGTGATGAGGGTCAGGGTTACCTGGCCAACATAACCCGAAAAAAAAGTAATGGATTGACCATCGTTATCGCTGGTTATGGTGCCGTTATCAATGGACCAGAGATAACTGTCCACTCCTGCCGGACCGCTGGCGGTGTTAGTGATCGAACCCGGCACAATGGCGGTTGACGAAAACGTAATGACGGCGGAAGGCGGAGGACTGATCGTTAAAGTCGCAGGAGACGAAGTGATGCTGCCAGCAGAGTTGGTGAAAACAGCCTGGTATTGGTTGCCGTTGTCAGCGAGAGTGGGCGAGAGGGTCAACGTGGTGTTGGTCGCGCCCAGGACGTCGGAAAAAGGCCCGCTGCCACCAGTCTGGACTTGCCACTGGATGGTGGGGATAGGGCTGCCATTGGCGACAGCAGTAAAAGTGGCATTGCCATCCTGGCAAATTTCCTGATCGGAAGGAGCCACCGTGATGGTCGGAGAGCGGTAGCCGAAGAAAACACGGAACGCTATACTCTGCCCGGGGACGGCGACAAATTCACTCAATTGGCAGCGACCGCTATTGGCCGCAAAATGTAATTGGCCGGAATAGGTCTGGCCAGCCAATGGGGCGGTGGAAGTTTCGAGCGTGGCCAAGCCCTCCGAAGTCAAGGCAAGTTGATTGGTCACGGCCGAAGAAGTCCAGATCAGCGTCCCGTCTTCCGGGCGGATGCCCAAGCCGGCGACACTGAATTGGATGGTGTTGGTGGGGATTGTGTCCGAGGCTGAAACGAGCGAGGCGCTAAAATTCACCGCTTCCCAGCCATCAACCCAATTTCCGTCGCCATGCCCCAGCCCGCCATCAATGCCCATATGACTCGGATATTCACTGAAATAATCGAGTAACGAAAATGCCGGGCTGGCGTTGCTGCTGGAAGAGGGTGTCATGGTCACAGCCACGACAACGGAGAGTCCGTTGGTCGGGTCGGTGAAAGTGTAATTTTGCGTTACATTGGTCGCCAGAGAAATGACGGAATCATAAACCGTCACGTCCGAGGCGTGAACCGGGACAAGGATGGTAAAGATTGAGATCCCCGCAAGGGCGGCGAATTTAAGTGCAGAAGTTAGTTTCATCATGCGCGTATTTTACCCGGAAAAACCTTAAGGAATCATTAAGATTGTCGTGGTGCGATCAAAACCGGACAGATCTGTGCGGTCAAAAGCGGAATAATGCTTGGACCCCATTGTCAGGGTATTTTTCATCTCTATAATCCTTGGCTGCTTTGCCGGAAGATAAGG
>CAIYOY010000307.1 GCA_903927905.1 uncultured Verrucomicrobiales bacterium | reverse complement strand
CGGGTTCTCCGCTTTCCCTCTCCCTTCTGCTGGAAAAAATCCCCTTCTTCGCCCTGGCCATCGGTTCCAGCGTGGCTACTTTTTTTGTGCAACGACAGGGCGGAGCCGTCTCGTCGCTGTCGGGGCTGCCTTTGAGCGGACGCTTTGAAAACGCTTTTATCTCGTACTGCCGTTATCTGGCCAAAACATTTTGGCCGGCGAAACTTTCCGTGCTCTATCCCCACCCAGGCCACTGGCCCTTGTGGCAGGTGATTGCGGCGGTGATTTTTCTGATGGCGGTCACGGCGGTCGCCATCTGGCGTTTACGGCAACAGCCTTATCTTTTTGTCGGCTGGTGTTGGTTTGTCGGCATTCTGGTTCCAGCCATTGGCATCGTACAGGTCGGCATTCAATCCATGGCGGACCGCTATAGTTATGTTCCGATTATAGGCGTCTTCATTATCGTGGTGTGGGGATTGGCCGAACTCTTGAGCCAGCGACCGAAAATTTTGAGCGGCCTCGCTTTCGGCGCAATCTTGGGATGCTGCATCGCGACCCCGATTCAAGTCAGCTATTGGCACGACAGCGAAACGCTGTTCCTCCATGCCGTCGCCGTCACCGATAAAAATTATCTGGCCTATAATAACATCGGCTTCTTTCTTTCCAATCGTGGCAAGGTCGAAGAAGCCATGAAATATTATGAAAGTTCGCTGCAAATCGAGCCCACTTATGAAGACGCCATGAATAATATGGGCTACGCCCTGGCCGCTCTGGGCCGTTATCAGGAAGCCATTCCCTATTATACCAAGGCGCTGGGCCGAAATAAGCATCTGACCGAAGCCCATAATAATCTCGGCAACGCCCTGTCCAACGTCGGCCGCATGGAAGAAGCCATCCAAGAATACCAGCGCGCCCTGGAGGAAAATCCCCAACACGCCGACGCCCATAATAATTACGGCATCGCCCTGGCCATGAAAGGCCAGTTGGACGAAGCCATCGAACACTTTAAAAAGGCCGTCCTATACAAAGAAAATTATTCCAGCGCCCACAGCAATCTCGGCAACGCCTATGCCGTCCAGGGCAAACTGGAAGATGCCATCCGTGAATACCAGGCCTGCCTGCAAATCAATCCCAACGATCCCCAGGCGCATAATAATCTCGGCAACGTCCTCTCCCAGCAAAACAAGCTGGCTGAGGCGATTCAGCATTACCGCATCGCCCTCCATTTAAAGTCGGAAAATCCGGAAGCCCATTTCAACCTCGGTTTCGCCTTGGAACGCCAAGGGGACCGAGCGCAGGCTGAAGTCGAATATTTGGAAGCGCTGAAAGCACGGCCCAATTATCCAGCGGCGCAAGCTCAGCTCCAAGGCCTTAGAACAGCCCGGAACGGAACTCCGTGAGGCCTTTAACCCATTTGCGACCTTCCCATAAATCGCTCTTTTTAGGCTTTTTCCCATTGACCACCCCCCGGGTCGCCCGTAGGATAACCCGCTCTAAATTATTGGAATTTCAGCAATTTATATGATCGGAACATTACGTAAACATCAAGCGTGGCTGTGGTATTTTATTATCGCCGTCATCATTGTCACTTTCGTCGGCTACTTCAACCCCTCCACCATGCGCTCAACCGGCGGCGGGCGGCAATCCTCTTCCGGCCAGGATGTGGGCTCCATCAACGGCGAGCCTATAACTATTGACCAATTCCAAGCCGCCCGGCGCGAAGCCCAGCTTTTCTTCTTCCTCCATTACAAGAAATGGCCAGAGCGCGTGGATGACATGGAAAAGGCCGGCTTTGACCAGGATAATTGGGCCTATGAACGGTTGGTAGTGGATGCCGCCATGAAACAGATGAAGATCCAAGTGCCCGATCAGGCCGCCGCCCGGACGACCAAGGAATTGTTCGGCCTGAAAGCCGACGAAGCCCTCCCGCCGGATGAGTTCAACAAGTTTGTCCAAAACGAACTGATGAAACATGGCATCACCGTGGACGATTTCGACAACTTCATCCGCCATCAAACCGGCTTGGAACACTTGATTTCCCTCTACGGCATGAGCGGGCGGATGATCACCATCAAGGAAGCCGAATTTTTCTATCGCCGCGAAAACGAACCGATGGACACGGAATTGGTCACCTTCCAGATCTCCAATTACTTCTCCAAGATCACCATCACGCCCAAGGAACTGGAAGATTTTTATGCCAAATATGCGACCCGTTACAGCATTCCTGAACGCTCTCAGTTGAATTACATCCGCTACGACCTCACCAATTTCTATAGTGAAGCCGATAAAAAAATCGCGGCCATCACGAATTACAGCCAGGCCATTGACCGCACCTATCTGGAAAAAGGCCCGGCCAATTACAAGGATGACAAAGGCACGGTGCTGACGGCCGATGCCGCCAAGGCCAAAATCAAGAAGGAACACCGCGACTTTCTGGCGCGCGAAGCCGCCGGCGAACAGGCCCGCAAAGTCATTCTCTCCCTCTACGAAGGCCATGATGAAAATTATCAGTTCACCACCAATGACCTGTTCAACGTCGCCAAAAAAGCTGGCGTCTCAGTCAAAACCACCGAACCGTTTGATGAACGCACTGGCCCGAAAGAATTGGGCCTGGCCAAACAGGCCAATACTGTTTTGTTCAATCTGACCGACAAAGGATCGTCCGACCAATTTTACCCGGTCGGCCCGCTGGCCTCGGAAGAAGCCGTTTATGTCGTCGGGTTCAATCACCGTTTTCCCAACCAGGCCCAATCGCTGTCGGCGGTCCGCGAAAAAGTTTATGCTGATTTTCGGATGCAAAAAGCTTATGACATGGTCAAGATGGATGCGGAAAACTTCGACGCCGCCGCGCAGATTGGTTTGGCTAAAGGCGAGAATTTTGATGCCATTGCCGCCGCGCAACATCTCAAACCCAAAGTCCTGTCGCACTACGCCATCACCAGCAAGGGCATTCCCGAAGTGCCTGATCGCGGCGATTTTGAGAGCCTGCAATCTTCCACGTTCAATTTACCCACGGGCAAATGCTCCCAGTTCATTCCGACCGAAGAAGGCGGCATGATCGCCTATGTTCGCTCTCGTCTGCCGGTTGATGCGGCCATGATGGCGCGCGAATTGCCCGCTTACCTGAGCCGAATGCGCGACCAACGCCAGGTCGCCGCCTTCCAGGAATGGTTCCAGCGCCAATCCGCCGAGATGCATGTCGTTCGCGCCATCACCCCGAAATCCAAGACCACCGGCTCGTAGGCCTTTTGTTGCGTGAGCGATGTCATAAAACTTTCCTCGCCCGCGACCAAGGAATTCTGGGAAATTCCCGTTCTCTTTGAGGATGAACATCTGCTCGCCATCAGCAAGCCCGATCATCTGCTGAGCGCGCCGGAAAATTCCGATCTCGAGCGGCCTGATCTGATGAAGCTCCTGCACCACGACATCGAGCGTGGAGCCGGGTGGGCCAAAAAACGTTCATGGACCTATCTGATGAACGCGCATCGCCTGGATTTTGAAACCACCGGCGTCCTGCTCCTCGCCAAAACCAAACCCGTCCACATCGCTTTGGCCGATCAATTTGGTTCGGACCGACCCACCAGAATTTATGTTGCCCTCGTGCGCGGCAACATTCCCGGGGAAGAATTTTTCTCCGATGCCAGCATCAATCCGCATCCCCTGGAACTCGGCCTGATGCGCGTGGACCAACGGGACGGAAAAAAATCGCGCACCGATTTCATCGTGCGCGAACGCTTCACCAACTGCACCCTGCTCGAGTGCCGCCCCCGCACCGCTCGCACCCACCAGATCCGTGTGCATCTTAAGCACATCAAACTGCCGCTCATCGGCGATGCGGTTTACGGTAGCGCTCCCCTGCTCCTCTCGTCATTGAAATCTGTCTATCGTCTGAAACCCGGCCACGAAGAACGCCCCCTCCTCGACCGCGCCGCCCTGCACGCCGAGCAACTGATTCTCCCCCATCCGATCACCGGCGCAGAATTAAAAATCGAAGCTCCCTGGCCAAAAGACCTGACCGTGGCGATAAAGTATTTGCGGCGCTATTCAGCGGTATAATAGGAGCGCGGCATTTATGCCGCTTCATCGTGAACAGCAGTGCGACGTCTTCATTGCTGTCACGCTTTCTCTGGAATTATGCTGAAGCGGCATGAATGCCGCGCTCTGATGCGCTTGCCCGACACTTTTAACCGCATCCCAATCCCACCGTCAGATGTCCCACCTTCGACTTGACATCCTGATTCGACTGGAGCATTTTTATACCATAAATGCACTTCGAGTTTGATGCCGACAAAAGCGAAACGAACCGGGCCAAGCACGGCATTGATTTTGATGCGGCCCAGGGCCTTTGGCGGGACACGGATGGACTGGTGGTGCCATCCCGTTATGCGAGCGAGCCGCGCCAATTGCTGATCGCAAAGCTGGAGAACAAATTATGGAGCGCAATATTTACCGAGCGGGGCGGGGCGGTCAGGATAATCAGCGTCCGGCGAGCGCGAGACAATGAACGGAACGCCTATTATGAAAAATAAAACAATCGCAGAAAATCTGGAGAAAAAGTTCGAGCAGGGAGACGACGTGATGGATTATTTTGACCTGTCGCGAGCCACCCGCCCGTTGCTGGAGAAAGAGCGCATCAATCTCGACATCCCGCATTGGATGATTTTGCGGATAGATCGTATTGCCCGGCGCAAGGGCCTTCCACGACAGGCGCAAATCAAGGAATGGCTGGCGCAGAAGCTGAAAGAGGAAGAACA
The DNA here is from genome assembly GCA_903927905.1 of uncultured Verrucomicrobiales bacterium. Classification (GTDB taxonomy): domain Bacteria; phylum Verrucomicrobiota; class Verrucomicrobiia; order Limisphaerales; family Palsa-1400; genus CAIYOY01. The sequence goes on along the minus strand of CAIYOY010000307.1, from coordinate 7,312 downwards.
GCCGGCAATGTAATCGAACAGATGTTGGATATTAATTGTTAGGCCATATGCGCATGTCATCACAACTCGGTATCTTCTTGCTGGCGGCCATTCTTGTTGGGTGTGCTTCTACATCGCGTGAGTTGCCGCGAGCATCGTCGGGCGCACCGGCAATCGTTATCCGCCAGTATCCAGACTATCCGATACCGGGTCGCGGTTCGGAATTTCCAGGTGGTTTAATTGCCGCTCTTTGGCGCGACGGTTGTATAATTCGGCCTGCCACTCCTGATGCTGTCGGCAAGTCCTACGTTGAGGGAGTAGTGCGTTCTTCAGACCGCGACGCGTTCTTCACTTTTCTCAGTAGTAGTTCTGCGGTTCGCACCCCAGAAGGCGGCGGTATCCCGATTCATGCCGCCACGCAGTCAATTACCATTCATCAAGAAGCCAAGGCATCCAAGTGGACACGCGTGCTGCCCGATACTCAGTCAGCATGGCGAGAGGTTGAGTCGCGCCTGCTCTCCCTTCCAATAAAGGACAGTCGCGCGGTAGATTGGTCGGTGGTGCGGCGTTCGACTTGGTATTGAGTCTTTAACCATGTGGATCCATCATGCGCCATAGCAATGCGCGCCCCAGCTTTATATCTCCAAGTGGCCTGGCCCTAGGAAACCATCCAGCTCATGATTGCCTTTTGGCAATGCAACCGGTTCTCGGCTTCATCGAAAATGGTTTGGGCATTGGCTTCGAAGGTTTGTTCGTCAATTTCTTTGCCGCGATAGGCGGGCAGACAGTGCATGACCAGAGCGTCGGATTTTGCCTGTTTCACGATTGAGGCGTTGATTTGATAACCAGCGAGTTCGCGCAGACGATCGGCGGATTCGGCTTCTTTGCCCATTGAAACCCACACGTCGGTGTATAATAAATCTGCGCCTTTTGCGGCTGCGGCGAGATCTTCGGTGCAGGTGATTTTGCCACCGGCCCGTTTTAAAACATCGGCGGAGGGTTGGAATTTTTTCGGCGCGGCGATGCGCAATTCAAAATCCAATTTGGCGGCGGCGAAAATCCAGGAGGCAGGCACGTTACACGCGCCATCGCCGACGAAGGTCACGACCTTGCCTTGGATTGGACCGCGCTTTTCCTGGTAGGTGAAAATATCGGTCAGGATTTGGCACGGATGCTCGTCGTCGGTCAGGGCGTTGACCGTCGGAATCTTGGAATATTCAGCGAACTCTTCCACGTCGTTTTGCGCGAAGGTACGGATGACCGCGCCGTGGACCATTCGACCCAAAACACGCGCCGTGTCTTTGATCGGTTCACCCCGACCGAGTTGAATATCAGCGGAACTGAGAAACATGACCTGCCCTCCCAACTCGCGGATGCCGACTTCAAAGGACACGCGCGTGCGGGTGGAAGATTTGGAAAACATCAGCGCCCACGTCTGACCCGCGAGCGGTTGCGCCTTGTGATGGCCGCGCTCTTTTTTGATTGTCGTGGTGGAGGCCAGGATGGCCTGCATATCCTCACGCGAAAGTTTTTCGAGGCTTAGTAAATGTTTCATGGGGAGATTTTTGCGACGACCGATTCAATGATCCGAACTCCTTCTGCCGCTTCCGCCGGGCGCAAATTGAACGCGGGCAGGATGCGGATGACCTGGGTGCCGGAAGGAATGGCCAGCATCCCGGCTTCGTGCAGCAAATTCACAAATTGCAGGCTGTGAGATTTATCGCTGGCGGCAAAGGCCGGAATTTTCTCAGCCAATTCGATGCCGATCATCAGCCCCAAGCCCCGAACCTGGCTGATGACTTTGGGATATTTCCCGGCCAGTCTTTGGAATTCACTTTTCAAATAACCGCCGACCTCGCGGATGTTCTCGACCAGTTTTTCCTCGCGGATCACTTCTAAAATTTTCAAGGCCACGGCGCAAGCCATCGGCGAACCGCCATAGGTGGAACCGTGCGACCCGGCGCTGAGCAGGTCGGCATACTGCTCGCGCACCCAAAATGCGCCGATCGGAAAACCGCCACCAAGCGCTTTGGCCATGGAAATGCCGTCGGGCGAAAACTTTTCGCCGCCGGGCACGCCCTCGAGGATCCGCTGGAAGCTTTGGAATTTTCCGCTGCGGAAATGGCCGCATTGCACGCTGTCCATGAGCAGCAACATTCTTTTTTCATCGCACAACTCGCGCAGGCCGAGCAGATATTCCGGCGTGGCCGGAGTGACGCCGCCTTCGCCCTGAATGCCTTCGATCAAAATGGCCGCCGTCGCGGGAGAAATCGCGGCACGGGCCGCCGCGAGGTCGTTGAAGGGAATATGCCGGAAACCGGGCACGGCCGGTTCAAAACCTTTTTTCACCTTGGCTTGACCAGTGGCGGAAATGGCGGCCAGAGTCCGACCATGGAAAGAATTTTCCGCCGTCAAAATTTCGTAACGCCCTTCGTCATGGCCGAATTTGCGCGTCAACTTGAACAATCCTTCATTGGCTTCGCCGCCGCTGTTGGTGAAGAAAATTTTTCCAGGGCCGATGAGATTGACCAACTGCTCGGCCAATCGGCCTTGCGGCTCCTGATAGTAGAGATTGGAAATGTGAACCAGCGTGCGCGATTGATCAATCAACGCCTGCGTGATGGCCGGATGGGCGTGGCCAAGTCCACAGACGGCGATGCCGCCGCCAAAATCGAGGTAACGTTTCCCATTGATGTCCCAAGCATACGCGCCTTCGCCACGGGTCAGGACGATGTCAAAGCGGCCATACGAGGGAACGACGTTCTTTTGGAACAATTCCTGAATGGCTTGCGATTGATTCCGCACGATGGCGGAAAGAGCGGGAACGATGTCCTTCATTGTTTTTCTATATTCAAATTACGATCTATGGACGTTACCTTGGCAAATTCCCGCGGGGGTTTCAATCTATTACAACACCACTTCAGTGCCCAAACCTTTATCGGTAAAAATTTCCAGCATGACGGCATGGGGGACGCGGCCATCAACGAAGGATACTTTTTCCACGCCAGCCTTGATCGCGGCGACGGCGCTATCTACTTTGGGAATCATGCCTTTGTCAATCACACCGGATTTTTTCAGGCCGGCGACTTCGCTGGTGAGCAGATGGGAAATGACGGTGGCGGGGTCTTTGGGATCGCGCATCAGGCCAGGAACGTCGCTCATGAAAACGAGGCGGTGGACTTTCAAAGCGATGGCGGTTTCGGCGGCGGCGACATCGGCGTTGCAATTATAAATCTGGCCGTCTTCACCACGTGCGGTTGGGCTGATGACGGGGACGATGTTTTCCCGCAAACATTCGAGGAGCGGTTTGGTGTTCACGGCCACGACTTCGCCGACAAATCCAACATCCAATTTTTCCTGGTTTGGGCCAGTCAGCCAAAGCTTGCGGCAGGTGAAAATTTCGGTGCCGGAAAATCCTTTGGCCTTGCCGCCTAGACGGTTGATGGTTTTGACGATTTCCGGATTGATCTCGCGGGACAAAACTTCTTCCACCACGTTCGCTGCTGCCACATCGGTCACGCGCATCCCCTGGATAAAATTCGCTTTCAACCCGGCCTTTTCCATTGCGCGAGTGATGGCTTTGCCGCCGCCATGAACGACAATCGGATTGATGCCCGCCGCCTCAAGGAAAACTACATCGCGGGCCACGCCTTCGCGCACCGCTGCATCCGGAGAATCCATAAAACTACCGCCGTATTTGACGACGAACGATGCGCCGCGAAAACGCTGCATGTAGGGCAGAGCTTCGAGCAATACGTCAGCTTTAGAAATCAGTTCTTGCATATCAGCCCCCCAGCGTCGTCGGGTCCGTCACGTCGCCCTTGTTATAATCGACGTAAGCTTCGGTCAGATCAGCGGCGTAGATTAGCGTGCTGGCCCGGCCAAGATTTAAATTGATATGTAGATCAAATGCCTTTTCCGCCGTGATTTTACAGAGTGCGGCGAAGGTGGTTTTGGTGGGCCGACCTTGTTTGAGCGAGAAGAGAACCTTCTTGCTACCGGGCAAGCTGTAGCCGACATCAATTTTATTTTCCACCACCGGGGCGGCGGAATAACCGAGCGCGCCGAGGATGCGGCCCCAATTGGGATCGCCGCCGAACCAGCTCGTTTTGACCAGTGAACTGTTCGCGACCGCACGGGCGGCGGCATCGGCATCGGCAAAAGTTTTCGCGCCGTTGACACGGACCGTGACAAACCGCGACACGCCTTCGCCGTCGAGCACGATTTTTTTTGCGAGGGTAAGGGTGACGTGATTCAACGCGGCTTGAAACGTTTCCAGATCGCGTTTGCTCAAGGTTTTGTTTTTCGCGAGGCCATTGGCGAGGACCAGCACGGTGTCGTTGGTGCTCATGTCGCCATCCACGGTGATGCGGTTGAAGCTTTGGGCGACGGCTTGGTTCAAGGCAGTCTGCAAAGCTTTGGCACCGATGGCGGCATCGGTGGTGATGAAGCAAAGCATGGTGGCATGGAGCGCGGGACGCGCACCCGTCTGGCTCATGCCGGGTTGAATCATGCCCGCGCCTTTGCAGATGCCACCGAGCCGGACGGTTTGTCCGCCGAGTTGAAACTCCACGGCAACTTCTTTGGGCCGCGTGTCGCTGGTCATGATGGCTTCGGCGGCGTGATGGGCGCTGGCTTCGGCAGAGTCAAGCAACGAAGCAGCGGCAGTGATGCCCGCTTTGACATTGGGCATCGGCAAGGTGACACCGATGCGTCCAGTGGAAGCGACCAGCACGTCTTTCGCCTGCAAGGGGGCGACCGCGCGAGCGGCGATTTCAGCCATGGCGAGGGCATCCTGCAAACCTTGTTGTCCAGTGCAGGCGTTGGCGTTGCCGGAATTGACCACGATGGCTTGCGCCCAGCCGCGTTTGACTCGTTGTACACAGACCTTCACCGGCGCGGCGCAAACACGATTGGTGGTGAAAGTGCCAGCAACCGTCGCGGGCACTGCGGAGACGATCAATGCGAGGTCGCGCTTCTTGCCCTTGTTGGAACCTTTGCCGGTGCCAAGGCGTTTGATGTCGCAAAAAACTCCGGCGGCGGAAAAGCCGCGAGGCGCGGTGACCGAACCGGAAACATGTTTTAAAGATTTTTCCATTAAATTGGAGTGCGAGATTAACCCCAATTCGCTGAAGGTTTCAACGAATTATCGCAGGATATTTCAACGCGATCACGAACGCGATTCGACGAATGAATGATCAATGATGTGGGCGACGCATGTGCATGTGACGCAACCGATCCAGTTTTTTTTGTTCCGCCGTCGGCGACCAACTGTGAACACTTAATCCGCCACCGCCATAATGGCCCCGCGAGACGGCGTAGATCAGGAGGAACAGAAGTCCCATGCCTCCAAAAATCGTAGTTAAAATGGTGTTTTGCCGACGATCCATGATAAGCAATCACTCTGGTCCATTTTTGGCTAAAAGGAAAGGAACTTCATGACCTGAATTTCGCTGCCGCCACCCAAGAGAAATTGGTTGTTTTGGAAGGAAACGGACTCGGGGGTGCTTTCGGGCTGATATTTCCACAGGACGGCGCCAGTGGCGGGATCAAGGCGGAAAATGCTGAAGTGGGTGCCGGGCGAATGGCCGGATTCCAGCGCTTCACTCAGGGCATTGGCCAAGGCGATGCCGGCCATGTCGGTGCTGGTGGTGTAGAGATATTTGCCGGAGAGGAAGCATTGCTGCCCTTGGTTGGCCAGCGCCCACAAGGTTTTGCCGGAGGCGGAATCCACTTTCAGGATCACCGGGGAGATTTTATCGAATTTGATCTGGTCAATATATTGGAGGTCTTCCGGGGCAGCCGAGGTTGAGTCAATATAAAGGGCCTCTTTCGGATCGAGTTGCGCGCGGGTGATGCCCATGCTGGTCAGGCGCCAGCGGACATTGCCACCGGGCAGATCGAACGCCGTCATCATGCCCTGGTCGAAGAAATAGAGGGAGTTGGCGGTTTGCACGGCGGGGATCAGACGGTGTTCGAAATTGCTTTCGCTAAAGAGGTCGCTGATGGGGTAGCTCAGTTTGCTTTCGAAAAGTTTTTTGTTTTGTTTGTCAAATACAGTCAAAGATTTGCCGGCCACCAGAAGGTCCACGGTGGGCAGGGAAAAGAAATATGGCACGCCGTTGACGTCACCCTTCCATTCGTCGGGTTGGGCCTGACCGGTCCAGCGGCGCAACCGGACCTGGTAATGGCTTTCGTCGATGTTGCGAAAGCCGCCGGTGTTCGAGCGCTTGATGTCGTTGAAGACTTCCTCGGCGATCGCGGCCGTACTGGAGGAAACGCTGGTATTGCCGTTGATATGGGATGGCCCCTTCGGTTTCATGGTTTGGACGGTGGTGATCTTGGCCTCGATCATGGTGGTGCGAAGTTCCACCAAATTTTCTCCGGCGGAAAAAAATTCACTGCTGACCGTCGCGATGCTGCGATGGAATTTTTTGTTTTCTTCGTCCATCTCTTTGAGCAAAACACCGGCGGTCGGAGCGACGTTGGCGGGGAGTTCGTCGGGCAGTTGATGTCTTTCGGAGCGCGGCACGACGATTTCGCGGGTTTTGGTTTCGCCCGATGGCAGCTCGATGCGCAGAGCGGTGCGGCGGGTTTCGTCCGTGGCTGAGACGACGAGGATGCTGGATTGCGCGGGGGTAAAACTAACCAGGCGTCCGGTGACGGGAATGGTCTTGCTGATTTCCCCATTCGCGCTGTTGACACAAACCACTTTGTTACCGAGCGAAATCCAGATGTCGGATTTATCAATATAGAAATCGGGGCTGTTAAAAGACATCTCTTCGGAGGCGGTCAGAGCGGTGGACCAAAGGTCCTTTTTGGCCTTAAGATCATAGAGGGTGACGTGTTTGGAATTTAGTTCCAGCATCTTGCCCTGGCCGAAGTATTCGACATGGGCGGGGGCATCGAGCTTGATGGCATAGTCAAGATGCGGCTTGGAGCCGACGCTGCCATACCAGATCCACACCCCGAAAATGGCCAGCAACAGAACGATGCCAGCAACAGTGATCCAGACGGCTTTGCCGAAGGCACGGTCTTCAACGGCGCGTTTCTGGAATTTATAGACGGGAACGGCGATGCCGCGTTGCTCGGCCTGGTAACGGCAGTTGATGGAACACAAGTAGCCGAAGGCGGACATGCATTCGAGGCAAATGGGTTTCTGGCAGACAACGCAATGCTCGGCTGCTTCGCTTTGGGGGTGACGATTGCAGGCTTCGGTCACGGCTCTGACGGCGGCAACGGGCGCGGGCGCGGCGGCGGCAGGAGCATGGGCGATGTTGACGCGGAGTTTTGGGGCGGAGGCGGGTGCGCGGATGGGGACCTCCTCTCCCCT
>CAIYOY010000306.1 GCA_903927905.1 uncultured Verrucomicrobiales bacterium | reverse complement strand
CAGTCGCTGTCCGCAAAAGAGAAAGGCGCAGACGTCCACCCTCTTTGCACCGTTCTTATCATTATCAGCGCCACCTTAAAAAATCTGTCTTCTGATCCTTAACTAAATGGCAGTGCCCCGGCCCTCTCATCCGATGGAGCGGAGAGGGAGAATCGTATCCAGCGGGTTGGCCTGAACTAAGTTCTTGGTTTGATAAAGGTTACCTCGGTAAGGACAGTGATGAGATGCGCTCGTTATCCGCGGATGTTTTGATTACGGCTCGTCAAATATATGCAGAGGGGTTAGTGTAAGGGCATGCGGTCATGGCCGAAAACAATTGAAACGCTTTTCCAAAGCGGGCGCGCCTATTTGCGCGTGCATTGGCAGAAGGCGCTGCAAATCCGCGAGCGGGTGCCGCTTAACGAGGAGGCGTTTCATTTGCTGCTGGCGTGCGGGGTGGGGGTGATCGGCGGGGTGGTGAATCTTTTCTTTTATCTTTCGGTGGAACGGGTGCAGGTTTTTCTGGTGGGTCATCCGGGGCATAATATCGTCGAAGTGGCGGAGTTGATGAATTGGCATTCGCGACTTTTGACTCCGGCTTTGGGTGGATTGGCGGCGGGACTGATTTTATTTTGGGGCCTGCGGTTTGCCGGAAAACGGCGCTCGGCCAATTTGTTAGAGGTGGTGGTGGCTGGCGATGGCCGACTGCCTTTTCGTTCCGGCATCATCCAAACCATTTCTTCCATGGTTAGCATAGGAACGGGTGCCTCGATTGGGCGCGAGGGCGGCATCACGCAATTATCGGCGACGGTCGCTTCGAAGCTGGGGCAATTGGCGCACTGGCAGCCCTACCGTCTGCGTTTGTTGGTCGCCTGCGGCGCGGCCGCCGGAATTTCGGCGGCCTACAACGCGCCCATCACCGGTGCAGTTTTCGCGGCGCATATCGTGCTGGGAAATTTTTCCATGAATCTGTTCGCGCCGTTGTTGTGCTCATCGGTGGTGGCGACGATGGTGTCGCGCAGTTTCTTCGGCGTGAAACCGTGGTATCAGGTGCCGGTGTTTGAATTCACCAGCATGGCGCAGTTGCCGTGGTTTTTGGCGTTGGGGCTGTTGGCGGGAGTGTTGGGCGCGCTGTTCCTGATTTTATTGCGGCGCAGCGAGGAATTATTCAAACAGATCAAATTGCCTTACGCGCGGATGGCGGTGGGCGGCTTGTGTGTCGGCGGCCTGGCCATCGCGTACCCGGAAGTGTGGGGGAATGGTTATGTGGTCACCAACCACATGCTGCAAGAGCCGTGGAAGCTGCAATTTCTCGCTGGAATATTTTTGGCTAAATTATTTGCCACGGCTTGCAGCGTTGGCTCGGGGACGGTGGGCGGGGTTTTTACACCGACGCTGTTTTTGGGAGCGGGATTGGGCAGCATTTTAGGCATGGTCTTGGAAAGTGGCGGGATGGCGCCGGAGCATTTACCCATGGGAATTTTCGCGCTGGTCGGCATGGGCAGTGTGTTGTCGGCGACGACGCGGTCGCCGCTGCTGGCCATCATCATGATCATGGAGATTTCGCTGAATTATTCCCTAATGCCCGCCTTGATGCTGGCCTGCGCGGTTTCCACCCTGGTTTCACGCGGCTTGCATCCGCATTCCATCTACGAAGAGCCGTTGCGGTTGCGCAGTCTGGAAGTGGAAAGTTACCGGCTCGGCACGGCCACGGAACAGACCATCGGCGATATGATGCGCGAGCCGGTGCCGCCCTTGCGGGAAAACAACACGGTGCCGGAGATCGCCGAGCGGTTTCTGGGGAGTCCGAATAATTTCCTGCCGGTGACGGACGATAACAACCGGATGGTCGGGATGGTGGCGTTGCAGGATTTGAAAGAGCATTTGAATGCCGGTCATGAGATGAGCGGGGTGATTGCGCTCGACGTGATGCGCCCGGTGCCACCTTGCTTGACACCGCGGCAGAAGTTGTTGGAGGCGCTGCCGATTTTGCTGGCCAGTG
>CAIYOY010000305.1 GCA_903927905.1 uncultured Verrucomicrobiales bacterium | reverse complement strand
GTGGAATCAGTTCCGCGTTTTCTGGAATAAGGACTGACGACATACGCCAGCGTCCGATGCGCGTCCACATGATCGGCACCGTTTTGCGCATCGTCCTCGACCACGAAAATCGCCGTCTGCGACCAGAATTTTGAATGGCTGACCGCTTCGATCACCTGGCCCATGGCGAGATCGTTTTCTCCGATGTAAGCGATGGGCGTCGGATAACCGGTGGTGGCTCCATGTGTGTGATCACTGCAAATGCGCATGATTTGCAAACGGGGCATTTCGCCCTCGGCTTCAAAACGTTTCAGTTCGGAAATAAAACGGGCGGCGCGTTTGAGGTCGCTGTATTTCATGTCGAATCCGCGATACTCCGGGTCAATGTGGCCTTGCAAACTTTTCACCCGTGGCCGCGACGGTTGATCTGCCGGTTGATCGTAACTGACGAATTCACCGTAACTGCGATAACTCACACCAGCTTCCCGCGCCCGATCCCAAATATAACCGCCTGCTGGCGCGGCGATGGGGAAATAGCCCTCCGCCGCATAAGGAAATTTTCCGTTTTTGTTGTGACCATAATTCTGCGGCCACATGCGCTCGACAAAATCAGAACAATACGCGCCCATGCTCCATTCGTGTCCGCCAGCGCTGACTTCGGCGTCGGCATAGAAATTATCCAGCAGCACAAAATCACGCGCGATCTGATGCTGGTTTGGCGTGATTTTTTCCGGGAAGAGGCAAATTTTAGGATCGCCATTTCCTTGCGGCAGATCGCCCAAGACCTGGTCATAGGTGCGATTTTCTTTGACCATGTAGATGCAATATTTGATCGGACTGGTTTCGCCGGGCGAAGCGGGCAGGGGATTGCCCTCGGTGCGCGTGCCGGTCACCGCTGCCTCTTTTTTCAATGGCGTGCAGTGATAGACTTCTGCGGTCCAGGCGGACATTTGTTTTTCCACATCATTGCCCCGAGGCAGATCGATGATGCTCAGCGTCCCTCGATACAATTCGGCAATATATTGGTCAGTCTTTTTGCCGGGTGCAGGGCCTTTCGGATTGGCGTGAGTGGTGATACCTTTGCCATTGGCGACGAGCAGGTGTTTTCCGTCCGGGGTTACGCGCACCGAAGTAGGATACCAGCCGACGGGAATAAAACCGAGCGAACGGCTTTTTCTTTTCACGCTCACATCAAAGACGGCCACGGCATTGACTCCGGCATTGGCGACATAGAGGTTTTTTTCATCGGGCGACAGCGCCAGGCTGTTCGGTGTGGAACCCGGAGGGGCGTCGGGAAAGAAAGCGGCCCAAATTGTTTCCAGGGTTTGTCCGGTGCGCGTGTCAAATATCGTGACCGTGTTTCGGTTGGCATTTGCCACGTAGAGCAATTTTCCCGATCGGTTCAAAACCATTTCGCAGGGGTGTTCTTCTGTTGTCCAACGTCCGGCGATTTTTCCGGTTTTCAAATCAACGACCGCCACCGAGGCTTGGGCCCAGAGACTGACATACAGCCGTTGCCGCTTTTCATCCAGGCAACAGGTGTAGGGAAAGGTATCGTCCGGTGACGCGTGATAGAATCCGATCTCTCCGCGTCGCTCGGCCCCTTCCGCCGAATCAAATTCCACCGGCGGGATGACGGGCGACAGAGTGGTTTGGGAAGAATTCGGACCGAAGACAAAGTCCTCGGATTTGGGATTCGCTCCTAATTCAATACGGGTGGCGCAATCACCCCATACGTTCGCCACATACAAATGTTTACCCGATTTATCCAAGACCAAACCCGAGGGTACAGCCCGCAACTCTTTGGCATGAATTCTGATCGGAGCGTCTTTGCTCAGTTTTCCATCCTGGAAATCAAAACGATGCACCACTTCATCGCCGCCGCCGCTGGACCATAACTCGCGCCCGTTGCTGGAAAAGGTCACCCCGTAAAACGTCTCATGCAAGGGAGTGCGCGAAACAACTTTCTCCGTCCGCAAATCCACCACAATGACCTCATGCGGCCCATATCCTGCCTGCAATATCGCTACGTATTTGCCGCTCGGATGAACTGCGATATTGATCGGCAAACTGCCCAGATCAATCTGCCTTCCCGCCGGATGCAGTGACCATTGGTTCGGCAAAAGGATTGAATCATCCGTTTGTCGTCCCGGCAATTTTTCACCCGCCATCCCGATCAAATTCCAAGTGAAAATGGTGGTAAGAAAAAAACGTGTTAACATAGCCACTTCTAATCTCTATTCTTCCACGGCTTTTGCAATTCCGATCTGATTTGCATCCAGGTCTCAAAATATCGCCACTCGGGCGGATCGTTGGGCCCCTGATGATGGTCGGGTTTTAATATCAGATTTCCGGTGGCGAGCAGGACTTTTTGCACCTCTGGATTTTGCCGGACCTTTTCGCGCATGGCTTCCACGATTAATCGGTAATGCTCCGCTGGAACAGCCGGGCGATAGTCCATTTTTTGCCCTTCATAACTCACCCAGGTGATACCCATGGCCTTCATGTTCGTTTCTCCGATGTCCCCCGCTTTTTTGGCGGCAAAACTCGACAACTGTTCGACTTGCGCTCGGGTATAGGGCCACTCCAAGCCGGGAAATTTTGCCCGTTCATCCTGAGCGTTCTCCGGGAATTTCATCGCCTGCCAAAAGCCTTCCAGACTCGCATAATGATGCCCACGAAAAATAAACGGCGTGGGTGCGAAATTTGAGAGCAATCCCAGTTCGTTGCGCTTGGAAAGAATGACTTCGCCGGGTTTGGCCTCTTGGGGGAATATTTCCCAACTCGGCGCGCCTTCTTTTGAAACCGGCTTCCACCATTGCGCCGGATAAGATTTCGAAACAGGAGGGGGTGAGGTGCAAGCACACAACGCCAGTGCGAAAATAAAAGTTAGGCAGACGGATCTCATTTCACTAAATCATCAAGCCCACAATCGCCGCTGAAATCAAATTCGCCATCGTCCCCGCGAGCATGGCGCGCAGACCAAGTTTGGCCAGATCTTCCTTGCGCGACGGGGCCAGCGCACCGATGCCGCCGATCTGAATGCCGATGGAACTTATATTGGCGAAACCACAAAGCGCGTAAGTGGCGATGATAAATGAACGGGGATCAAGTTGCGTCTTCCATTGGCCAAGTTGGCCGTAAGCGATTAATTCGTTCCCTGCCATGCGAATGCCGAGCAACGATCCAACGTGCGGCGCGTCTTTCCATGGAATTCCGATGAGCCACGCCACCGGCGCGAACAGCCAGCCCATCACCGTTTGCAAACTGTCCGGGAACCATCCGATGTAACCATGCACCCAACCCATGATGCCATTGAGCAATGCGATCAACGCGAGGAAGACAATCAACATCGCGGCCACATTCAGGGCCAGGCTCAGCCCGTCGCCCGTGCCCCGTGCGATGGCCGACAAAACGTTGCCGGACTCGTCAGTCTTTGGAATTTCCACTTTGCTGCCAGTGACCGTTTCTTCAATTTCCGGCACCAGCAGTTTAGAAACGAGAAACGTGCCGGGCGCGGTCATGATGACGGCGGCGAGGAGATGTTTGGCTTCGACGCCACAGGCGATGTAGGCGACCATGATGCCGGCGCTGATATGCGCCATGCCTGAGGTCATGATCGTCATTAGCTCCGAGCGCGTCAGTTTCGGCAATAATGGCCGGATGGTCAGTGGCGCTTCGGTTTGTCCCATAAAAACCCCGGCGGCCACATTTAAGGATTCCGCTCCGCTCACGCCCATCAAACGGGTCATGACCCAGGCCATCGCCTTGATGATCCGAGGCATGATGCCGAAGTGATAAAGCACCGCAAAAAATGCCGCCATGAAAACAATGGTCGGCAAAATCGCGAAGGCGAATATAAACCCGCTCGGCCCACCCGGCTTGGCCAGCGAGCCAAAAACAAACGAGGCACCCTCGTAAGCGTAACCCAACAATTGATTTACTTTCTCACCTGCTGCCGCCATCACATCGCGGCCAAAAGCAAATTGCAGCACCAGCAGCGCGAACAAGACTTGCAACGCGAGCCCCCACGCCACGATTTTCCACTTGATCGCCTTGCGATCCGTGGAGCAGGCATAACAGATCCCCAGAATCACTCCGATCCCCAAAATACTGGTTAGACGTTCCATGTGTGGCCCGATTTAAACATGATTATCGGGCCGGGGGGAATAACTTTTGTTGTAAACCTCACGCACGGAAGTGCGCGATAAAACAATGATGGTGAACACGCCCAGCAGGGTCCCGATCGGGACCTGCACACAATTTATCCCGGCCACGACCAGAGAAAAAATGCGATGCTTCCTTTGCCAGAGACAAAATCCCGAGAGCAGATTGAGGATAAACCCGATGATCAGAAACACTCCGGCCACCCGGTAACCCCAATTCATCAATCGCATCAAATCCTCCGGGGGGACGGGAAACGGATGCTTGCCGGTCATGGCCTTGGTGAAAACCATCTTCATCAGGCGATGATGCAATATGACCGCGCCGATGCCGCAAATGCACATGGCCGCGCCAAGAAAGTGAAAGATGGACAAGAGATTCAGGTGGTCGCGGTCGCGTCGTTCCGTGGCCGAAGTGGTGATGGGAGGTGCGATGGGATCAAAAAAAGCCGCCGTTCCGCAGGCCTGGCATTTGACTGCGTCTTCGGCGTTTTCGGCCCCGCAATGCGCGCATTTTTTCACCGCTTAAAAAAAGGAATCTGTTCCAGTGCATTCAAAATAAACTGCACAGCCATGGCCGCGAGCAACAAACCGAATAGACGGTTGACCAGTTTGAGCGCCAGCGGACTCATCCGATGCGCCCCTTGCACCGCCAGCCAGAAAATCCAGTAACACGCAAAACAAACCACAATGATGCAGCCCGCCAGGCAGAGTATTTTGGTGACATCACCCGCCGCCTGGTTGGCCAGGATCAATGAAGTCGAGATCGCGCCCGGCCCCGCCAGCATCGGCACGCCGAGCGGGGTGATGGCGATGTCATCTTTGGCCGCTCCCTCGGCCACTTCCTCCACCGTTTCGCGCGCGGGCGAGGAGCGGGCATAAAGCATGTCCAGCGACATGCGCAACAGCAGGAGACTTCCGGCCAATTGAAACGCGGGCAACGTGATCCCGAGCGTTTTGAAAATATATTTACCCGCCAGCGCAAAGAGGATCAGCACACCCGCTGCTACGCAACAGGCCAGCCGGGCCATCCGGGTTTTGGTCGAGGCCGAATCATTCGGCGTCATGGCGATGAAGGCGGGCACGACCGCAATCGGATCCAAGATCACGAATAGCGAACTCAACGCCAATAAAATGTAAGCCGTCAAAGACACAATGCCATCAGTATGCCCGGTCAAAAGTCAAATGTCCAATACGGCTGGCATACGGGGTGCGATCAAAAGTGATGGTTAGTTCTGACGGAGCGCGCCTCTGTGAGGCGCAGCACATTACTACGAAG
>CAIYOY010000304.1 GCA_903927905.1 uncultured Verrucomicrobiales bacterium | reverse complement strand
TGCTAACTCCAAGACCCTCACCTATGTCCATGCATTGAACCCTCACCCATGTCCTTGCACCATGCCAGACGCCTGCCGCTACACACACGCCACAAAATGCGGTTTGCTTAATGAGCTTTTTTCTGGCACTCAATGACTTGCTTTTATGCGATTGAAAAACGTTTTAAACATCTTCTTTTTATCTGCTTTGACTCTGGCCGGTTCGGCGCGCGCGGCGGACAATGCGGTGGCCGCCCAGTATCATTTTGCCGGTCTCGAAACTCTGACCGCCAATCCCGATCTCGTCACACTGCAAAAGTTTTTTGCCCTGACCAACGGGCCGAAATTCCATGACGTCATCATCAATTCTCTCTCTGAACTTCTGCCCAAGGAATTGGGGTTGAATCAGACTGAAACAAATTCCGCTCTGCTTCATCCCATTCTCGACGACCTGGGCCGGGCGGAGTCAGCCGGTGGCTTCGGTGGCGACTTGAAAGATCCGCTGGGTTTCGTCCTCGCGGTGAAGTTGGCACCCGCTCGTGCGGAATTGTGGAAAAAAAATCTGACCGAGATTCTGCCGGGCAAGGCGGCGAAAATAACTCTGGAAGGTTACGAAGGGTTAAGTTGGGGCCAGGACACAGGTGGTTATCAAGTCATTCCGGCGGATGGCTGGTTGATCGTCAGTCGCGGCACCAGCCTGCTCCCTTTACAGACGACGTATCTGCAAGCGGCGCGCAAGGAGCATCGGGCAGTGGCGGCGATGAACACCAATTGCTTTGAGGCCGATGTGGACTGGGTGCGGATGGCTCCATTTTTATCGCTGACAAATTGCCCGTTGAAAATGGCCCGAACCATCGTTTCGATGGCGGCATCGGGCGACGACATGCGCACGACCGCGCGGATCATTTATCCAGACACCATCCCGGATAAATTTGAGACTTGGAAATTTCCGACGAACACCGTGAGCGACCCGATGATCAGTTTTACTGCGGCCCGCAATGTGGCTTCGCTGCTGAACATCAGTCCGCTTTATGCGCCATTTGTCAGCGGGCCATTTTCACACCAAGTGTTTGTCTGGGCGTTGAACGAAATGGTGCTGCAAACTTATGCCGCCGCTCCGGTGAATGAACCGACCAATCTGATGCAGGCTGTTTACAGCAATTTGCCCGCTGCGTTTAATCCCCTGCTGAAAGAAAGACGCGAAGGAGAAATAAGTTGGGCGACCAACCGGCTCGAGGTTTCTTGGTCGGGCCTCGGAATGCTCGCTCCCTATCTGCGGCCGTTGCACGATAAATCGGGCGCCTTCTTAGTGGCCGGCCTCTTCCCCTTGCCCTACAAAAACAAGCCGGCGCCGCCGGAATTATGGAAGGAAATCGAGGGGATTGATCATTTGGTTTATTACGATTGGGAAATGACGAGCGAACGGATGCAACAATGGCGCTTGCTCAGCCAGATGCTGCCGGTGCTGCCAGCCACTTCCCGCCCATTGCGCTCAAGAATTATTCCTGGGAAAACCAATCTGGTTGCGGGCAAAACCAACAGCCCGGCCGGTTTAAAACCACGCGAGCCGCATCCCTCCATCATCCGTGAAAACTGGCTTAATGAACTCGGAGGATTGCTCGGTGAAAGCGTGACTCAGGTGACCTTGACCGGACCGAATGAATTGAGCCTGCTCCGCAAATCGCAAACGGGTTTGACCGGTTTCGAGTTGATCCTGTTCACCCACTGGTTGAGCGGCACCGGCACGGGCCCATTTAATCGCCAAATGCTCCCGCCCGCAGCCAAAACATCCATGGGGCCTCCCGGGCCTTAACGGTCGAAAATGAAAGATCAGGCCATGCTGAAATTAGGCGTCAATATTGACCATGTCGCCACCGTGCGCGAAGCCCGTTACCGCGGGCGCGAACGGGGCGAACCGGATCCCATCGAAGCGGCGTTGATCTGCGAATCGGCGGGCGCGCATGGCATCACCGCCCATCTGCGCGAAGACCGCCGCCACATGCAGGACCGGGATATTTTCCAACTGCGGGAAGTGGTCAAGACGCGTTTGAATCTGGAGATGGCCAATGCGCCGGAGATTGTGAACATCGCCTTGAAGGTGAAGCCGGATATCGTCTGTTTGGTCCCTGAACGACGCAAAGAAGTCACCACCGAAGGCGGCCTCGATGTGGCCAGTCATTGGCTGGCGTTGACCGATACGCGCAAGAAAATGAACGACGCCGGGATTGAGGTAAGTCTTTTTATCGCGCCCGATCCGGCCCAAGTGGAAGCCTCGGCCAAAGTTGGAAGCCAATTTATCGAATTGCACACTGGCTCATTCGCCGAGCATTTCAATCGCAAGCACGAACGGGCGCATGAACTGGAACGGCTCGTTTCTGCCGCGAAACAAGCGCGGGAACTAGGCTTGCAGGTCAATGCCGGACACGGATTGAATTATCAGAATCTCCACGTTTTGCGCCAGGTGCCGCACCTCGTGGAATTGAACATCGGCCACAGCATCATCAGCCGGGCCGTCGTCGTCGGGCTGGCCACCGCCGTGCAGGAAATGCTGTTGCTGATGCGCGAGTGATCTCTTTTTAAAGCTTTGAACATACTTGGCACAGGCGTGGATATCATCGAGGTCGAGCGCATCGAATCGGCTTACCAAAAATTTGGCGACCGCTTTCTCGAGCGCATCCTCCGACCCGGCGAAACAGCCTATTGTCTTTCCCACAAAGGGCCGGGGCCGTTTCTGGCGGCGCGGTTTGCGGCCAAGGAAGCGATCTCCAAGGCGTTCGGCACCGGCATCGGCGCGGAACTGGGCTGGCAGGACATGGAAGTTTGCCGCAAAGAATCCGGCGAGCCTTACGTGGTGCTGCATGACAAGGGACAACGGCTGCTGAAAAAACGCGGCGGGCGAATTGTACATTTGACTCTAAGCCACACCCGGACTCATGCCGTCGCCATGGCGATTTTGGAGTCGGTTTGATCGAAGAAATGGTGATTCCAGTGGACGTGGTTCCGCCGAAATAATTTCAATCAGTGTTTGACATGCCTGGGAAAACGGCTTGTTCGCCAAAATCAGCCGTTAGCTGGGTTCTGATTCTGGATACCGTGACCGATGCAATAACTTTAAAGAATGACTTTGGCAGAGCCACCCACCGCAGCATCGGCTGTTTCTTTCGATGTGGCGGACGAAGCCGTGCATGGTCGGCTTGCAAACCGTGGTGCCGGCGAAAAACCTTTGTTCCCTATGATCGCCACTTGGGTTTGCAGTTTGGGCAGTCCTTGCGCGGCGACTTTGACATCGGCAGCTTGACCCGGAGCCAGACTGAGACTTAACGCGTGCCCGCGCCGGGTCACCAAGGCCCCCCAACGGGGTGGACCGCATCCATAACCGGTCCGAAAGATGCAAGCGATCATGGTGTCGTAGCCTATTCAAACTTACTTCAAAACACGCCTTAAAGCGTGAACACTAACTCGGAGCTCGTTAGATCTTAGTGCTGGGTCATTCGTCATTCCGCCGCCTGCCGCAACTCTTTGCCGCGCGCGCCGAGGGAATGTTTTTGGGCTTTGTATTTGTTGTGCCGTTTGCGCAATTGTTGTTCCAATTTTTTGGTGACCAGGTCAATGGCGGCATAGAGTTCTGTTTCCGAATCTTCGGCATAGAGGTCCGGGCCGGGCACGGCCAAGGTCATGGAACAGGTGAATTGCCGTTCGGGTTTCTTCAGGTGATCGTGTTCCAAAACGACGCGGGCATTGGTGACATATTTATCCATATGCTCCAATTTTTCGATCCGGGTGAGGATATGATCTTCTATCGCTTTGGTGAGGGTGACGTTGTGCGTAGAGAGGATTAACTTCATGTTTCTAACTTGGGCCACGACCGGGAGAAAATCCAGTTTTTTTTCCAAGCAAAATTTGCGAAGAATCGGGCTTTTTTTGACATGATTGGTGCCGGAGCGATGGGAGCGCGGCTTTTAAACCGCTTCAGGGTGGAACCGAAAGGACCTGGTTTTGGATTTCGATGTCACCTCGCTTTTCGCGTTGAAGCGGCTTGAAAGCCGCGCTCCTATCCCTTGCGCGGAATCTGCGGGCGGGGTAAGCTCGCAGCATGATTGATCTTACCGAGGTTCAACCGACGGGACAGGCGGAGTTTGTCACGCGCCGGCCATTGCCGCCGGAACTGCTGGATTCGCTTTCACGCGATATCGTGGCACTGAAGAAAAAGCTGAACGCGATTATTTTGGCGCATAATTATCAGGTGCCGGAAATTCAGGACGTGGCGGATTTTGTGGGTGATTCGCTCGGGTTATCCCAACAGGCGGAGAAGACCAAGGCGGATGTGATCGTTTTTTGCGGGGTTCATTTCATGGCGGAGACGGCGAAGATTTTGAATCCGAACAAGATCGTGATTTTGCCGGATGCGGATGCGGGTTGTTCACTGGAGGAAAGTTGTCCCGCGCCGAAGTTGAAGGCGCTACAAGATACAAATCCGAATTTCTACACGGTCACTTACATCAATTGCAGCGCGGAGGTGAAGGCCTTGAGCGACGTGATTTGCACCAGCGGCAATGCGGTCAAGATCGTCAACGCAGTGCCCAAAGATAAAGACATCCTTTTTGTGCCGGACGAAAATCTCGGCGCGTGGGTGATGGAACAGACCGGGCGCAAGATGACGTTGTGGAAGGGGAATTGTTATGCGCACGTGGAATTCACCCACGCGGGCATCGTGAAGATCCGCCAGGAATTTCCCGGCGCACCGCTGGTGGCGCATCCCGAATGCACCAAGGCGGTGCGGATGCTGGCCGATGAAGTGTGTTCAACGGAGAAGATGGTGGATTATTGCAAACGCAGCCCGGCCAAGGCGATCATCATCGCGACCGAGGCTGGCATGATTCACCGTTTGAACAAGGAATGTCCCGGCAAACGGTTCATTCCCGCGCCGGTCGGCAATTGTCGTTGCAACGAGTGCAAATTCATGAAGATGAATACGCTGGAAAAGCTTTACGATTGCATGACCAACTTGAATCCCCGGGTGGAATTAAGCGCGGAAATTATCAAGCGGGCAAGGTTGCCGATTGAGCGGATGCTGGAGATTTCTTCGCAGCCGCTGGCGAATGCGGGTTAAGCGGTCTCAAGTAAACAGACCGGTATCCCAAGTGATTTTGCAATGGGAGCAGACAAACTCGATCCGGCATTTCTTGGTGTACTGAGGCACGTTGGCATACCGAACAGGAATAGCGCGTTCACAATTCGGACATTTGAAATGACGGTTGCGCCATTCTTGCGAGATCACAGCAAAGATAACACTGCCGACGAAGCCGGCGATTCCCACCCAAAGCCATGGTCGAGAGCCGTTATGGCCATTGATCCAAATCAACCCAAAGGAAGGAGCGCCAATAATCAGCGGGGTGACTATGGTGGCCAGTCGCCCTTTGGTATATCGTCGCTGGATCTCATCAGGAATTGTTCGGGTTTCGTGCATTTGAATAGTTCCATCAAATAAATAACTCCGAGCCGACTTTGAAATAGTTGGAGAGTTTGCGGATGTGGGCGATGGTCAGGTTGCGCTCGCCGCGTAGAATCATGGCTCCCAAATTCCGGCTGCCACCCAACAAGCGAGAAAGGTCGGCGGGTGATTGTTTTCGTTCCTCCAGCAGGTGGCGGAGGATTTGGCGGCTGCTGAGTTTTGGCCATTTGAAGTGTTCGACGTCGTATTCTTCCATTAGCGAGCAGAGGAGATCGAAGTAATCGCGTTGATCTTCCGTAAAATCATCCTGCCAGAGAGCCATGGCATCGGCCACTTCAGAAACGTTGGCATAATCCACACCATCATGGATAGGGCGTGGTAAAAATTGACGGCAAAGCGCATTGTATTCTTTTGGCAGGTCTTTGAAATCGAGTTTTTGCACGCGTACATATTGTATGCATTTGGATGAGGGTGTCAAAAGCGTATCAAGTGAGGAAAAGCTCAGCCGTCCCTACGGGACTTTGGCTATATGACGCCAAGACCCGGCATTGAAATGCCGGGCTATTTTCAAAAGTCCCTACGGGACAAAACCCGCCAATGCTGTTTACTTTACTTCTTTCAACAACATTTCCAAGCGAGTGGCCCATTGGGCGAGATCGAAGTGTTGCGGGTCGTCGTGGCCGTCAGGGATGCCGGCGTCTATCGCGCAATGATAGCCGGGGACGAGCCAGGTGCCGTGCTCGAGACTGGCGGTGACGTAGAGGAGGGCGAGGCGGTCGAGCTGCGGGAGGGTGAAGCCGGGGATGGGCGCGATGGCATCGTTGCCTTTGTGGCCGTTGGGATCGGAGCGACGGGGCTGGCTGTTTTCGATGTGGATGAACATGCCTTTGCTTTCTTCGCGGGTGATGGTGGTGCGCTCAAATTTGGTGGCGCGCCAGGACATGGAGAAGGGATGCCAGGTGAGGGATTGGCCAAGGCGATTGACGAAGACGTGGGCAACCGGAAGGTTGGTCCAGCGCTTCAAGTTGTTCAAAGCCCAATCCGGAGTGTTGATGTTATCGGGGATGGAATTGGTGCCGTAATTTTTGGTGCTGGTATCGTGGATGACAAAGTATTTGGCGGTGGCGTGTTGGGTGAGCGGGCCGCCGATGTCGGATTCTAAAATCTGATGGGCTTGTAAATATTTTAACAGTGCTTCGCGGGTGATCTGCACGGGCTGACCGATGAGTTTTTCCAAGGGCCCGGGCAGCGTGGCGAGAGGTTGACCGAGGACACCGCCCTGGGCCACGGGACGAAGGAGACAGCGGGCTTGTTCCACCGGGGTGCCAGCGAATTCCATTTTGGATTTATCGAAGGGACAGGGAGTGTTTTCGGCGTGGACGGCGAAGGCCACCATCACGGCGATATAGGCAAAAATTTTCTTCATATTATTTCAATAATTGATCCACGCGGACGAACTGGTAACCTTTAGCTTCCAGCGTGGTCAGCAATTCGTCCAATCGGTCATACATTTTATCCGTGCGTTTCGGACCAACGCCCAGATGTAGCAGCAATAGGAATCCATTCAATCCCTTTTCGCGTTCCAGTCGTGTGATGCTGTCAAAGATGGTCTGGGAGGAAACAAAATTCTTCGCTTCATCCTCGGTATAATCCGCGTTGGAACGGGTGCCGGGAGTGTAGTTGCAGACTTGGATTTTCAACTCCTTCGACCAGGTGACGATTTCTTCGTTGTACCATTCATAAGGCGGGATGAAGAATTTGATCGCTTGGCGTTTGACGCCGAATTGTTCGATGGCTTCGAGGTTGTGTTGCAGATCGTTTTGGAAAAATTCTTTGGTGACCAATGTTTTCTTGGGGCTGTCCCAGGGACAGAGCAGGGGATGGGTATCAGAGTGCGGGCCGAGGTAATGTTTTTCTGCGACCATGCGCTGAATCAGTTCCTTGTTAGTCGGAGTGCGCAGACATTCGCCGGTGAGGAAGAAGGAGGCTTTGAGGTGGTGTTTGGCGAGCGTGTCCAGAATGACCGTTCCGCCTTCGGTGAAAATATGCGCAGTGAATTCGAGGGCGATTTTATGTTCGTTGGTCGGCCCGCGAATGATGCCGCCTTCGCGCATTTCCAACGCCCGGGCTGGGATAGACATGGCTATAAAGAGGAAGAAAAAAAGTGCGGAATATTCAGCCGTCCCTACGGGACTTTGGCGTTTGGTTGCCACAACCCGGCATTGAAATGCCGGGCTATTATCAGGTGTCCCTCCGGGACAAAGATCGGATGTGCCATGCGCAAGCCGGTGGCCAATTTTTTTTGCCCTGGCTAGGAATCTCCACATCAGCTTCATGTGACGACGGTGGCGGTTTGTTTTTGAGTTTTGCGCAGCCAGAGATAAATCGGAACGCCGCACCCGATCAAGATCAAGCCAGCGGCTGATTCTTTCGGATTGGTCCAGAGCGTGTTGATCAGCAGCAAGATTGCGGATAGGACAAAGAGCAAGGGCAGCCAGGGATACCACAAGGTTTTATAGGGGCGCGGCGCGGCGGGCATTTTTCGACGCAGGACAAAGACGGCTGCCGTGGTGGCTCCGTAAAAAATCCATCCGGCAAAAACCACGCAATCGGTCAGTTGGTCAAAGGTGCCGGACACTGCCAGGATGCTCGACCAAATCCCCTGCATGATGATGCTCGCGACTGGCACCGCCGTGCTGCCGCTCAAATTGGCAAAGCGCGGAAAGAACAATCCATCTTTGGCCATGGCGTAGGGCACACGCGCGCCGGTCAGAATGGAGCCATTGAGGACGCCGATGGTGGAAATGATGAACGCGATGGCCACCAGTTTGGGGCCGTAACTGGAAAAGCTGGCCGCGACCATGCTCGCCACCGGCATGCCATCGGGGTGGGCATCGGATTTGGCGGTCAGGATTTGATCGAAGGGCAGGGCATAGAGATAAGCGAGGTTGGTCAAGCCATAGACGCCCAGCACGATGGCCATGCCGATAAACAGCGACATGGGCACGTTGCGTCCGGGATCTTTAACTTCACCTGCGGCCATGGGCATGTTGTTCCATCCGTCGTAGGCCCAAAGCGCGGCCAGCAACGCAGCGCCGAAGGTGGACAAGGTGCAATGAATGGAATTAGGGGAGGATTTTAAATGATCCCAATTTCCATTATGACCAAAGAAAAATACGCCGAAGACGATGACGCAGAGTCCGCCGACTTTCGCCGCAGTGAACACCATCTGCAGTTGTCCGCCAAAAACCACGCGCGCGCAATTCAGCAACGTGAAGGCCATGATGATAAAGACGGCGAGCGCCTGTTGAATGCCGAATTTCCAGGTGAAAGAGTCTGTCACATGAACAGAAAGCCACGGCGATTGATTCAAGGCCGGGAAAAAAACGGAAAGAAATATGACCAAGCCCACGCCATAACTGGCAATGGAACCGGAGGAACCGATGGCGATCCGCATCCAACCAAAGAGAAACGCCGGCGCATCGCCGTAAGCTGCGCGCATATAAACATATTCGCCTCCGGCGTGCGGCATCATCGCGCCCAATTCGGCATAGGTCAGCGCCCCGGCCAAAGAAAGCAATCCGGCCACGACCCACGCCAGCATGACTAGGCCCGGGGTTCCCGTTTGCTGCGCCATGTTGGCCGTCTTAAGAAAAACACCGGTGCCGATGATGGTGCCGACCACCAAGGCGGTGGTGGCGGTTAGATTGAGGCCGCGGACGAGTTGACGTGGTTCGCTCATGGTTTTAGCCGAAGACTATTTGACAGATATAGACGGAGGCGAGGATGCCGGCGATGTCGGCCAGCAGTCCGGACGCAATGGCGTGGCGCGTCCGCTTGATTCCCACCGAGCCGAAATAAACCGCCAAAACGTAAAACGTCGTTTCCGTGCTGCCGAGAATGGTCGCCGCCATCATGCTGAGAATGTTATTTGCGCCGTGAGTTTTGACGATGTCGCCGACCAGGGCGATGCTGCCGCTGCCGGTCAGGGGACGCATGAAAGCCAGTGGAACGAGTTCTGGCGGAAAATGGATGAGGCTGAGAACTGGCCTCAAAATGTTGGTCATCATTTCAATGCCGTGCGCGCCTCGAAACATGCCGATGGCCACGAGGATGGTCACGAGGTAGGGAATGATGCGAATGGCCACGCCGAAGCCTTCTTTGGCACCTTCGACGAATTCTTCATAGACTTTAATTTTACGAAGGGCGGCGTAGAGCGGGAAGAACGACAGGAAAAACGGAATCGCCAGGAGGGAAATTGCTTTGACCATGGAGATGAAAATTCCACCGGAGGCTGTCGTGGCTGGCATGTAACCGGGGCGAAGATCAGGAAATGCTTGAACGACAAACAACCAGGCAAAAAACGCAAAGAAGATGACCAGCAGACAAGTGCCTCCTGTGGTGATTTTCGCGGGTTGCACTGGTGATTCCGGCAACGTCGTGGCTGGTTTTTCAGGCGCAGCGGACATGGTGGTTTCGCTCAATGAATCTGGCTTGGCGCGGAACATCGGTAAATTTTGCAGAGTCTTGACGGCGGTCAGACCGACCGCTTGGGAAATCAGGGTGGCCAGAAAAGCCGTGCCGACAATCGCGGTTGGATTTTTGGCACCGTTGACGGCGAGGATGGCCACGGCGGTGGCGGGAATCAATTGGATGGATGCGGTGTTGATGGTGAGGAAGGTGCACATCGCATTGGTGGCGGTGGCGGGAAAGGGATTCAGTTTTTGCAACTCGGTCATGGCGCGAAGACCCATCGGCGTGGCGGCATTGCCGAGGCCGAGCATGTTGGCGGTGACATTCATCACGATGGAACCCATCGCCGGATGATCCGCGGGCACCTCAGGAAATAAAAACTTCAAAATGGGGCGCAGCACCCGCGCCAGCCAGAAGACCAAACCGGATTTTTCTGCGAGTCGCATCACGCCGAGCCACAAAGTAATTACTGCCGATAACGGCAAGGCGAGATCCATCACCGCGCTTTTGGCCATGTCGAACGCGCCTTTGACCACCTCCTCCAGATGGCCCGTGGCTCCGCCGATGATGACGGCGAGCAGCATGAAGGCGAGCCAGATGTAATTAAGCATGACGGGTTATTTGGTGTCGTAGGTGGGAAGATCAGGCAAACCCCAGTCGTCTTTCAATTTCTCGTATTCTTTTTCCGGCAATTGCACGAGAATCGGATGAGCTTTGGGATCGAGCCAGTGGATCACGGTATCCATGTTTTCCGGCGTCATTGCGGTGCAACCGCTGGTGCCGACGCCCGGCCCCTTCCAGATGTGCATGAAAACACAGGAGCCGCCGCCTGGTTTGGCCGATGGAGTGTTGTGATCGATCACGATGCCCATGCTGTATTCGTTGTCTTTCATCAGCATGATCTCGGAACTGTGCCAATCCGGTTTGGCCACGTTGGTACGGGCGAGGATGGTATTATAGTGAGTTGATTTTACGTCATCCACACATTCCACCATGGTGGAACATTGCACGTACGGCAGTTTGACTGATTTCATTTCTTCCGGCGTGGCGTAGCCGAAAGCTTGAGTGAGCGAGAAAACTCCGGCGGGACTTTTGCCGTCGCCTTCCTTCTTTTGCGGGCCGTCCTTTTGTGCGGGGTGCAGGCCGCGACCCCAACCGAGCCCATTGCGACCGAGCGCGATGCGGATGCGCGGGCCAACCGCCTGGCCACCTTCGAAGCGTTGCATCCAGCCGTCCACGGTATCCCAATCTTTGGTGGTGACAACGATCACCTGGCCGAAAGAGTCGGGTGTGCGCACCTCGGTGTCGGCGGCGAAAAGCCCCGTGGTCAGGGCGGTCAATAGAATTCCGATGTAACCAAATCGTAACATGCTTGATTCTTTCGCAAAAACTGGTCTGATAACTGCCGACGATTTAACTCTGATAATTGTGAGCAGGAAAGGAAAAGATTTATATTATTTGCTGCCGGGCATGACCGGTGGAGCGCGCCGCAGGCAACGGCGCAACCTGATCATTGGCTTGGTGGTCGGCTCCCTGTCCGCTGCGATCATGGGCGGATTGATTTATTGGTTCAATACCAAGTAAACTTTCGCCGTCATGTCCATTCTCAATGTCACCGATCTTTGCGTCCGTCGCGGTGACACTCTCATCCTAAACAAAGTCTCCTGGCGCGTGCAACCGGGTGAACATTGGGTCATCCTCGGCGCCAATGGCTCGGGAAAAACTTCCCTGCTCAGCGCCATCACTGGTTACTTGACGCCGACCGATGGCGAGATTGAATTGTTGTCGGAACAGTTTGGTGCAACCGATTGGCGCGAACTGCGGAAACGCGTGGGTCTGGTCAGTTCCAGCATTCGCCAACTCATTCCCAACGAGGAACCGGCCCTCGAAACGATCATCACCGGCAAATATGCCATGATTGATCTGTGGGGCAATATCACCGCGACCGATCGCAAGGAAGGTCGAAAATTGCTCAAGCAAATCGAGTGCGAATCACTGGCCGATCGTCCGTGGGAATATCTTTCGCAGGGCGAACGCCAGCGCATCCTCATCGGTCGCGCCCTGATGGCCAAACCCGCGCTGTTGATCTTGGACGAACCGTGCGCCGGTCTCGACCCCGTGGCTCGTGAACATTTTCTGCAATTCCTCCAACGCCTCGGCCGCAGCGAAAATGCGCCGACCCTCGTCCTCGTCACGCATCACGTCGAAGAAATCATGCCGGTCTTCACCCATGTGTTGCTGTTGCGTGGCGGCCGGGTTTTCGCGGCGGGCAAAAGGCGCGAAGCACTGACCTCCAAATCCATTTCCGGAGCGTTCAAAAGCACCATCCGTCTGGAAAAGAAATCCGGTCGTTATCACCTTAAATTAACCGGAAAGAGCCGTAGCGTGGTTTGACGAAAAGATCGTAGCGCAGATTTGTAATCTGCCGTATCGCCGATTT
>CAIYOY010000303.1 GCA_903927905.1 uncultured Verrucomicrobiales bacterium | reverse complement strand
GCGAAGCGTCTTGGACTGCGGCCAGTCCTCTGCCGCTTTTACGTCCCTCTATTACTCGATATTCAATAATCACAGCCCCATCGAGTTTGGCCCCTCATGCGTCAAAACCGCAAATGCTTCACCGTCAGCCCGCCGTTGATGAGCTGTTTCAGCGAATCAATGCCGATGTGCAGATGTTTGTCCAGAAAAGCCTGGGTCACTTTGGCGTCGCTCGCAGCGGTCTTCACGCCTTCAGGCGTCATCGGTTGATCGGACACCAGCAAGAGCGCGCCGGTGGTGATTTCGTTGTGGAAGCCGGTGATGAAAATCGTGGCCGTCTCCATGTCTATGCCGATGCACCGGATTTTTTTTAGATATTTTTTGAACTCGCTGTCATGTTCCCACACGCGACGGTTCGTCGTGTAAACCGTGCCCGTCCAGTAATCCCGCTTGTGATCGCGAATGGTCGTGGAGATGGCCTTCTGCAAACTGAACGCCGGCAACGCTGGCACTTCCGGCGGATAATAATCATTCGACGCCCCTTCTCCCCGGATCGCCGCGATGGGCAGCACCAGCGACCCGAGCTTCGCGACGTGCTTCAACCCGCCGCATTTGCCAAGAAACAGCACCGCTTCCGGATGAATGGCGGAAAGCAAATCCATGACAGTCGCCGCGCTCGCGCTGCCCATGCCGAAATTGATGATAGTGATGCCATTGGCCGTGGCGTTGGGCATCGGACGGTCCAGGCCGCGGATAGGCACGCGATGCCAGCGGGCAAACATCTGCACGTAGTTGCTGAAATTGACGAGGAGGATGTGTTTGCCGAAGTCCTTCAGTGGCGTGCCGGTGTAACGCGGCAGCCAGTTGGCGACGATTTCAGACTTGGTCTTCATGTCGAGAAAGGTTTCACACAGAAGCGTCAGGACGGCAAGTGCAAACAGGAGGAAAGGTCGCACTTCCATTTGCTTTGGAAATCCCAAACCGTGTGCTATTGGTTTGATTAGGTTTTTATGAAATTCAGAACTCTTGGCACTACTGGCTTAAACGTTTCCGTGATCGGCCTCGGCACCTGGCAATTCGGCGGCGAATGGGGCCGCCAATACACCCAGCCGGAAGTGGACGCGGTGATTGATGAAGCGGCGGCCTGCGGCATCAACCTGATTGACACCGCCGAATGTTACGGCGATCACCTTTCGGAAAAACTCATTGGCGATTATCTGTCTCGACATGATCGTTCGCGCTGGATCGTGGCCACCAAATTCGGCCATCACTTCAACAGCTTCATGAATCGCACCTGGCAATCGGCGGTGGCGGATGTGGAGAAGCAGTTGGAAGATTCGTTGCGCGCGTTGCGGATAGAGACGATTGACTTATATCAATTTCATTCCGGCACCGATGAAGCGTTTCAGAAACCGGAGTTATGGGAAATGTTGGAGCGCCAGAAGAAGTTGGGGAAAGTCAAACATCTCGGAATATCCATCTCGGCGACCGGTGGGCCGTTGCAGGCGCAGAAAGCGAACACCACCGGTTCGGAAGTGTTACAGGTGATGTACAATCGTTTGGTGCGCCGCGCGGAACAGGATTTTCTGCCATATGCGCGCGAGCAAAACCTCGGCGTCCTGGCGCGAGTGCCGTTGGCCAGCGGCTATCTATCCGGCAAATATACCGGCACGGTTCAGTTCCCAAAGAACGATGTCCGCTCGACTTTTGAAGAATCAAAATTACAAGGCTGGCTCGCGGAATTGGAGATCATCCGCAAAAACGAGTTGCCTGCCGGTGTTCCGATGGCCCAATGGGCTTTGGCCTGGTGCCTGCGCGATCCGATCGTGACGAGTGTGATCCCCGGCTGCAAGGATGTGGCCCAGGTCAAAGCGAACGCTGCGGGGGCGGATTTGGTGAAATAAAACCTTTATGAAAATAAACCCCGAAGATTTTTATGTTCCCGAAGGCGAGAAGGTCAAACTCAAGAAATGGCCGACCCACGTAAAACCATTTTATAAATCGAAGGAGCACTACGAAGAACTCCTCGGGGAACACGTGAATCAGCTTCGGAAGAAACAGGATCTGCTTTACGCGCACAATCGCTATTCCCTCCTGCTTATTTTTCAAGCCATGGACGCGGCGGGCAAGGACAGCGCCATCGAACACGTCATGTCCGGCGTGAATCCACAGGGTTGTCAAGTTTACAGCTTCAAACATCCCAGCACCGAGGAATTGCAGCATGATTTTCTCTGGCGCACCACCCGCTGTTTGCCGGAGCGCGGGAAAATCGGCATTTTTAACCGGTCCTATTACGAAGAGGTTTTGATTGTCCGCGTTCACCCGGAAATTCTGCAAAGCCAGGGTCTGCCGGACGAACTGCTGGACAAAAAGGACATCTGGGCGCACCGCTATCAATCCATTCGCGGCCTGGAGCGGCATCTCTTCCAGAACGGCACCCGCGTGTTGAAATTTTATCTACACCTGTCCAAGGAAGAGCAGCGCAAACGCTTTTTGCGCCGCATAGATCGCCCGGAGAAAAATTGGAAATTCACCACTGACGACATCAGGGAACGGAAATTGTGGAAGGAATACACCGAGGCCTACGAACATTGCCTGGCCGAAACCAGTACGCGCCAGTCGCCCTGGTTCGTGGTGCCGGCCGATGACAAACCAAACGCCCGGCTGATCGTTTCCCGCGTCATTCTCGATACGCTGGGCGAATTGAAGATGAGTTATCCCAAACCGAGCACTGCCCACCGCAAGGAATTGCAGGTCATTCGCAAGTCGCTGGTGAAATGAGGGTTTTATGAATGCTGTGCTCACGATTAACGGCGGATCATCCAGCATTCGGTTCGCGGTTTTCTCGACGGGCAAAAAGCCGCAGTTGCAAGTTTCCGGCAAGATCGAACGCATTGGTTTGCCGAAGCCGCTGTTGACGATTTCCGGTCACACGGAAAAGCGAATCATCCCGGCGGCCACGCATGAAGCGGCGGCAAAATTTCTGGTCAATTATTTGCAGGGGAATAAAACAAACATCATCGGTGTGGGGCATCGGGTGGTTCACGGCGGCCCGAAATATTGGCTGCCAAAAAAAGTGGACCAGAAAATGCTCAAGGAATTGCGCCGGATCAGCCCGTTCGACCCGGAGCATTTGCCATCGGAAATTCATTTGATTGAGGTTTTTGGCCGGGCTTATCCGGGTGTGCCGCAGATCGCCTGTTTTGACACGGCGTTTCATCATGACATGCCGCGCGTGGCGCAAATTTTACCGATCCCCCGAAAGTTTGAAGCGGATGGTTTGCGTCGTTACGGTTTTCACGGATTGTCTTATGCGTTCATCATGGAGGAGTTGAGGCGAGAGGTCGGCCCGAAGGCGGCTCAAGGCCGGGTGATCATCGCCCACTTGGGCAACGGCGCCAGTCTGGCCGCAGTGCGCGGCGGCAAAGGCATGGATACCAGCATGGGTTTCACGCCGACGGCGGGCATCCCGATGAGCACGCGCACCGGTGATCTTGATCCGGGCGTGTTGTGGTTTCTGGCCAGCGAGAAGGGAATGTCGCCGAAGAAAATTCAGGCCATGGTGAATCACGAATCAGGGCTGTTGGGTATATCGGAAACCAGTCCCGACATGCGTGATTTGCTGGCGCGGGAAGCGACCGATGTCCGCGCGGCGGAAGCGGTTGCGTTATTTGATTACCAGGTGAAAAAATGGATCGGTAGTTTTGCCGCAGTATTGGGCGGGTTGGACACCTTGATTTTCACCGGTGGCATTGGTGAAAATCAACCGCTGACTCGCAGTCGTATTTGTGAGGGGTTGGATTTTCTGGGAATACGATTGGACAAAGGCAGAAACAAGGCGAACGTAGGAGTCATCTCTGGCGTTGCCAGCCGGGTCACCGTTCGAGTAATGCGAACCAACGAAGAATTGATGATTGCCCGCGCTGTTTGTCGCCTTAATAAATGATTATGAAAAAACCACTTTCCCCGGAAATGCTGCGCAAGATGAACGCGTATTGGCGCGCGGCCAATTATCTGTCCGTCGGTCAAATCTATCTGCTCGACAATCCGCTGCTCAAAAAAAAGCTCAAGATCGAGCATGTTAAACCGCGCCTTTTGGGACATTGGGGCACGACGCCCGGATTGAATTTCATTTACGTCCATCTCAACCGCATCATCAAACAGCATGACCTGGATATGATCTATCTGGCCGGCCCCGGTCATGGCGGGCCGGGGTTGGTGGCCAATACGTATCTTGAGGGCACCTACTCGGAATTTTACTCGGGCATCGCGCAAGATGAGGCGGGCATGAAACGGCTGTTTAAACAATTTTCCTTTCCCGGCGGAATTCCCAGTCATGTCGCGCCCGAAACTCCCGGTTCCATCCACGAAGGCGGCGAACTCGGGTATTCGCTGGCTCATGCTTACGGTGCAGTGTTTGACAATCCTGATTTGATCGCTACTTGTGTCATCGGCGATGGCGAAGCGGAAACCGGCCCGCTGGCCGCAAGCTGGCATTCCAATAAATTTCTCAATCCCGTGCGCGACGGCGCGGTTCTGCCCATCTTGCATTTGAACGGCTACAAGATCGCCAATCCAACGGTGCTGGCGCGCATCAGTCACCGTGAGGTGGAACAGTTATTTCGCGGGTACGGTTATCAACCGTATTTCGTCGAGGGCCATGAACCGGAAAAGGTGCATCAAATCATGGCTGCGACGCTCGATAAAATTTTCCGCCAGATCAAAAAAATTCAACACGACGCCCGCACCAAAGGCTTCAAAAAACGTCCGGCGTGGCCGATGATCGTCTTCCGCACACCCAAAGGCTGGACCGGCCCGAAAACCGTGGACGGCCTGCCGACGGAAGGCTCATTCCGCTCTCACCAGGTGCCGCTGGCAGAATTGGCGACCAAGCCCGGGCATTTGCGCTTGCTGGAAAAGTGGATGCAGAGTTACAAGCCGCGAGAATTGTTTGACCAGACCGGCAAATTAATTCCGGAACTGGCTGAACTCGCCCCAACCGGCACGCGTCGCATGGGCGCAAATCCCCAGGCCAACGGCGGTTTGCTGCTGCACGATTTGAAGATCCCGGACTTCCGCGATTATGCCGTGCGCATTCCGTCCCCCGGTCAGGTGACTGCTGAAGCCACCAGAATCATGGGTGACTTGCTGCGCGACGTGATGAAGCTCAATTCCGCCGAAAACAATTTTCGCCTGTTTGGCCCGGATGAAACCGCCTCGAATCGTTTGGGCGATGTCTTTCAAGTCACCAACCGCGTTTTCACCGGAGAGATTTTAAAAACGGACGATCATATCGCGCCCGAGGGACGCGTCATGGAGGTATTGAGCGAACATCTTTGCCAGGGTTGGCTGGAAGGGTATTTGCTCACCGGCCGTCATGGTTTCTTTTCCTGCTACGAGGCGTTCATTCACATTGTGGATTCGATGTTTAATCAACATGCGAAATGGCTGAAAGTCACCCGGCACATTCCGTGGCGGCGACCGATCGCCTCGCTCAATTATCTGCTGACTTCGCATGTTTGGCGGCAGGATCATAACGGCTTCAGCCATCAAGACCCGGGGTTTATCGATCACGTCGTCAACAAAAAAGCGGACATCATTCGCGTCTATCTGCCGCCGGATGCGAACACGCTTCTCTCGGTCGCAGATCATTGTTTGCGCAGCCGCAATTATATCAATGTCATCGTGGCCGGCAAACAGCCCGCCCCGCAATGGCTCGACATGGATGCGGCGGAGAAACATTGCGCCGCCGGCATCGGCCTCTGGAAATGGGCGAGCAATGACCACGACTGCGAGCCGGATGTGGTCATGGCCTGCGCCGGAGATGTGCCGACGATCGAAACTCTGGCTGCTGTGCAATTGTTGCGTGAATTTTTCCCGAAGTTGAAAGTCCGCGTGATCAATGTCGTCGATCTGATGACCTTGCAACCCAAGAGCGAACATCCGCACGGCTTGAGCGACGCGGATTTCGACGAACTGTTCACCAAAGACAAGCCGATCATCTTTGCCTTCCACGGTTATCCACTGTTGATCCATCGGCTGACCTATCGCCGGACCAATCATAAAAACATGCACGTGCGCGGCTTCAAAGAGGAAGGCACGACCACGACCCCATTTGACATGGTGGTCTTAAACGACTTGGACCGCTTTCATCTGGTCATGGATGTGATTGACCGTTTGCCAAAACTTGGCGCGAAGGCGGCCTATGTCAAACAGACGTTGCGCGACAAACTGGCCGACCATAAAAATTACATCCACCAATACGGCCAGGATATGCCGGAGATTCGCAATTGGACGTGGGGCAAAGGCAAATAGAGGATGGTAGGGCGCGTCTGTCCCAGCGCGCCGGGGCAATATTGGAATCAAACCCGGCGCGCTGGGACAGAGCGCCCTACCTTCTAAAATCACGCGCGCAATTTCATCAACAAATCTTTGCTCTCCACCGTCTCGCCGACTTGCGCGAAGATTTTATCCACCGTGCCATCGGCGGCAGCGTAGATGGTGGATTGCATTTTCATCGCTTCGAGGATGAGCAACTTCTCACCCTTGGCCACTTTGGTGCCGACGCTGACCGACAACGCCGTGATCAAGCCGGGTATCGGCGCGGCGATTTGCAACGGGTCGGACGGATCGGCTTTGGCGCGAGCTTTGACTTTGGCCTGGACGGAACGATCGGTCACCGTGACTTCGCGCGGCATGCCGTTCAATTCAAAGGTGACCGTGCGGCGACCGTCTTTATCCGTGGTGCCGAGGTTGATTAATTTGATGAAAAGAGTTTTGCCGGCTTCGATCGAAACGGAAATTTCCTCGCCCGCTTTCAAACCGTAAAAGAAGGCCGGAGTCGGCAGCACGCCAACGTCGCTGTAATCACGGACGAACTTGGCGAATTCCGCGAAGACCTCCGGATACATCAGATGGCTGTAAAGATCATCTTCCGATGCTTCGCGTTTGGTTTTGGAAGCGACCTCTTCTTTGATTTTTTCGAGGTTCAGCGGCTTGAGATTGGCACCGGGACGACCGCGCAAAGGCTTTTGGTCGCCGAGGACCACCTTTTGCAACTGCTTGGGCCAGCCGCCGACGGGTTGTCCGAGGTTGCCCATGAGCATGTCAATCACAGACGCAGGAAAGGGTGTTGCGCCGGGTTCCAGATTCAATACATCAGCCGGTTTGACGCCGCGTGTGATGAGGAACATCGCCATGTCGCCGACAACTTTGCTGCTGGGCGTGACTTTGACGATGTCGCCAAAGAGCTGGTTGACCTCCGCGTAAGTACGGGCGATTTCAGGCCAGCGCGCTGCCAGGCCCATGCTGGCGGCTTGTTCCTTGAGATTGGTGTACTGGCCGCCGGGCATTTCATGTTCGTAAACATCGGCGCTGCCGCTGCGCGGGGCGGTGTCGAACGGTGCGTAATAAGTGCAAACCTGGTTCCAATAATCGGAAAATTCATTGAGTGCGGTCAAATCCAAACCGGTATCGCGTTTGGTGTTTTGCAGGGAAGCAACCAGCGAGTTGAGATTCGGCTGGCTGGTGGAACCGCTCATCGAAGCGATAGCCAAATCCACCACATCCACTTCGGCTTCGCTGGCTTTGATGATGGAGGAAGAATTGATGCCGCTGGTGTCGTGGGTGTGAAAATGGATCGGCAACCCAATTTCTTCCTTGAGCGCCTTAACCAAAGTATAGGCCGCAAAAGGCCGGCAAAGTCCCGCCATGTCTTTAATCGCGATGAAATGCGCCCCCATCTTTTCCAGTTCCTTGGCGAACTTGATATAATATTTCAGCGAATATTTCGTGCGCTTCGGGTCAAGAATATCGCCGGTGTAACAGATGGAAGCTTCGCAAATCGCGTGAGTATCTTGCACCGCGTCCATCGCGACTTTCAGATTCGGGGCGTAATTGAGCGAATCGAAAATGCGGAAAATATCCATGCCCGAGGCGGCGGCGTGTTTGACGAAACCGGCGACCACGTTGTCGGGATAATTGGAATAACCAACGGCGTTCGAGCCGCGGAAAAGCATCTGGAAACAGATGTTCGGGATTTTCTCGCGCAGCAAGCGCAAGCGGCTCCATGGGTCTTCGTGGAGAAAGCGCATGGAAGTGTCGAAGGTCGCTCCGCCCCACATTTCAAGACTGAACAATTCCGGCGTGCGGCGGGCCACGGCGTCGGCGATGGCCAGCATGTCGTAGGAACGGGCGCGCGTGGCGAGCAACGATTGATGGGCGTCGCGGAAAGTGGTGTCGGTGACGAGCAGGCGCTTTTGTTTCAGCGTCCATTCGGCAAATTTTTTCGGCCCGAGCTTGAGCAGAAGGTCGCGGGTGCCGGGAGCAGGAACCTGCTTGCGATCGTGCGCGGGTGGGGTGACCGGGAGGAATGACACCTTGGGCACATAACCCTTGGCCTGCGGATTGCCGTTGATGGTGGTGTCGGTGAGGAAAGTGAGCAGTTTGGTGGCACGATCGCGGCGCGGTTTGAATTCAAACAACGATGGCGTGGTGTCAATCAACGTCGTCGTGGCGTTGCCGGCGCGGAACACCGGATTGGCGATGACGTTTTCCAGGAAGGGGATGTTGGTCTTGACGCCGCGGATACGAAACTCGCGCAACGCCCGATCCATCCGTTGCAAAGCCATTTCAAAACTGTCGCTGTTGCAGGTAATTTTCACCAGCAAGGAGTCATAGAACGGCGTGATCACACTGCCGGTTTCACCCAGAGCGCCATCCAGGCGCACACCCATGCCACCGGCGGAGCGATAGGTCAAAATCTTGCCGTAATCGGGCGTGAATTTATTTTCCGGATCTTCCGTCGTCACGCGACATTGCACGGCGCAGCCGATGCGCGGGATGGCATCTTGCGCCGGCATGTGAATTTCCGGGCCGTGCAATTCACAGCCGTTGGCCACCAAAATTTGCGAACGCACCAGATCAATTCCGGTGATGACTTCGGTGACGGTATGTTCGACTTGGATGCGCGGATTGACCTCGATGAAGAACCAATCGTTGCGGTCGAGATCGTAGAGAAATTCAACCGTGCCGGCGTTGTCATAGCCGACTTCGCGGGCCATGCGGGCGGCTGCTTGACAAAGATCGCGGCGCACGGCTTTGTCCAATCCAACCGACGGTGCAATTTCAATCACCTTCTGATGCCGCCGTTGCACTGAGCAATCGCGCTCATGCAAATGTAAAACGTGCCCGTGCTTGTCACCGATGATTTGCACCTCGATATGTTTCGCGCGCGGAATATATTTTTCCAGGAACACCGCCGGATTGCCGAAAGCCCGGCCCGCTTCACCTTGTGCTTCATCCAAAAGATTTGCGAGGTCGGCCGCCTTATGCACCACGCGCATCCCGCGACCACCACCGCCGAACGCTGCCTTGATGATGAGCGGGAAACCGATTTCTTGCGCGATCTTCATCGCCTTGGTGCGATCTTCCACCGGATCATCCGTGCCCGGCAAAAACGGCACATTAATTTTCTTGGCCAGCGCGCGCGCGGCGACCTTATTGCCCATCAACTCCAGCAATTCCGGACGTGGCCCAACAAAAGTAATACCTGCCGACTGACAAGCGCGCGCGAACTCGGCGTTTTCCGAGAGAAAACCGTAGCCCGGATGAATCATGTCCACGCCCTTGTCCTTGGCCAGCGCGACGATGCCGGGAATATCCAGATAAGCGCCGACCGGTCCTTTGCCTTCGCCGATGAGATAAGCCTCGTCCGCCTTGAAGCGATGGATGCTGAGACGATCCTCCTGAGCATAAATGGCGACGGTGCGCAGGCCGAGTTCGGTGGCGGCGCGAAAAACGCGGATGGCGATTTCGCTGCGATTGGCGACGAGCAGTTTTTTTCCGGCCAGCAGTTGGGCCGGAAAATCTTTGGCGGTTGGTGGTGGCGATGCGCTCATAAAAGTCCGGCGTGTATATAACCGCACGGGCGGGGTTTGGCAAAGCTTTTGAGAGGGAAAATCAAAGGGAAGACAGGCCGCCGCACTGAAGCGATTTGCCGCCGCGCCCCAATACATTAAGCAAAAAATGTTCTTTGAATGACAATAAACGGGTATCGGCAAAATGACCGGCTGCTATTGTTTCAGGCAGTTGTTATGAAAAAATTATTCGGATTTAATGCTGTGGCCAGGATGGCCGCCGGTTCCGGCGAGGAGCAAAGCGCATGATTGATCGCGTGGCCAATTTTCTGACCTCGTTAAAGCTGACCGTCGTCTGTTTGGCGCTGGCCTTGATCCTGGTGTTTGTCGGCACCCTGGCGCAGGTCCACCTCGGCCTTTACCGGGTGCAATCGGAATTTTTCCGCAGTTTTTTCATTTACTGGTCGCCGACGGGCAGCCATTGGAAAATACCGGTCTTTCCTGGCGGCTGGCTGATCGGGTTGGCGCTGGTCATGAATCTGATCGCCGCCCATATCAAGCGTTTCAAGTTCACCCGCAAAAAAATCGGCCTGATCGCCATTCATTTGGGCCTGATCATCCTGCTGCTGGGACAATTTCTCACGGAAATCTCCCAAAGCGAGACGCAGATGCGGATCAGCGCCGGACAAACCATCAATTATTCCGAGGACAACCGTCATAACGAACTGGCCATCATTGATACCACCGAGACCAATCATGACCACGTCGTGGCCATCCCGGAATCGTGGCTGGCCAAAGGCGGCGATCTGCAACTGCCCGGCTTGCCGCTGACGTTGCGGGTCAAAAAATATTATTTCAATGCCATCCCCGCCGGTCCCATGTCCGGTGGCGGCGAGAAAATCAAGGCGCAACAAGGGTTGGGCCGGAGCCTGCTTTTCACCGCCGCCCCGCCCAAGGCGCGGATGGACGATGACAACAGCCCGGCGGCGTTGATTGAAGTCCTGTCTGGACAGCAATCGCTGGGCGACTGGACGGTTTCCACCTGGCTGACGAAATATCCCTTCTTTGAGATGTTGCAGCAGCAGATCGGCGGGATCATGGGGCCGGGCGTGAAGGTGAACGCCCCGCAAAGTTTCACCGTTGGCGGGCGTACTTATCAGATCGCACTCCGGCCGATCCGCAGTTACAAACCCTACAACCTTTCCCTGCAACAATTCAAACACGACAGCTATGCCGGCACGGACATCCCGAAGAATTTCTCCAGCCGCATTCACTTGAACGATCCCTCGCATGGTGAAAACCGCGATGTGCTGATTTACATGAACAATCCGTTGCGTTATCGCGGGGAAACATTTTACCAGGCCAGCTTTGAAGAAGGCGATCGTGGCACCATCCTGCAAGTTGTCCGCAATCCCGTTTCCGTCGCGCCTTATCTTGCCTGCACGCTCGTGTCAATCGGGTTGCTCGCGCAATTTATGACGCACTTGTTTTCTTTTGCCAAAAGGCGAAGCAAACAACCGGCCCCGCTGCCGACGAGCAATCACGTTAACGAATCCACCGTTTCCACCCCTTTATCC
The DNA here is from genome assembly GCA_903927905.1 of uncultured Verrucomicrobiales bacterium. Taxonomy (GTDB): domain Bacteria; phylum Verrucomicrobiota; class Verrucomicrobiia; order Limisphaerales; family Palsa-1400; genus CAIYOY01. The sequence continues at coordinate 17,389 of CAIYOY010000303.1, read as the reverse complement.
GTATGAAAAAATGGTTTCCCTGGATTTTGACCGGTCTCTTTGCCGCGTGGTTCCTCTCCGGGATGCAGGAACCCAAACCGGTGCAGGACTATGATCTTGCCGGATGGAGCCGGTTGCCCGTGCTGCTGAACGGCCGCATTCAGCCGCTTGATTCCGTCGCGCGCAATTGTCTTTTGAGCATCAGCGGAAAATCCCTCGTGCGCGTCAAAGGTTCCAACAGCCTATCCGCCGCCGAATGGCTCCTGGAAACCACCACCCGCCCCCAATTGGCTGACACTCGCAAATTTTTCCGCGTGCAACATCCCGACCTCGAAGGACTGCTCGGCACGGAAAAGGCCAGCCTCGAATATTATTCCTTCAACGACGTGACCAATCAGTTGGAATCGATCGAGAATCAGGCCCGCACCCTGATGGATTCCGAACAGGCCAAAGGTTCCGATGCCGAAAAACTCCGCACACCGTTCCAAAAAGATCTGATGCACCTCTATGAAAGCCTCGTTCTTTACACCCGCCTGAAAGATTCCCTGATCGCGGATGACAACGCCTATTTCCGCGCCATCCCGCCCGCCCCCGGCCAGCCGGCTGACGCCTGGTTGACTATATTTGACAGTAATAAAAGTTCCGCCGAAGCCCAACCCGCCATCGCCTTTTACGCCGATATGGCCGCCGCCAATCAAAACCGCCAACCCGTTGACTTCAATCGCGCCGCAGCCAGCTACCGCATCTGGCTGCAAAACAACAACCTCGCCCCGCAGCTCGCCCACAGCAGCCGCGAATACTTCTTCAACCAGATCGAGCCGTTCTACAAAAGCATGGTCATCTACGTTGCCGCCGCCATTTTTGGTTGCATCTATTGGATCAATTTTTCCGAAACCATGCGCCGTTCCGGCTTCAAACTTCTCGTCCTCGCCTTCATCATCCACACCATCGGCCTCGGCTACCGCATGTATCTCGAAGGCCGCCCGCCGGTCACCAATCTTTATTCCTCCGCCATCTTCATCGGCTGGGGTGCGACCTTGTTGGGGATCATCCTGGAACGGATCTTCAAAGGCGGCATCGGGCTGGTCTCCGCCGGTTTCATCGGTTTCACCACCTTGATCATCGCCCATCATCTGGCCTTGAGCGGCGACACCATGGAAATGCTCCGCGCTGTTCTTGACACGAACCTCTGGCTTGCCACCCACGTCGTCGTCATCACCATGGGTTACGCTTCCATGTTCGTCGCCGGACTTCTCGCCATCATCTATGTGTTGCGTGGATTTTTCACCCGCTCGCTCTCGCCCGACATCGCCAAAGCCCTGGTCCGAATGGTCTATGGCATCGTCTGCTTTGCGACCCTGTTCAGTTTTGCCGGCACGATCCTGGGCGGCATCTGGGCCGACCAATCCTGGGGCCGCTTTTGGGGTTGGGACCCGAAAGAAAATGGCGCGCTCCTCATCGTCCTCTGGAACGCCATCATTCTGCATCTGCGCTGGGGCGGGATGATCAAAGATCGTGGCCTGATGATCTCGGCCATCTTCGGCAACATCATTACCAGCTTTTCGTGGTTCGGCGTCAACATGCTGGGCGTCGGCCTCCATTCCTACGGTTTCATGGATCAGGCTTTCACCTGGTTGATGATTTTCGACGCGAGTCAAGTGTTGCTCATCGGGCTGGCACTGGTGCCGGTAAAATACTGGAAGAGCCTCACTTTACGCCAGGCTTACTCTCCGGCTTTGCCTTCACTTCCTTCTTAAAGGGCGAAGGAGGAATCCGCTTCACCAATTTTCGCACCTCATCCGGTGTGGCCACTTCCTTGTCGAGCGCGATCAACGTCCATTTTTCCGGGAAGGTGAAATTCTGGCCCGGTTGCAGTTTCATTTCCGGACTGATCGGCTCCAATTCGGCGACCCGCTGGTCGAAATAAACTTCCACCGAATTTCCCCCGTCCGAATAATTTCCCGCCGCCGTATAAGGAAAGTATTTCACGAACAACAATTTTCCCCGCGTGTAAGCCACCCAGCCCGCATCACTGTCCGCCCCAACCTTCGTGTCCTCGCCCGATGCTTCCGCCACCAAAATCCCATCCGCCACTTCCACCTTGGGCGAATACGGCTGGTTCCCTTCATACATCAATTGCTCACCGGCTTTCACCCGGATGGACCAACCTGACTTGAATCGGCTTTTTTTGTTCAATGGAAAAAAGGCGAACCCGCCACCCTTACACAACGTCCGGTCCCACAAACAATAGGAGACCGTGTGCGCCGAATCATTCACCATGCGCTGCGTGAGGCCCAGGTCGCCGCTCTCCGGATCAAGCACGAGGTCCTTTTCAATCCGCACCCCTAAATAACGATCCATCTCGCTATGGGTTCGGATGGAAAAATCCCCTTGTGGTCGCCAATGATGCGGCCCGGAAAAAAGTCCTTGGTGCGCCTCCAATCCCCGTATTTCCGGCCCCGCATCGCACTGATAACCGCCGACCCAGAATCCCCCTTTGCTCTCGGCCAGCGTCTTGCCTTGCGACGCCGCATTTTCAAACAGGATATTTTGTCCATCGAGACTGAAGTGAACAATCCGTCCGCCAATCGCCGGGACCACCACGGCTTGCACCGGGCGTTCAGCCGCATTCAGAAAAACACTTTCCGCCCAACCGGTATAAGGCCGCACCTCGACTCCTTTGGGCAAATCATTCGTCTCCGCCGCGCGCGCTGAAACGAGCACCGCTTCAAACAGCACAGCCGCCCATAAAAAATTCCTCACCAAATTCTGCATATAATTAAAATGCCGCCGTCCTTGGATTTGGCAACTTTTTCCACTGACAACTGACAACGGGTGCATCCGTCCACTGCTACATTTATGCCCCTGCCGATTAACAATCGGCGATACAGCCGACTGCCAGTCGGCGCTACGTCGCAATGGCAAGATCCGCCTGCTGACAACTGACCACTGACAAACTATTTCCCAACCCCAGCTAAAGCTTTGTTCAAATTCTCCCGTGCCTCCACATTCCCCGGATCAAGCCGCAAGGCTTCCTGAAATTCCGCGATGGCCTCTGTTTTTGTTCCCAACTTCAGCAATGTCGTCCCCAAATAATTATGCGAAGGCGAGTAAGCGGGATTTATCTGGATGGCCCCGCGATAAGCCGCTTCCGCTTCCGCATTTTTCCCCTGCGTATCATAGAGCGCCCCGAGATTGAATTTTATGGCCCACTGACTCGGATCAATTTTTTCCGCCGCTTCATATTCCTTCTGCGCCTCTTCCAGCCGCCCGGCATTTTGCAGGATCATCCCGAGATTCACGTGGGAGGCGACGTTGTTCGGATTAAGCTGCAAAGATTTTTTGAAATGCTCCACGGCCTCGGGCGTGTTGCCCAGATAATGCCCCATGATTTCATGCGCCATCCAACTGTCCGGATTCTTCACCAGCGTATCTTCCCATAATACTCGCGGGTCGCCATACAACTTCGCCTGTTGCCGCGCCATGCCGGTGAAAACCACCGCCAGCGCCGCCGCTAAAATCATTTTAACTCTTAGATTTGAAATTTTTACATTCACCCCGGCCACGATCAGCGCAATCACGCCGATGATTGAAAAATATTGCCAGTGATCCGCCACCATCGAATAGCGAAAATAATAGATGTCCACAAAACCAAGGATCGGCGCGAGCGTGACCAAAAAATAACCGAGCGCAAATAGAACCGGACGCATCCAGCTTTTCCCCCGATAAATCCAAAACACCAAAGCGATCACCGCCAGCGCCACCGTGGGCAGGTAAGACATCGGCGAATTTGGATCCACCGTCCAGCGCGGATAAACAAAAGCCAGCCCCAGTGGCCAGACCGCTTTCCAAAGATAAAACCACACCGCCCAACCCGCCCCGGCCAACCGCGCCCAAAAATTCGCGGTCAACACTACATCGTGTCCGATGGCCTGATGCGATTGGAACCACATCGTGACCAGTCCCAGAGCCACCGATAGTCCGAAATACGGCAGACTCCTCACCCAATCGCGTTTTTCAATTTTCCCTTTCCGCCACCAGACGCACCCCAACAATATAACCGGCAGCGTAACTACCGAAGTCTTGCTCAATAACGCCAGCAAAAAAGCAATCAACGAAAGCGCAAAATAAACCCGACTCTTAGTCTTTTTTCCGCTTTCACTTTCACTCTCACTTCCCAACCACCACAAAACACTCAATAGATAAAAAAACAGACAAAGCGTATTTTTCCGTTCCGTGATCCACGCCACCGATTCCACATTCACTGGATGCACCACAAATAACAGCGCCACCACAAAAGCGCCGGTCACTGCCAGCCGCCGCAACACCAGCCAAAACAACCAACCACTGGCAACGTGCAGCATTACGTTCGTGAGGTGAAATCCCAGCAGATTTTTGTCCCAAAGATGCCATTCCAGCCAAAAAGAAGTGGAGGTCAGCGGGAAAAAATCCGGCAACTTAGTCCCCCGCCAGAGACTCAGCAATCCGGAGAACGATTTCAATTCCGGGCTATTATTTACCCAGAGGGCATCATCCAGCACCAACCCGCCATGCAGGGCCGGCCAATAAATCAACAGGGCAGTCAGCAGCATCAACCCCGCTCCGCCGACCAATTGCAGCGGAGAAAGGCCGCCTGATTTCTGGTTTTCCTGCGGATTCATTTCGATTGGATGCTAGATTGGCACTGCGCCGATTGGTTGGCTAGAAAGATTAAGGGTCTTAAAAATTATTTCAGTTCCTTCGCCCGTTTCTGCAACTTGCCCAAATAATTCGTCCGCGATTCCGTCATCTCCAAACGTTTATCCGGTTCCAGTTTAAGCGTCTCTTCCACCAGCAGCTTCGCGTCATTCGTGTGTTTTTCTGTCAATAGAAATTCCACGTAGCGCGAAACGACCTCTGGATTATAAGGGCACAGCGCCACCGCCTGGCGATGCGCGTAGTCGGCCTCCCGCAAAAGTTCCGCGTCCTGATGTTTGCCTGTGCCAGCGCGCCATTGATACAACGCCGCAATGGCGCTGCGGCAGCGTGAAAAATAGAGCGGCATGGTCGGGTCGGCGACATAGGCGGGATTCACGTCTTCTTCCGAAAGTTCCGTGCGGAAATAGACCCGTTCCGCATAGCGGCACAATTCCTTCACGCTGGTTTTTTCACGCAAGACGGAGCCGATCAGCCCCTTGCTGTAATCGGTCCAGAATTGATGGTCGGTCCGGATGATTTCGCGTGGCAAATGCGCCAGCGGCTCGCGGTCGAGTTTGAAAATCAATCCGTGCGGCAGACAATTTGAATAGAGCCGCTCCAGCGGATAACTTTCTTCCAGATAAAATTCGCGCCCCGGATTGCGGGCCAGAATGGATTCCAGCACCAACCCGCTCACCGCCATGACACTGGCCGTGCCAGTCACGGTGATCCGGCCGTTGTTGTTGGTCGCTGCTTCGTCGGATTTGGATTGCTGATTGTCCTGGCGATGTTGCAGATCGCGCAGATATTCATGAAACGCTTCCCGCGAATCTTCCGCCTTCGGAATCAATAATCTGTCCCCGTACATGTCGCGCAGATATTCCAGATAAGTAAAATCGCTCAACGCATTTTGTGTCAGGGTAAAAAATGGCTTTCCAGTCGAGTGCGACTGGCTCAAAGCCGAAACCACAAACCGTCCCGCGTCGGTGCCGCCGAAATAGACGCTCCCCGCCGGGATGCTGCTCATGATGTCGCGCCCGTATTTTTGCAACAGCTCCGGCTGCGGGGCTCCTTGAAAAGCGGCGAAGGCCCCGAACGCATCATTGACCGGCCAAAAAATCCGCATCGGCATCGCGTGATCGTGCCGGCAATACTTCTCTATGGTGTAAAAATAATTGGTGGTCGTCGTCCAATCCCCGTCCTGGGCGGCGGTGAAGAAACGCCAGTACCAGCCCGGAACAACCAACCCATTTTTTTGCGTCAAGTCTGCGGCGAGAATTTGTTTCTGGGTGATGAATCGTGAGAGATCGGGATCCAGAGTGAGACTCGGTGCGGCGTCCGCATCGGGCGAGACTTTCACGGCGAGAACCGGATTTTGTCCGCAGAGAAAAACCACCAAACCTGCCAGCATTAACCAGCAGTTGCTCGATGCTCCTCGTGGGGTCGCAGTCACGCTTCTAAGTTCGCACGCCTTAAAACAGAAATAAAGTGTTTCAGCAAAATTCTACGTTTGCGCGGGGATGGGTTGGAGCGGGACGCCCTTCTGACGCCAGGCCCGGAACCATTGCCGGAGATGTTCAAAAAGCAAATAGACCACCGGTGTGGTATAGAGCGTCAGCGCCTGCGAAAGCAAGAGACCACCCACGACCGCAATGCCCAAGGGCCGCCGCAGTTCGGCTCCAGCCCCGGTCCCAATCGCCAAGGGCAAGGCCCCGCACAAGGCCGCCATCGTCGTCATCATGATCGGACGGAAGCGAATGACGCAGGCCTTGTAAATGGCGTCTTCGGGAGTCAATCCATCGACCCGCTCGGCCTCCAAGGCAAAATCCACCATCAAGATCGCATTCTTTTTGACAATCCCCATCAGCAAAATAATTCCGATGAACGAAACGAGCGAGAGATCAAAACCGGTCACGAGCAACGCGAGCAAGGCGCCGAGGCCGGCGGACGGCAGGGTGGAGAGAATGGTGATGGGATGGATCAAACTTTCGTATAACATCCCCAGCACCACATAAACCGCGATCAACGCGGCGATCAGCAGCAGCGGAAAGGTTTTGAGCGATGCGGCGAAAATTTGCGCGGTCCCCTGAAAACTCCCCTGCACCGTCGAGGGCATGTGCAATTCCGCCGAAGCTTTCTGCACCAGTTCCGCCGCATCGCCCAGTGCGACCCCGTCTTCCAGATTGAAAGAAATGGTGGCGGCGGGAAACTGGCTTTGATGATTGACTGAGAGATAGGCGTTGCCGTTTTTGATTTTGGCGAAGCTGGACAATGGGACAGCCACGCCATTGGTCGCTTTGACGTAAATTTTTTCCAGCGCGCTCGGATCATCCTGATAAACCGGATCCACTTCCATGACGACATGATGTTGATTGTATTCTTTATAGAGCGTGGAAACCTGGCGCTGGCCGAAGGCGTCGTAGAGCGTGTTGTCGATGGTCATCATCCCCACCCCCAGACGAGCCGCCGCCTCGCGGTCCACCACGACGTTGGCCTGCAAGCCGCCGGCTTGCTGGTCGCTGTTGACGTCTTTGAGCTGGGGAATCTGGCGAAGTTTGGCCACCAGTTGGGCCGTCCAATTATTTAATTCGTTCAGATCCCCCGATTGCAGGGCATATTGGAATTGAGCGCGGGTCGGCCGTCCGCCCATGCGGATGTCCTGGGCGGCGGCAAGTATCAGGCTGAGGCCGTGGACGGCGGCGGTTTTGCCACGCAGCCGCTTGACAACGTCATCCGCGCGACTCTTGCGTTCGCCAATGGGCTTGAGCGTGATGAACATGCGCCCGCTGTTGACCGTGCCGCTGCCGTTGTTCGCGCCAATAAAAGAACCGAGCGTCAAAACATCCGGGTCCGCAAGAACGATGCGGGCGACCTGATCCTGCAGTTTGGCCATGGCTGGGAAAGAAATATCCTGGGCGGCTTCCGTTCCGCCCATCAACACCCCGGTGTCTTGTTGAGGAAAAAATCCTTTTGGCACCTGGCCATAAAGCCAGAGGGTGACCACCATGGTCAGGCCGGTGACGATCAGCATAAAAAATTGATGGCGCAAAACCCACCTCAAGCCGCCGGCATAAACGTCCAGGACTTTTTGATAAACCCATTCGCAACCGCGCTGGAACCACCCCGGTTCTCCATAGGTGGATTCTGCCCGCAGAAAGCGCGCGCAAAGCATTGGTGTGAGCGTCAGGGAAATGATGCCCGACACCAAAATCGCCAGACTCAGGGTGACGGCAAATTCATGGAACAAACGTCCGATCAATCCGCCCATGAACAGCAACGGAATAAAAACCGCCACCAACGAAAGGCTCATGGAAACCACAGTGAACCCGATTTGGCGCGCACCTTTCAAAGCCGCTTCCATCGGCTTGTCTCCGAGTTCAATAAACCGATAAATATTTTCAATCACCACGATGGCGTCATCCACCACGAAGCCGACGGAAATGGTGATGGCCATCAGCGAAAGATTATCGAGGCTGAAATCAAACAGATACATGGCGGCAAAAGTCCCGGCCAAGGCCAGGGGCACGGTGACGCTGGCGATGAACGTCGGCCAGAACCGGCGCAGGAAAAGAAAAATGACCAGAACCACCAGGCTGATGCTCAACATGAGCGAGAATTGAACATCGTTGAACGACGCGCGAATGGTCGTCGTCCGGTCGCTCACCTGGCGGATCATGACGGCCGGTGGCAGCCAGCGTTGCAATTGCGGCAGGATGGCTTTGATGCGATCCACGGTTTCAATCACGTTGGCCCCGGCTTGTTTGAAAACGATCAGCAGTACCGCCGGTTGCGTATCGTGCCACGCCGCCAGCCGGGTGTTTTCAATGCCGTCAACGACATGGCCCAGGGCGTTGAGTTTGAGAGGGACACCGTGGCGTTGGGTGAGGATAAGCGCCTGATAATCCTTCGCCTCGGCCAACTGATCGTTGACCGAAAGAGAATAAGCGCTGTCTGTCCCATCAATCGCCCCTTTCGGCTGGTCCACGTTGACCTGTCCAAGAAAAGTGCGCACGTCCTCCAGCGTCATCCCGGTGGACGCGAGCAACGCCGGATCAATCTGCACCCGGATGGCCGATTTTTCCGAACCGCTGATCAAAACCTGGCTGACGCCTTCGATCTGGCTCAAGCGCTGCCCGATGATGGCGTCGGCAAATTCATAGACCTCCGTCGGCGGCCGCGTTTTTGAGGTCATGGACAAAATCATGATCGGCGTGTCGGCCGGATTGATTTTGTGGTAGGTCGGTGGGCCCGGAAGATTGATCGGCAAATCACTGGTGGCGGCATTGATGGCTGCCTGGACATCGCGCGCCGCGCCATCGGCGTCGCGATTCAAGTCAAACATGATGGTCACGCTAACCCCGCCCAGCGTACTGACCGAAGTCATTTCACTGACTCCGGCAATTTGGCCCAAACGCCGTTCCAGCGGAGCGGCGAGTGACGAAGCCACCGTCGCCGGATCCGCACCCGGCAGCGTGGCTTGCACCGCGATCATCGGGAAATCCACCCGTGGCACGGAAGCGACGGGCAAGGTGCGATAGGCCGCCACGCCGAGCAAAAACAAGCCGATCGCCAGCAGCGCAGTGCCGACCGGGCGACGGATGAATGGCTCGGAAACACTCATGCGTTTAGACCGTCTTGGGCGTCACTTCTGGCGTCACCGGCAACACGCCGTGGGCCGGGCGGCCGTGGCGCGCCCATTTGGAAAGGCGTTCCATATACAAATAAATCACCGGCGTCGTGTAAAGCGTCAGAAATTGTGAAACCAACAATCCACCGACGATGGCGATGCCGAGCGGCCGCCGCAGTTCCGAACCGCTTCCATTTTCCAGGGCCAGCGGCAACGCGCCGAGCAACGCAGCCATGGTCGTCATCATGATCGGACGGAAGCGCAGCAGGCACGCTTTGTAAATGGATTCCTCCGGTGGCAAACCTTCCTCGCGCTCCGCCTCCAGCGCAAAGTCGATCATCATGATGGCGTTTTTCTTGACAATGCCGATGAGCAAAATGATGCCGATCAGCGCGATCATGGAAAGATCAGCGTGAAAGAGCAGCAGCGCCAGCAAAGCGCCCACCCCGGCCGAAGGCAGGCTGGAAAGAATGGTGATGGGGTGGATGTAACTTTCATACAGCACCCCGAGAACAATATAAATGACAATGATGGCCGCCAGAATCAGAAACGGCTCGCTCGCCAGCGAGGAGCGGAATTCCGCCGCGCTGCCGGAAAAACTGGTGGCGACGGATTCCGGCAGGCTGATGTCCTTTTCCGCCTTTTGAATGGCGTTGATCGCCGCGCCCAGCGAACTGTCTGGGTGCAGATTGAAAGACAATGTGACCGATGGAAACTGTCCTTCGTGCTGAATGGCCAGCGGCGCGCTCACGGTATCCACATGGGCCAGCGCGCTTAACGGCACCATTTGGCCGGAGGTGGATTTGACATAGACCTTGTCAAGCGATTGTGGATTGAGTTGATAACGCGGTTCCGCTTCGAGGACCACCCGGTATTGGTTAAGTTGGGTAAAAATGGTGGAAACCTGACGCTGACCGAAAGCATCGTACAACGTATCGTCAATGGCTTGCGGCAGGACGTTCAAGCGCGAGGCTTTTTCCCGGTCCACCACGATGTTCAATTGCAGCCCGCTGGATTGCTGGTCGCTGGCCACGTCGGTCAATTCCGGCAGGCTGTTCAGCTTGGTCAGAAGCTTGGGCGCCCATTGCGCCAGCTCCAGGTCGTCCGAATCTTGTAAAGTATATTGATACTGCGTCCGGCTGACCCGGCTGTCAATCTGCACATCCTGGACCGCTTGCATGAAGAGGGAGATGCCTTGGACGTCCTTGGTCGCGTCCCGCAGGCGCGCGATGATCTGCACCACCCCGGACTTGCGCTTGTTGCGCGGCGCCAGATTGATATAGATCCTGCCGGTATTTACCGTGGCGTTGACCGTGCCAGTGCCGACAAACGACGCCACGCTCCGCACATCGGGATCGCGTTGCACGATGTCAGCCACTGCGCGCTGACGCGCCACCATCGCTTTGAAAGAAATGGTTTGGGCGGAATCCGTCACCCCGATGATCATGCCGGTGTCCTGCTGCGGCAATAATCCCTTGGGAATGATGATGTAGAGCCAGATCGTCGCGATCAACGTGGCGATGGCCACGGCAAAGGTGAAGGGTTGATGGCGCAGCACCCATTTCAAACCGCTTTCGTACCAGTTTAACATCCCCTGAAACATTTGCTCGGTCATCTCGTAGAACCGCCCATGCTTGCTCTCCTTCTCCGCTTTCAATAAACGCGAGCACATCATCGGCGTCAGTGTCAAAGAAACAATGGCCGAGACCACCACCGAAATCCCCAGGGTGATGGCGAACTCGCGGAAAAGACGCCCCACGATTCCAGACATGAAAATCAGTGGAATAAAAACCGCCACCAGCGACAGTGTCAAAGATACAATCGTGAACCCAATCTGCTTGGAGCCTTTCAGCGCAGCTTCCATCGGGGTGTCGCCCATTTCAATGAACCGCACAATATTTTCAATCATCACGATGGCGTCATCCACCACGAAGCCGGTGGAAATGGTCAGCGCCATGAGGGAAAGATTATCCAGGCTGAAACCGATCAACTTCATCATGCCAAAAGTTCCGAGCACGGCCAGCGGCAGCGCCACGCTCGGAATGACTGTGGCCCAGAGCTTGCGCAGGAAAACAAAGATCACCATCACCACCAGCCCCACGGTCAATAATAGCGTGAACTGCACGTCCTCGATCGAAGCCCGGATCATTTCCGTCCGATCGGTCAGGATGGAGATTTTGGCGGATGGCGGAATGGCCGCGCGCAATTTCGGCAGCAACGCCTTGATCCGGTCTGTCGTCTCGATGATGTTCGCGCCGGGTTGCCGTTGGATGTCCACGATGACCGCCGCCTTGCCGTTGACCCAGCCGCCGAGGCGGCTGTTTTCCACATCGTCCACGACTTCGCCCAGATCGCCCAGCCGGATGGGCGAACCGTTTTTATAGGCGATGATGACATCGGAATATTCCGCCGCCGAAAAAATCTGGTCGTTTACCCCGATGGAATAAGATTGCCGTCCCCCGTCAAAACTACCCTTGGGCAGATTAACATTGTTTTGAATCAGCGCGTTGCGGATGTCTTCCATGCCCATGCCGAGTCCCGCCAGCGCCGCCGGATTGATGCGCACGCGAACGGCTGGCTTTTGATTACCCTCAATCGTCACCAACCCGACGCCGGTCACTTCGCTCAATTTTTGCGCCAGCACCGTGTCCGACAGATCATTCACCTTGTCCAACGGCAGCGTATCGGAACTGACTTGCAACGTGATGATGGGCGTGTCCGCCGGGTTGACTTTGCTGTACGTCGGGGGATTCGGCATCTTCGGCAGAACGCCATTGGCCGCATTGATCGCCGCCTGCACGTCTTGCGCGGCGGAATCAATATTGCGATCCAGATTAAATTGCAGCGTTATGTTGACATTGCCGAACGAACTGATCGAAGTCATCTGCGACAACCCGCTGATCTGGCCGAGTTGCCGTTCCAGCGGCGTGGTCACCGAAGAAGCCATCACATCCGGGCTGGCCCCGGGATACTGCGCGGTGATCTGGATGGTTGGGAAATCAACCGGCGGCAACGCCGAAATCGGCAGCAGAAAATAACCAAGCAACCCCATCAGCACCACCCCGGCCATGAGCAACGAGGTCGCCACTGGACGGCGGATGAATGGCTCTGAAATGTTCATGCCGGAAAGCTCCAAATTCCAACATCCAAATTCCAATGAAACTTCAAATCCCAAATCCCAATTTCAACCCGTTGGTGATCGAGAACCACCGACGCAGCCTGGCCGGGTTTGAAGTTTGAGGCTTGGAATTTCTCTGGAGCTTGGATGTTGGAATTTGAAATTTCAGAAACTTGCATAATCAGAGAAATTATTGGCCACTCTTCGTCCCGCTCTCGTCATTCGTTGCGCCATGATGTCTTTTGCCTTTGCCGCTGCTATTCGTGCTGCCTCCATCGCTGCTGCCGGCGTCTCCGCCGCCCTTGCCTCTACCGCCGCCCTCACCCAATTTTACTTTCGACCCGGTTTGCAGACGATATTGCCCATCCACCACCACCTGTTCACCCTCTTGCAATCCTTCATCCACCAGCGCCAGGCCATCTTCAATCTGCGCCACCTTGACCGGTTGAATCTTCACCGTTTGATCCGGGTTGATGACAAAAACATACGTCCCATCCGGCCCGCGTTGAATCACTTGCGCCGGGACGACCAATCCATTCGTCCGGACATCCAGCAACACGCGCACATTGACGAACTGGCCCGGCCAGAGCGCGAGTTTTTCATTGGCGAACGTGGCCTTGAGTTTGATGGTGGCTGTGGTCGTGTCTATTTGATTGTCAATGACCGCCAGCTCGCCGGTGCCGAGTTTGCTTTTATTGTCGCGATTCACCGCCAGCACCTGGACCTTGCCCTGTCCCATTTTGGCGAAAATTCCTGCGGACTGCTGTTCCGGCAGGGTGAAGACGGCGGAGATCGGGCGCAACTGGGTGATGACCACCAGACCGTTGGTATCGTTGGCATGAACAATATTTCCCTGATCCACCTGCCTGATCCCGGTGCGTCCGGAGATCGGAGCGTTGATGGTCGTGTAATCCAATTGGACTTGGGCGCTATCCACGGCGCCCTGATCCGCTTTGACCAGGGCGGTGAGCTGGCCGACCAGTGATTTTTGCGTGTCATATTCCTGCGGGGAAACGATCTTGTCCTTGACCAGTTGAGCGTCACGTTGTAGGTCTCTTTCGGCATTAGCCAATTGCACTTCGTCCTGCGCCTTTTTCGCCTCCGCCTGTTCCACGGCGGCTTTGAACGGGGCGGCATCAATCAATCCGATCAGATCGCCCGCCTTGACCTCCTGCCCTTCGGTGAAAGCCACCTTTTGCAACTGTCCATCCACCCGCGTCCGCACTGTCACGGCGTTGAACGCCTGGACTGCGCCCAGTCCATCCAGATAAATGGGCACATTTGTGCGAACCACCTTCCCAGCGACCACTGGCACGGGCATGTCTTTTGGCGGCCCGTTCTTTTTATCCGTGGCGGATTGGCCCCGGTGCTTGAACCAGAAATAACCGCCCAGCCCGAGAGCGACCAGGACAATGATCAAGATCAAATTGGTGGATTTATTCCCCGATGACGGTGGAGCGGACGAGTTTGATCGTTCTTCAATTTTCGGCATACTTAAAAAAGCTTGGCAACATAAGACGACTGCCTCGCCAGATTGGGGACTCAAACCAACCCTGCGCGGGTCCTGGATGATTGGACAGCAAACACGCCATCCTGATTCATCTCATTATCACATACTTAACGCGGGGGATGATGTCAAACCAAGGTTCTATCAAGAAAATCACGCATATTGCACGGTGCCAGTGACACCAAGATTTTGAACCCCGTTGAGGTTAAGCCGCAAGGAGGCTTGCTAAAAAGAAAGGCAATGAGTTTAATTACCTCGCAGTTCAAAATTTATTCGGTTAGACAGCTTTTGTCCAATCGGCTGTGTAACCATTTGCAGATGAGCAAAATACAAATTTAAAGGTTAGATTTTAAAAAGAATAGCCACAAAAGTTGCCAATGTCATCTAGCACTTCCATTTTGGAACACTTGGATATGCTCTCAAAAGGGAGCGGGCTTTTTTGCGTCGATCCGCAGAAGCGAACGGCGCAAGAGAATGAATTGCTGAAAACACACCCTTGGCGAACTCGCCTCAACTCTTATTTGCATGAAGCCGGCGAGTTCGAAGCCGATTGGGTTTATTTTCGGCTTTCGGTTGGTGCGGGGGCGCCAAAACCAGAAATTTTCATTTATGATTTTCAAGAAGGAGGATTAAATGCAGATCAAGAAAGCGCAAAACTAGGAACGCGCTATCATCAGCTTTGGAATTACGGAAGAGTTCCACTGGCAATGGTGTTAACCCCGGTCAAAGTTGACATTTACAACCTGCTGCCGCCACCAGAATTCGACGATAACGGGCAGCCCAAAGAGCCGCAACGAATCGAATCCCTGACTCTTGCTCCGGCAGATAAGATTGCTCTCGCCGGCGCGGCGGTCAAAGGGATGGCTGTAGCGAGACCACCCGCATGGAAGCGCTTTTCGGCGCGCCAGTTTGATTCGGGAGCTTTTTGGGAAGCCGAGGAGAATCAAAGTTTTGCCAAGGGCGCAAACTCCCTGGATTCGATGGTGTCGGAAATGCGCGAGGTTCGGCGTTCACTTGAGAAGCACACTAAAATCGGCTCTGATGAAGAGAAAAAAAACTGGTTTGTTCGTCGGCTGATCATCATCACATTGATGGTCCGTTTTTTGGAGGATCGAAAAATCCTGCCGAAAGATTATTTCGCAGACCAGGAATTGGTCGGAGCGACGGATTTTATCTCACTCTTACGGCAGCCTCGCGCATTGCTACGCGCCATCACTCGATTGGAACATGATTTTAATGGCGATGTGTTCCAAGTTGACTCCAAACTGAGCGAAATTCTCGGCATGATTGACGGGAGCCAGCTTACAGCCATCGCCAATTTTGCGGCGGGAAACATGGAGGGACTACAACAATATTTTTGGAAGCGCTATTCTTTCCAATATTTGCCAGTTGAGGTTATCAGCTACATATACGAGGATTTTCTTGGCGGAAAGAGCCAGGCTTTTTTTACGCCACATCATTTAGTGGATTTGTTGTTAGATGAGGCCATGCCAGAAAAGGATGTGGTTAACGCACTAGAAGCCTGTTATCCGACTAAATTGGCTTCACATGCGGCTTTTCCTGTACTTGATCCGGCATGTGGATCAGGGGTTTTTCTGGTCGGTGCATGGCGACGGTTGGTGGAAGCCTTGCTTTCGTTAGAAAAAGCCCCCTCGCCCAAAGTCCTTAAAAACCTCATGACGAGCAACCTCTTTGGCGTAGATATTGAGGAGGAGTCGGTGGAATTGACGATCTTCAGTTTGTGTGTTGCTCTTTGCAGCGAATTTCCACGTCGCCCGAATGATTCCTCCTATGTTTTTAATCAGCTCAAGGAACTAAAATTTCCCAATCTGAAGCGTGAGAATATTTTTAAAAAAGATTTTTTTGCCTGTCGAGAGAGCCTTTTGAAATCAGGAAAGAAATTTAAATTAGTGGTCGGCAATCCGCCTTTTGAATCCAAATTAGCTCCTGGAGTTCAAAAGGATTTTGACGGCACTACCAAAGATGAGGACGGAAAAGATTGGCCGCCAGTTCCCGATGATCAAATTAGTTATCTTTTCCTGCGTGGCATAATTCCATTGGTTTCCGAGGGCGGCACCGCTTGTTTGATTCAGCCTGCAGGATTCATTTACAATGAAAATCCGGCGGATTTTCGGCGACAGCTTTTTTCTAATTGGCACATCTCACAGATTCTTGATTTCGCCTCTATATCCGGACTGTTCACAACCCGGAAAAAATCTAAAACCACGAAAAGCACCGGCAGTTCGAAGGTGGGAATCAAGACGATAGCTGTATTTATCCGCCACACAAAACCGGACGAGAAGAAACCTCTCTTGCATGCTACGTTTCGGCGCACTTCGCTGCTAAATCGCCGTCAAGTTTTTGAAATTGACCCGCAAGACCTGCATTGGATTCCACGGAATGTCGCTTGCAATGAACCTCGAGTTTGGAAAGCCAACTTGCTTGGCGGTGGACGTTTATTGGAGACCTACAAGAGTTTCAGCGAAGAGGAAACATTGGAAAGTTACATTGGGAAAATGAGGCGGGAGCGGCAATGGGTTTGTAGTGAGGGATTTATTGAAGCGGATATTGATTCGTATTCAAAAAACATAGCTGCAGATTCTAAAAAGCGGTATACACCCCAACGAAAGCCGGAACGCGTTAAATGGGATTTGCTTGACACTAAGGGATTAAACGAAAACGGAATGGACACCTCAAAGATTGAGAAATGTGGTGTTGAGTGGTATTTATGGCCACGTGATGATAGGCTTTTCAACCCACCACATATTCTCATTAAAGAACACGAAAGTCTTCCAGTAGCCTTAAGGGAAACCGGCAGCAGGCTTCTCTTTAGGCATGAGATTATTGGTATTGCGGCAGCAAATAAAGATTTGCCACTTCTGAGAAGCTTGTATGAATTTCTTCTGGAAATCCGTCCATATATGCCATTTTTCGCATCATTTGGGCCAAGATATTTAATTGGACGACAGTCTGCTTTTTTGAAAAAGGACATTATGGATTTACCTTATCCGAAGGATGGAAAACTTGTCTTTCGTGGAATTCAAAGGCACCTGAGAGATGATGTTATTAATTTCATGATTCCTTTAATCAAGGATACTGAAGCGGCGGGGCGTCAACTGGCCGGTCCTGCCAAAGAAAGCAATCTTGGGAAATATGCGAAGATCTTTGCCGAATTGATGCTTAGTGTTTATCCCGATTTTCGATTTGAGGGCATTCACGATTTGGGCACTGGCTGGTGTGTAGCTTTTCATAAAGGCAAGGATAGAGCTGAAAAATTTGGCGACACCGAAGCGTTGCGAAAGTATATTGACACATTGCTCAGCCGGGAGACTGGCCGGGCTTTGCGAACATGGCGGATAGTCCGCCATTTCTCTGGAAATGATCTTTTTATCATCAAACCCAAACCTCGTCGTTACTGGCTGAGATCCGCAGCAGTGCGTGATGCAGATGAGGTGTTCGCCTGGGTCATGAAGCGCGCGGT
>CAIYOY010000302.1 GCA_903927905.1 uncultured Verrucomicrobiales bacterium | reverse complement strand
TTTATTGGTCCGGCGCATTGGCGTTCTGGCTGGAGTTGTCTGCGGCGGGGTTGGCCTTTTTAGCTTTCTTCGCCTGCTTTTTGGCTACTTTCTTCGCGTGACGGCCTGAGCCTTCGCCCGGATCCACGATGCCGCCGGCGGGATTGAGTTCGTCGAGGATGCCTTGCAGATGTTTGCGTTCGGCGATGGCGACCTCGTCTTTAGTGTCGGCGGGAACGAGTGGCTCGGCGAACGGCGCGCCGCGCATGTCAAACAGATTGCTTGATTCGTTCAATTTCCAGGACGCGTCGCGATCGAACCAATGCTTGCCCAGTTCGACAAAAATCCAATCGCGCGGCCAGGTGGGCGATTGCCCGCGCAGTTGTGACGCGAAATCCCGACCATCAATGGCCACCTTCTCCGGCAGTTTTGCTCCGGCGATTTCCGCGAGCGTCGGGTAAAAATCACAGATATTGATCAAGCCCTGGGTCACTTTATCGGCGGGAACTTTGCCCGGCCAACTGGCGATGCACGGAACGAGCGCGCCGCACTCGAGCATGGTGGCTTTGTGGCCGGAAAGGTCTTTGCCGTGGACGGTGCAACGCTTATACCACGGGGTGGCGGTGCCGTTGTCGCCGGCAAAAACGATCAGTGTATTGTCGCGCAGTTTCAAGCGGTCCAGTTCGGCCAATAGATTACCGACGAGTTTGTCCATGTAAGTGACATTATCTTGGTACCATTTAAACGGCGCCTTGACGCCGGGCGCGGTGTCGGGCGTGGGCAGAATTTCCCCGTGAATATGAGACATGGAGTAATAAAGATAAAACGGCCGGTCCTTGTGGCGATTGATGAAGCCCAGGACAAATTTTTGCATGGTGTCGGGGAGATATTCACCATCGTGCAAGGGCGTCTCTTTGCCGTTGAGGGTGTAATTTTTATTGCCCGCCTGGGTGTTCCAGTATTTGCCGCTGCCTTTGAAGCGCAGATATTCGTCAAAGCCCCAATCGCCCGGTTGCAGCGGCAACTGACTCCACTTGCCGCACATGCCGGTGACGTAACCCGCTGGTTTGAGCAGCTTGGGCATCATCGTTTCATTGGCCGGTTTCAGCAGCGGGCCGGTGTCGTTGCTCGTCATGCCGGTGCGAAAAGCATAGCGCCCGGTCATCAGTAAGGCCCGGGAAGGGCCGCAGAGCGGTGCGGAATAACAATGTTCAAAGCGCAGGCCGCTTTTCGCCAGAGCGTCAACGTTGGGCGTATTAAAATTGTCCGCGCCATAACAACTGACATTGCCGATGCCAAGGTCATCGGCGAGGATGAAGATGATGTTGGGCTTGGATGGTTCGGCGGCTGCTGTCAGGACGAACAACGCCAAAAGGCAGGCCGGAATAATGGTTTTAATTTTCGTCATCATAGTTTGCGATGCTGATTCAGACGCGAGGGCAGGGGGCGTTGGTTACAGCGGATTGCATCTCAGACTTAACGCAGAGACGCAAAGGACGCAGAGACTCGCAGAGAAAAAAGAAGTTAGGAATGTTCCAGCTCTGGTCTGACTCCGAATTTCTTGGCCAGCTTCAAGGCTGCGCTCAGCGATTTCACGCCTTCGGTGCAGGTCGCATCGGACAACGAGGCCGCCGCCGTGCAGACGCCGGTGAACAGACAACGCTGCATGTCCCAGCCTTCGTGCAGGCCCATCAATACTCCCGCCGCAAAGGCATCGCCCGCGCCAGCGGTACCGGCGATATATTTCGGCGGAAGGTTGAGCGACGATTGCCAAAAATCTTCACCCGAACGCATCCGCGCAAATCCGCCTTCGGGAAAATGGATCACGACCAAATCCTTCACGCCGGCTTGCAGCAACGCGCCGGCCGCATGACGCAGAGAAGTGGTGTTCAAGCGGCCATCCGGTTCGCGCACGCGGAAGCCAGTGGTTTTGCCGGCTTCGATTTCGTTCAGGATGCAGTAATCCACATACTTGAGCGACGGTGAGACGATGCGGCCAAAACGATCGCTGTCTTCGCTGACCACATCCACGCTGGTCTTGAGGCCAGCTTGTTGCGCGGCATGGAGCAACGCGGCGGCTTTGGTGCCGTATTTGGCATCAGAGGCATCAAGCGCATCGAGCAACAACAGGTAGCCGAGATGGAAAATGCGGGCTTTGACTTTTTTGAAATCGAGATCGTTCCCGTCCCAGATGGCATTCGCGCCGCGATGATGGAAAAAGGTGCGATGACCGTTCGATTCTTCCGTCATGACGTCGGTGTAGGACGTTGGCCATTTGGGCGTGGTCTGAATATTGCGCGCGTCAATCTTGTTGCGCTTGCAATCCTGTAAAATAAACCGTCCCAAGTCATCATCGCCGACCATGCCCGCGCCCATCAGCGGAAACGACGCGCCCAAATGGGCCAGATCCACCAGCACATTGTAAGGCGAACCGCCGGTGCCCTGGGATTGGCGGCGGATGTTGGCGAGTTGTTCCCGTTGCGGATAGACATCAATGATTTTTACCTGGTCAATGATCCAGTTGCCACCGGCGAGGAGGCCATTGCGTGAGGGCAGAGTTTTGCTTTTCATGAACGTGATGAGTGTAAGCAAGGTGTTGGCAAGGAATCAAGAATGGATAGGAATGTGAGTGCGATTAAAAGTGATGGTCAGGAGCGCGGGATTTATCCCGCTTCAAGATGGCCGGCCAAGTGGTGTTTTCCTTGCTGCGGGATTGCGCCACTAAACCCGGTTTTGCAGCGAACGTGGCTAAACGATGGTTAATCGGACGCTGCTCTTGATGATTCCCGCGCTGATGGCGTAGCGGGTCAAGCCGGCGGTTTCATGGAGGTCGAGCTTCTGCATGATGTTGGAACGATGCTTCTCGGCCGTCTTGAGGCCGATGCCCAGTTCGTCCGCGAGGCGCTGGTTGGTGCGGCCGTCGGCGATTTTTTGCAGGACTTCCAATTCGCGCATCGTCAACCCGGCGGTCTTATTTCGGCCCACTCTGGCGCGGGCGAGGGGTTTGGGATGGAGAACGGCCAGACGTTTGGTGATGGCCGGGCTGAAAACGGTATGACCCTTTTGGCCTTCGCGAATGGCCCGGCAGACTTCGCGGGCGAAGGTTTGTTTGAGGAGAAATCCGACGGCACCGGCTTTGGCGGTGCTTTTGACGTAGGCATCATCATCGTGGGCGGAGAGCATGATGACTTTGGTGGAGGGGACGGTTCGGAGCAAGCGGCGGACGGCCTCGACTCCGCTGAGTTGAGGCATGGCGATATCCATCAGCACCACGTCGGGGCGGAGTTTTTTGGCGAGGGCGATGGCCTCGAGGCCATTCTCTGCCTCGCCCACCACTTGGAGGTCGGGTTCCAATTCCAGCATGTGGCGCACGGCCTGGCGCACAATTTTATGATCATCGGCCAGAAGAACAGTGATTGGTTTCACAAACAATCCGCCAGGGTTAGACGATGGTCAACTGCACACTGCTCTCGATGATGCCCGCGCCGATGGCGTAACGGGTCAGGCCGGCGGTGTCGTGGATGTCGAGTTTCGCCATCAAATGTTCGCGATGTTTTTCGACGGTCTTGATGCCGATGCCCAATTCCGAGGCCGTTTGTTTGTTGGCATTGCCTTCGGCGATGAGTTGCAGGACTTCCATTTCGCGCGAGGTCAATTGGGCCACATTTTTTTTGAGGGCGCCGGCGCGACCGGTCAATTTCGGATTGAAATGATTCATCCGTTTGGTCACGGAGGGGCTGAAAAAAGTGGTGCCCTTCTGCACTTCGCGGATGGCTTGACAGACGATGTTGGAGGAAGTTTGTTTGAGCAGAAACCCTCTGGCTCCGGCGTTGGTCGCTTCCTCGATGTAGGCGTCTTCGCTGTGGGCGGAGAGCATGATGATTTTGGTGGCGGGGACTGCCGCCATCACCTGGCGGGCGGCTTCGAGGCCGTTGAGCAGGGGCATGGCGATGTCCATCAGCACGACGACTGGATGGAGTTTTTTGACCATGGCAACGGCTTCGCGACCGTTTTGGGCTTCGCCGACCACTTCGAAGTCGGGCTCAAGTTCGAGCATTTTGCGAAAGCCTTCGCGGACCACGGCATGGTCTTCAGCCAACAGGACGGTGATTTTTTTCATATTATTTTAAATTTTTTCCAGCGGGAACAGTCGCGCCCCCCCCCGCATTTTGTTAAAGGGAATTTCCACCTGCACGGTGGTGCCGTGGCCGGGCGCGGAGATGATGGTGAAAGTGCCGCCGATCATTTCGACGCGCTCTCTCATGCCGAGGATGCCAAGGCGTTTGTTGACACTGGCGTGCAGGATTTTTTCGACCTGAAAGGCTTGGCCATCGTTCTTGATTTTCAGGCAGATGTTTTTTCCGCACTGCTCGATGATCAGTTCCACCCGGCTGGCTTGGGCATGGCGGATGACGTTGGTGAGCGCTTCCTGGACGACGCGAAAGAGGACGGTGCGCCCCTCGGTGGACAATTCTTTCACTCCGGCAAAGGCGGTCAGGCTGGCGCGGATGCCGGTGCTGGCAATGAAGTTTTCGAGGAATGATTGCAGCGCGGGCACCAGCCCAAAATCATCCAGCACGGCGGGACGCAATTCGCGGGCGAATTTATGGACGATGTCCACGGATTCGCTGACCAGTTTTTGGGTGCTGGCGATGCTGCGGTCAAGATGCTTGGTATTGGTCGCAGCCTCTTTGGCCAGAGCAGCGAGGCGGACATTGATGCCGGTCAGAATCTGGGCGATGACATCGTGCAGTTCGCGGCTGATGCGTTTGCGCTCGTCTTCCTGGGAGGTCAGAACCTGGCGGGAGAGCAGCCGCAATTCTTCCTGCATGGCGCGCGATTGTTGCAAATGTTTGCGGGCCTCCTGCTCGCTGAGGCTGAGGGCTTCCTCTGTTTTTTGCCGGTGGATAATTTCCTGTTCCAACTTTTGATTGGAGGCGGCCAACGCGGCGATGCGGCGTTTGGTTTCTTCCGCTTGTTTGCGCTCGGTGATGTCGGTGATGCTTTCCAGCAGCGCGGCGGGATGGCCCTGATGGTCGCGATCCAGAGTCTTGCGCGCCAGCACGGTGATGCGGTGGCCATTGCGTTTGGTTTGGATCAGTTCGCCGCTCCATCGGTTCGTCCGGTGCAATTCCGCCGTTATTTGCTTCAAGGGCACGGGGAATTTGGTTTGCAGCAGGGTATGGATGGGTTTTCCCATCGCCTGTTTTCGCGACCAGCCGTAAATTTCTTCCGCGCCATGATTCCAGTAGCGGATATGACCTTTTATATCGCGCACGATGATGGCGTCATGGCTCAAGTCGAGCAGCCGCGCCTTCTCCGCCAGATCCCGGGCCTTTGCAAAAAGTTTATGGGCCGTGCTGGCCAGATGGGTGGCGATCTTGGCCTTGGTGGTGATTTCCACGCGCAATTTTTGGTTCAAATCCTCGGCGGCGGAGGTCAATTCATGCTGGCGCAGGGAGCCAAGAACCAGCGCTTGGTTCATGGCGACGGTGGTGCCGTGAACCTCGGCGGTTTCGGTCACTTGAATCATGATGCCCACCAACCCCTTGTCCTCCATCACCGGCCAAATGGTGTAAGACCAGAAGACGGGATGCGCTTTGGTCGCTTCCTGTTCGGTGAAGCTTTCGGCTTTTTGGGTTTGATAAACGCGGTTGAGCAGCGTCACGCACGGATCTTTTTTTGGCAATAATTTGGAGAGCGGCTGGCCGATGAGCCGTTTGATCGGACGGTTCAACAGGCGGCAGAACGCCGGGTTGGCATAACGCACGAGGTGGGTGGCGCCTTCCACCGTGGCCATGGGCAGCGGCGCATGTTCTGTGATGGCCAGGGACAGGCTGGACAACTCGGGGGATGAACTGGCGGCTGTTTGTTTTTGGCCCATAAATTTTTCTACTTCTTCGCCTTGGGTTCGGGCGCGGCTTCATCGGCTTGCGCGAGGCGCGGGCCGGTGCGCCGGGGGATGCCGGTGGTCAAGCCATCGTAGTCGGTGCGGCGCGGGTGGATGATGACCACGCCCTTGTCGGTGATGACGTATTCGCGGATGTCTTTGCTGTGATTGCCGCCGCGCATTTTGATCACGACCATGACTTTGCGAAGCTGGCCGTCTATTTCCACGTAACGCAGGCGGATGATGTCATCGGTCAAAAACGAAATGGCATAATGACTGAAGGGCATGGCGGCGAAGGTGTCCTCGACTTCAACGGTGCTGAGAATGGTGATGCCCGCGCCGGTCAGGGCGCCGATCATGCGGTAAAGTGATTCGCGGAAGTCTTCGCGAAAGCCGGGGGCCAGGGCCATCTCGAAACCGACCAGCGAGTCAATCACCAGGCGTTTGGCCCCGACGCGTTTGATGGCATCGAGGATTTCCTGCATGGCTTCATCCACCGAGAGATCGAGCGGACGCAAATAGAGGATCTCAAGTTTTCCCTGTTTTTGCGGCGTGGTCAGATTCAAACCGAAATTGGCCGCGCGTTGGGCGTAACCTTGCGGGCGTTCTTCAAATAGGACCATCACCGCCGATTCCCCGGCACGCAAGCCGGCGGCGATAAATTGGGTGGCCAGCGCGGATTTGCCCGTGCCGGAAGGCCCGGCGATGAGCAGGCTGTCGCCTTCGAGCAAGCCGCCATTGGTCATCTGGTCCAACTCGGGAACACCGAGGGAGAGCCGGCGACGCCCGCGCAAGGGGTGGACGCTTTTGCCGGTTAATCCCAGGGTACGGGAAAAAGCCTGCAAGCCATCGCTGCTGATGCGGATGGTGTGCAATCCGGGCACGGTGTCCTGCCCGCGCATTTTTAAAATTTGCATTTTTCGCACGACGGAATTGCGCTCGGGCAATTGCGAGAGCCAGAGGACGCCATCGGCCACGGTGAAGAGCGGATTGTCGCGGATCTCTTCCTGGGCATATTCGCCAACCAGAAAGGTCGTGGCCTGCCAACTGGTGAGGAATTGGGCGAGCTTCTGGATGAAGGTCTGCATTTCCAATTCACCCTCAGTGGCCATGGCTTTGCGGACGACGGTGCGAAAGGAATCCACCATGACAATACCCGGCTGGGCGGTGGTGATTTGCCGGATGATCTCTTCGAGGACGGCGTTCAGGTTTTTTTCCAGGAGGACGTCGGCCAGGTTGACGAAGCGGACGGCTTTGCCCATTTTGGTTTCATCAAAGAAGGAAAATTGCTGTTGATAGCGCAGCATCTTCATGGCGGGTTCGCCCAGGACGGTGAAATAGAGCGCGGGTTTGCGCTCGGTGGCGTTGGCGAAAACGATCTGGTGCGCGAGGGTGGTCTTGCCGCTGCCGGGCGCGCCGGCGATGATGTTGAAGGAAAATTCCGGGATGCCGCCGCCCAGAATGTCGTCCAGACCGCGCACGCCGGTGGGGATTTTATGGATGGTGACTTTGGCCGCGCGTTGCAGAGCCTTACCTGGGAGCGGGCGTCGGCGGGCAATTTTTTGTTTTTTCATTATTTTGTTCCTTGGCCAAAAGGCAGATCGTTGAGGGAGAGTTTGGGCCAGATCTCGCGGATCAGTTGCAGTGTCAGTTTTTCACCTATAAATGCGACCAGCAATCCGAGCAAGTGGGCGACCAAAACAATCTGGCCCTCGGCCATGTCCTTCGGAGAAATTTTTTCCGTCAATTCTTTCGGCCCGGGCAGGGTGCCGTCGGCTTTGACTTGGAGCGAACGCAGCCAGGCAATTTCTGCGCCGGCCAAAGCGAGCGCACGGGAAAGGAGGGCGCGATAACCGGCGCTGCCCATGAGAGTAGATAAAGGTGAACGTAATTGTGCGCAGACCAGAAAACCGGGCAGAGGCCCGGGGCCGGACAATTTTTTGCCGCTGGTCTCACGAATAATGAGACGACGGGCAATCTTCCGCATGGATGAAGAGGCTCGACTCATTTGGCGAAACGCTGACTGCGGGTGTTCAATGCTGGCAGGGAGACATTGAGTTGACGCGCGAACCGATTGATTGACTGAATGGAGTGTACCACCAGCCGTTGCGTGGTGGCAATCTCTTTTGTCAGCCTGACCCGGCTGGCCCCGGCCCCGGTTTGCAAGTTCAAAAGCCGGACACTGATGCCGAGCAGGGTCTGGGCGATTTCATCCTGTAATTCATGGCTGATGCTTTTCCGATCATTCTCCTGGGCCGTCAGCGCCCGCCGGGTTCGTTGCCGCAAACTTTCCTGCAATTTCAGAGAATCACGCAACAGGCCCTGGTAAAGTTTGGCGCTTTTCTGAAGCAGGGCTTCGGCCGTCTTGTGCCGGGCCAGGCCCCGTTGCAACCGACGGTTGGTAGCAGCCAGTTGCACGGTATGTCCGTTGGTCGTCCGTAGCGGCGACAACTTTATTAAATTCTGTTTCATCATGTATACTGGCTTCCGCGACAATACTCCATCCCTTCCGGCCAACTGTATATGGGGTGAACTCCTTATAGGCCCGGCTCCGCCCATGGGTTAACGTCACCAGATAATGACTAAGGAACACACTACCACGGAACCGAATATCACCCGCGAAAAGATGATCGAATTGCTGAATGAAGATTTGGCGGGCGAATATCAGGCCATCATTGCCTATACTGTTTACAGTCAGGTGCTCAAGGGCGCGGCTTACACGGACGTTGCCCGGGAATTGGAAGCGCACGCGGGCGAAGAATTGCAGCACGCCATCAAGATCGCCAAACAGATTGATTATCTGGGCGGGATGCCGTGCGTCACGCCCAAGCCGGTCAAAAGTTCCAGCGATCCCGTTACCATGTTGCGCGCCGATCTGGAAAACGAACGCACCACGGTGGATCGTTATCGCGAGCGCATCCGCCAAGCCGAGGCCATGGGTGAATTTGCTTTAAGCGAAACCTTGCGTGGCATCATCGTGCAGGAGCAGGAGCATGAAATTGATCTCGCTTCCGCGCTCGGCATCAACGTGCCGCTTCCGAAGAAAGACTGATAACCATGAAAACTTTATTTACCGCTGAAGCTGTTTCCAAAGGCGGACGGAATGGAACGATTCGCAACCCGGATCATTTGCTTGATGTCACATTGGGCAATCCCTTGAAGCCGGGCGCGGAGAAGCTTGGGCCCAGTCCCGAGTTGTTGTTTGCTGGCGCGTACTCCGCCTGTTACCACGGCGCCCTTGGCAACGCGGCCAAAAAACTTTGCACTCCGGTAGAAGATTCCACGGTGCGTGCATTGGTCAGTTTGATCGAGGACGACGCGGGCGGATACGGGTTGGCGGTGGAACTGCACGCGCAACTTCCCGGCATTGAACCCGCCAAGGCTCAACTCATCATGGATGAAGCGCATAAGACCTGCCCGTATTCCAAAGCCCTGCGCGGAGACGCCACGGTCAAATTGGTGGTGGATTAGCGCAAAACATTTTTGCCGCCTTGTTGGCGACGAACAAAAGACACATAACAAATAAAAATAACATCATGACTGCAACAACGCTTGAAATCAAAGGCGACTGGAACATCACCAAGGGTAAACTGAAACAGAAATGGGCCAAGCTCACGGATAACGACCTGCAATACGTCAAAGGCCAGGAGGATGAACTTCTTGGTCGGATCCAAAAGTCCACCGGCGAAACCCGTGAAGCGGTGGAAAAAGCCATCAAGGAATCGCACTCTTCCTGCTGCTCCTAAGTTGCAAAAACAAACCCCTCAAATCCAGCCGCCCATTAATTCGGGCGGCTGGCGCAGTTTTAGGGCAAAGGCTCCTCCTTGCCGGTAGGGTTATACCCTATGGCTAAAGTGGCCTCGACTCGTAGGATAACCAGATGCACATTTGGAAAATCGGGCAGACCGTAGCGCCATTTGCGTTGCTGCAACCATGCTGAGCGAATATCAAAAAGAAACGGCCTTTCTCCGGCAGCTCATTCGCTATGACCACAGCCCGCAGCGTCACGGATTGGAGGAAAAGCTCGCCCAAATCCAGAACGACGGACACAGTCTGCGGCGCGCGACCCGCCTGCTGGCTTGGCCGGCGGCGCTGACCTTCGCCGGGCTTTGCTATGAATTGCTTTTCCTGAAAGGCTTCCCCCAAAACATGTCGCAACCCCTCGCTTTGATGGTCGGCGCATTGGGTCTTGGCTCTTTCATTTGTCTGCTGGGTTTCACTGGGCTTAGGATGGTTTATCGCCGGAGACTGAACGAGCATCGGGAACAATGCCGGCATTTGGTCATCCGCTTTTTGTCGGCCCGGTTGGGTCAGCAAACCGAAACAAACCAGGACACCCCGGCAGTAGGGTTACACCCCATGGCCAGCCCGGACGCAAGCTGCAATCTTACCCCCATGATAAATACCATGAAAAATAAAATGCTCGTTGGAGCGGCAATGTTGTTATTGACTGTCACGGCCACCGTGGCGGCAGAAAACACGGGCGGTTCCTACGACTATTATCGGGCCAAGGAAATCGATGCCGACGCGTTCGGCAGCGTTTCCTTCGGCAAATACACCATTGATCATCTGTCCGGCGCGCGCGTCCGGCATAACGCCAATTTCGGGCTGGGGTCGGGACTGAGCTACTTTCTCACCCGCAACCTCGGGATCGGCGCGGACATCTATTCGGAAAATAAAACCGGCGCTTTGATTGACAGTGCTTCGATGAACATGACCCTGCGGCTGCCGTTGGGCCAGAGCGGGTTCGCCCCCTTTGTCTATGGCGGCGGCGGGAAGCAGTTCGACATGGTCCATGCGTGGTTCGCCCAGGTCGGCGCCGGCATGGAATATCGGTTCACTCCGCTGGTCGGCGTGTTCATGGATTCCCGCTGGGTCTTGCCGGATCATGCCAGTTATTACGGAGTGGTCCGACTGGGTGTGCGTTTCGCTTTTTAACCGACAGTTCCTGCAGCGACGCCGGCGGGCCATCCGCCGGCGTCGTTTTTTTGCGGTAGGGTTACACCCCATAGCCATGCCGCCGGCTCCGCCCTAATCTGCCGCCAGCAATAAACAAAAGCCAACTTTGACACCGTTAAACATGAAACATAAAACATTACTCATCACCTTTGCCGCCGTGGCCGCGTTCACCGTCGGCTGCGATAAAGCGGAAACCACCTCGAAGCAAATTGATAATCTCCAGGAAAAGACCACCGCTGCCGCGCAGGATTTGACCGAGAAGGATTACGCTTACGCGCAGAAGGCCGAATTCACCGAAAAAATGCAGGCCCAGTTGGCCGACATCAATAAAGACCTGGATGCGCTCGAAGCGAAAATCGAAAAATCCAGCGACGCGGTCAAAGCCGAAGCCAAACCCAAGATTCACGCCTTGCGTCTGCAAACGGATGAGTTGGGCAAGAAGCTCGATGACGTGAAGAACGCCACCGAATCCACCTGGGACAGTGTGAAAGCCGGCTCGAAGAAAGCTTACAGCGATTTGAAAGACGGATTCAATCAGGCCCGCCAGTGGGTCAGCGATAAAATTGCGCCGTAAACAAAAAGGAATTTTTTATGACTAAAATCAAATACTCAAAAATCGGATTGATCTCCTGCGTGGCCGTGATCGTTGCGCTGACCGGATGTGTGGTGGAAGGCCGGGGGCGCCATCGTGAAGTGGGGGTCTATGTCGCGCCGCCTCCGCCAGTTTATATTGCGCCGCCGCGCCCAGTTTATGTCGAGCCGACCGTGGTGGTGGAGGACAATTACGTCTATTACCCCGGTTACGAGGTCTATTATAACAGCTACCGCCACCAATATTATTATCGCGATGGCCGGGCCTGGGTCACCCGCTCTGCTCCGCCGCACATCTCGGCCGAAGTATTGTTCGCCTCGCCGTCCGTCCGGCTCGATTTTCACGACTCTCCGGCCAACCATCATGCGGTTATTGTCAAACAATACCCAAAGCGCTGGGCTCCGCCCGGTCCCGGTCGTGGTCGGGGCGAAGAGCATGAGAAAAGGCGCGAGTAGCAGCAAAATTTTGCAGTAAAAACAAAAACAAATAGAAAATATGAACAAACATACACATGCAATCAGTGAAGACGTGAGCCAATTGGCCGAAGACGCCCGGGCCTTGATGGCCGCCACCGCCGATGTCGCCGGTGAAAAAGTCGCCGAAGCCCGTCATCGTCTCTCCGCCGCCCTCGAACGCGGCAAGGAAATCGCGAGCAATGTCCGGGCCAAAGCCGTGGCGGGCGCGAAAGCAGCCGATGAAACCGTGCACGAACATCCTTATCAAGCGATCGCCATCGGGGTTGGGGTCGGCGCGGTCATTGGTTATCTCCTGGCCCGCAGTTGCGCCCGCAACCGCGATTGATGTCATTATGGAAGAATCCACCTTTAACTTTGGACCAGTCGGTTCCGCCTCGAAAAGTTTCGTGCGGCGGCTGCTGACCATCGGTGAAAACCGGATCGAACTGTTGGCGGTGGAAGTGCAGGAGGAGCGCGTGCGCCTCCTGCGCGCCATCCTTCTGGCCCTAGGCGTGGTCGCCTTGGGCCTGCTTTCCGCCATCGCTTTTACCGCTGCCGTGGTGGTTCTTTTGTGGCGGACTTCGCCGCTGGTGGTCTTGCTCATCCTGGCCGGTATCTATGGCGCGGGGGCCATTGCGCTCTATTATCGGCTCACGGGCTTGCTGCGTGATTGGCAGACTCTCCCGGCGACGCTTGACCAACTCCGAAAGGACCGCG
This sequence comes from uncultured Verrucomicrobiales bacterium, assembly GCA_903927905.1. Taxonomy (GTDB): domain Bacteria; phylum Verrucomicrobiota; class Verrucomicrobiia; order Limisphaerales; family Palsa-1400; genus CAIYOY01. The sequence goes on along the minus strand of CAIYOY010000302.1, from coordinate 6,174 downwards.
CATGTTTCGAAAAAATACTCAATTAAGTCCGATCGAAATTCGCAAACAACTTTTAATTGTGGAGAGTGAAATCAATCGCGCCCACATGGTGGATGATTTGGCGGCGTTGCGCACCGGCGTTCGCGCGTTTACCGATCGCGCCAAATCGTATGGTTCCATCGCGGCGTCGGCCGCGTCATTGGTGGCGGGCTTCACCGCCCTTCGACGCCACAAATCCAGCGAGGCCGAAGCAAAACCCTCCTGGTTGCAAACCGCGATCAAAGGAGCAGGAATGGTTTCCACGCTCTGGTCTGCCTTCCGCTCGCGCGGTCCGGAACAGCCGCCGGAGTAGAACTTTGAAATCGCCGTTTTTTATTTTCCGATCTCCTCGGGTTGAAGCGCCCGTTGCCACGGCATCCGATATTGTCCCCCAACGCCCGGCCGATGCTCTTATCCCGTCGGCCGAAGCAACGCCCGCTCCAGTGGCAAAAACAACCCCCGCCGCGATCATTCTGGTGATCCTCGCCGCCGTTGCCTTCCTCTATTTCGCCCGGCCCGTGGTTTTGCCCGTCGTCCTGGCCTGCATGGCGGCCATGACGCTGAAGCCGCTCATCCGTTGGTTGTCATATTGCCACCTTTCGCCTGCGATCTCCGCCGCCATTGTGATTTCACTCCTCGCCACTATTGCAGGTTTTGGATTTTTTGAATTGGGTCGCCCGGCCGCCCGATGGATGAATGCCGCGCCGCAACACATGACCGAGTTGCGGCAGCGGGTGCAGACCATCTTTCCGCGCCTCGCCGGTTTCAACCAGGCGGCGGCGGCGGTGAATAATCTGGGCGCGACCGAGGCCGAAAAAAAGGAAGCTCAGGAGAAAGCCCCCACGGTGGAAGTAAAAGACAATCGCGGCGCCACCACCATTCTGAACTGGACCGGCACCCTCCTTGCGGGCATCGGCGAAACCCTGGTGTTGCTCTACCTCTTGCTGGCCTCAGGTGATCTTTTTCTGCAAAAACTCGTCCGGGTCATGCCCACCTTGCACGACAAAAAGCGAGCCGTCGAAATCAGCCACGAAATCCAGCAAAACATCTCCAACTACCTTTTCTCCGTTTCGCTGATCAATATCGGCCTTGGTTTGGCGGTCAGCGGCGGACTCTACTTTTTGCGGGTGCCCAATGCCGCCATGTGGGGCGTGCTTGTCACCGTGTTGAATTTCGTGCCTTACTTCGGCCCGGTGGTCGGCGTTCTCCTGCTGGCCGCTGTCGGGTTGCTCACATTTGACACACTTTGGCAGGGGCTGCTGCCGCCGGCGTGGTATCTCTTCCTGCATCTGCTGGAATCAAATCTCGTCACTCCGGTTCTGTTGGGCCGCCGTTTCACTCTCAATCCGGTCGTCATCTTTGTTTCCCTGATTTTTTGGACGTGGCTTTGGGGCATCCCTGGCGCTTTGTTGTCCGTACCGATCCTTGTCTCGAACAAAGCCATCAGCGACCGCATTCCCACACTGTCGCCGCTGAGTGAGTTGTTGACCAACTGAGTCGGGTCAGGGAGGGCGGGTGCATTAAAAATTCAGCCGTCCCTTCGGGACTTAGGACTTTGATCACGTTCACCCGGCAATAAATTGCCGGGCTATTATCAGGTGTCCCTCCGGGACAAAGAATTGATGCGCGATATCGCGGTGGAATTTTAATACGCCTGCTTTGCGGTGCCATGGCGTAGCGCAGGTCTTTTCCGTCACTCTGCACTTTCCACTCTTCACCCCCCACTTCCCAGTAGGGTTACACCCCATAGCGCGGCGACCGTCCGCCATCTAATCTGCTCTTGTATTAAAAATATCAATAACACAGTAATCGAAAGCAAAAGCATAATGAAAATCACGTCCACCTATTCACTGGCGCTCATCGCCGCCACCGGAGCCTTCCTGGCCAACACCACCTCGGTGCGCGCCAATGAGACTGATGACCGCATCGTCTCCTCTGCCCAAACCTCTTACGTCTTCAAAACCTATCTCAAGGATGACGCCATCAAGACCAAATCCAAGCACGGCGAGGTCACTTTGACCGGCACCGTCGCCGATTGGTCCCATAAAAACATGGCCGAAAATACCGTGGAAAGTCTGCCCGGCGTCAAGAGCGTGGATAATCAACTCTCCATCAAGGGTGAAATGCCGCCCGAACATTCCGACGGCTGGCTCGTCACCAAGGTGAAAACCTCGCTCCTCTTCCATCGCAACGTGCGCGCGACCAAGACTGAAGTGAATGTCAAGGATGGCATTGTCACCTTGAGCGGCGAAGCCTCCAGCCTGGCCCAAAAAGAACTCACGACCGAATACGCCATGGATATCGAAGGGGTCAAAGAAGTGAAAAACGATATGACTGTGGTCGAAAACCCGCCCGTCCCCGGAGAAACCACCGGTGAGAAAATTGACGACGCCTCGATCACCGCTCAAGTCAAATCCGCCTTGATGGCCCATCGTTCCACCAGCGCCATCCATACCAAGGTCGAAACGACCGACGGCGTGGTCACCATCAACGGCATGGCCAAGAACGACGCAGAAAAGAGCCTCGTCTCCAAACTGGTCAATGACATCAACGGGGTCGTCAGCGTGAACAACAACATGACCATCGCTCCGGTCGCCGGCAACTAATCTAACCGGTGGCGGCGGGTATCAACTCGCCGCCAACGCCATCCACCGAAAGAAAATAATATGTTATACACCATTGCTGTCGTTCTCATCATCCTGTGGCTCCTGGGTCTGGTCAGCAGTTACACCATGGGCGGATTCATTCACATCCTTCTCGTGGTCGCCATTGTCATGATTCTGCTCAATGTCATTTCCGGCAACAAGCGAACCTAAACAGCAGTCCCGCAAAAATATGAACACCAAAACAACTATTGCCTTCTTGCTCGTGGCCTTGGGCGTCATCGTCCTGGCCTACTCCGGCATCACCTTCAAAACTCCCGGCCAGCCCGTGGACTTTCTGGGGATCCACATTGCCACTACTCACAGTCACTTCATCCCGCCCTTCGTCGGGGCGATCGCCCTGGTTTGTGGCGTGGTGTTGTTCGTGATCAAACCCGGGAAAATCTGATCTGTTATTTGGATCAATTCCGTCGCCCGCCCGCGCTGGAATCAGCCAAAAAATATTCTTATGACTGCAAAATATAAAAGGCCTGCCTTCGTCCTCCTCATAGCCTCGGCAATATGGACGCTTGCGGCCTTGGCTCAGACCAATAACCCGGCTGCGCCCGGAGGCACGCAAACACCCCAGGCTCCCGGCGGCATCCAAACCCCGCAAGCGCCCGGTGGCATCCAAACCCCGCAATCGGCTTCCGGTCAGTCCAGTGGACAAGCTTTCATTACCGGAACAAATTCCGCCCCTCCCGGGAAATCTTTCACCAATGCCTCCGCTGGCGGGCCGATCACCAATAACTCCAGCGGCAACGTGTTCAATCAGAGTCCAAAACCCGGCGCCAACGGCTCCAACCCCACTTTTCAAGGAACGCGCACCAATTTTCAGGGGACACGCACGGATTTTTCCAAATAGGATCCGCCGACCAGCAGGGGCCTGTCAGATTTTCGGCGTGGAAAATCCCGCCGAGGAACGGAGGTGATAGCAGATGGCAAAGAAAAGCAGAGGCGGTCGCATGACCGCCGCGAAAAAACGGGCCGCGAAAGGCCCCGGTGGCAAAGGGATGGTTAAAAACCGTCCAGCCGGTCGGAAAATCATGAGCACTTGAACGAATTCAAGCGCTTTTTCCCTCAGGCGCGACGCTGTGGAAAACAGTGCGCGCTTGAGGTCGAAAATTATTTTAAGCGGAAGCGGAAAGGGTCGCGACAAAATCACACCCCGCAGTCAGAAAGAAAATCAATATGAAGACAAAATGGTTTAAGCAAAAACTCGGAATGATCGTTTGCAGCGCGCTGCTCGGATTCACCTCGCAGGGTCAACCTTCGGTCGAAGTCGGGATTAATGTTCCACTCCCTTCCGTGTCGGTGGAAATTCACGCGGAAAGCGATTTTTATCAACCGCTCGCTCCCCAAGGGGAATGGGTGGTGGTCGGTTCCTACGGACGTTGCTGGAGGCCCAGCCATGTGGAGCGTGATTGGCGGCCTTACTGCAATGGGCGGTGGCAACAGACCGAGGCCGGTTGGTATTGGGCCAGCGATGAACCGTGGGCTTGGGCGACTTACCATTATGGCCGCTGGGATTTCAACGAACAAAGCGGTTGGTTTTGGATGCCGCAGACGCAATGGGCCCCCGCCTGGGTTTCCTGGCACAGCGGCGGCGGCTATGTCGGCTGGGCGCCGTTGCAACCGTCGGTGAGCATTTCGGTGGGCGGCGGTTTTGTCGGGTTTAATGAGTCGCGCATTTCGCCCCACGCGTTCGTTTTTGTCAAGGAAGGCGGCTTCATGGAGCCTATTCGTCCCGGCATCGTGGTTGTCAATAACACCACCATTATTAAAAACACGGTGGTCATCAATAACACCAAAATCGTCAATAACCGGGTGATCATTGGCGGACCGTCCACGGCGGTCATTGAAAGAGCGAGCGGCCGAAAAGTCCAGGTGGTCGCGGTGCAGGAACTGCGCCACAAGGAAGAAGCGCCCGTCGCCGCCCGGCAGCGAGCTCCGCTGGTGGAGAGAAAAGCAGCGGCCCCGGTTCGCAGCGAGGCTGTCCCGGTCCAAAAGAAGCCGGTGGCCACGCACGAAGCAACGCCGGTGGAGAAGCCTGTCGTCACTCCCCGTGAGCCGGCCGCGCGCGTCACGCCAGGCGAAAGACAAAAACCTGTTTCCGCCGCGCCCGAAGCCAGACCTGAAGTCAGGCCGGAAGTTAATCATCCGGCAGCAGTTAAGGAACCAATTGAACAGAAGAGCGACAAACGTATTGAGAAACAGGAAAAGCCGACCAAGGTGCCGGATAAGAAAAACCAGCGTCCTGCTGGCCGGGAAAAACCGGCCGCCAGTCAAAAGAACGAACCGAACCCGGCGGACAAAGAGCACGAGAACAAGCCCAAACAATAGACGCGCATCCACCAATGAGCAAGGTAACCTCCTCTCCCCAACCCTCTCCTCCATGCGATGGAGGAGAGGGAGAAGATTCTGTAATGGTGCTGTTGGCGAGTTGCGTCCCATCCATCACTTGAAAGACAAGGACCAACCAAAATCAGAACGGGTCGCCGGGGCGGGATTGCTGGGCGGCTTCCAAAAATTTGCCCGGACGGTGGCGCGAACCAGCGGGCATCCCATGGTCTTTGTGCTTGCGCTGGGCGCGGTTTTGATTTGGGCGCTGACGGGGCCATGGTTTCATTTTGGCAACACCTGGCTGCTGATCATCAATACGGTGACCAACATCGTCACTTTTTTGATGATCTTCCTCATTCGCAACGCCCAAAACCGCGAGAGCGAAGCCATTCAATTGAAACTCGACGAATTGATCCGCGCCACCAAGGCCGCGACCAACTCGCTGCTGGACATTGAGGAATTGTCCGAGGAGGAACTGGATCGGATCAAGGCGCGATTTGAACGGCTTGCCGCCAAAGCGCGGGCTGAATCCATGCCCGGTCAGACCGAATCAAATCCACGGGAAAACGGGCCGGAGGCGGCCACCAGCGAACTGCATTAGTGAAGAGTTCCTAAACTCCGATGGCGCAGGAAAAAAGCGGCAGAGGACTGGCCGCAGTCCAAGACGCTTCGCGCGTAATGGCGCGTTCAACATGGCGATAGCTTTTGGACTGCGGCTAGTCCTCTGCCGCTTTTTCGGTTGCACCCACTTTTAACCATAAGTCGGGTTTCACCCTATGGCCCGCAGTTCGCATCCGGTTTAAACTGTGACTGTGACTAAAATTATTCCTCTTACTTTATTCGTTGGCGGGTTCGCGCTGGTGATCATCGGTCTGGCAGCCGGCAGTTCATTCAGTTCGGGTGTTGCACAATTCTTTGCCGGGCTGCTGGTGGCCACAAAAGCAGACTGGATGATTTTGGGCGGCAGCATCGCTGCGGTCATCGGTGCAATCTCTCTGTACCATTGGGAATCCGGGCCCCAGATTTATCTGCCGGTGGAGGACAAGCAGTTGGCCGCGCATGGGTAAAACACCCCATATCGCCCGCCAATCTTTTTGCTTAAGTTTTTCGCGCCATGAAAGACATCCACATCATGTCCGCAGGCGAATCAGCCGGCACATCACTGATTTCC